>JALYZC010000077.1 GCA_030945905.1 Actinomycetota bacterium
GAGATGAACCCCGACAGCGTGCCCGATCTCATCCAGCGCTTCGGAGTCCGCTTCCCAGGAGAACCACTCTCCTAATAAGCGCAAAGGGAGACTCGCGTCCGTCGTCCCGAAGCCCGATAGGGCAGGCTCTGGCCGCAACACCTGCTCTCGTGACTGTACGCGTATCTCGGCGTCACCGACCGACATATCCGGAATGCGCGGAAATGAGGAAGCTCGCTTCCGCCCAGGTGCGAGCGCCCAGGTTCCCGGTCCGCCGCGTGCCCGGTGTAGACGAGGCGGGGTCGTCCGGGCCGGCGCCGACCTCGCGCTTGCTTTCCGCGGCCGAGCGAGTGTGTCCGCCCAATACCTGCGCGAACTTCCGAGCCGCAACACTAAGACCGCTGGTCGCGGCCAGAGGGCACCAGGTAGCCCGCCGTTGATAGGGCCATTCTTCGCAGCCTGACGTGGTTGCCACATGTTGGCCTTCAGGGCAAGTATCGCCTCACCGTCCCCAGCTCCCTGCTCACAGCATGCTCATTCGAGCCTATCGCCTCGTCAGGCGGTGCGATCGACTACATAACAAGGCTGCCGGTAGCCATGTTCGAAGGCCGGTGTTCGACTCCATGCAGTCCGAGTCCGCGTTAGCGGACCCGAGCGGGGTCCGTGAGAATTTGAGGATCGGCCTGGGCGAACGCGGTGGCGAGGAGGGCGGCATCGTCGGCTTGGCTTTTGGCGTGCAGGTACCGCGCCGTGGTCTGGATGTGGGCGTGCCCCATCCACGCTTGTACTTGGACGAGTGTGGCGCGATTAACTGCTGCCGAGCCGAAGTAGTGGCGCAGGGAGTGAAACGGCAGTGGGCGCAGTCCGGCGCGCTTGACGGCCTCTGTGTAGCGGCGCCGCAGGGCGCTTGCATCCATATGCTGGCCGACCTGACCGACGAAGACGGGATCGTCGTCGCGGGTGAAGTGTTCGCGCTGGCCGAGGCTGGCGAGTGCCTGGGCGACCTGGGGCACGAGGGGGACGCTTCTGATCTTGCCCGACTTGGGTGTGACGAGCTGGCCGAAGCTGTAGTTGGCGCGCACGCGGATCGCCTGACCGCGGAAGTCGATGTCGCGCCAGCGCAGGGCGACCAGCTCTCCGCGTCGCAAGCCCGTCATCGCCGCGGTTCGGAACACGGCGGCGTCTTGATGGTTCGCAGCGGCGCCCACGAGCGCGTCGATGTCCTCTCGACTGTAGAAGTCATAGTCGCCCGAGTACTGCACTTGGTGGCGCTCGATTCCGTCGGTAGGGTCGTGCCCGATCCAGGCGCGCGTGCGTGCGTGCGCGAAGATCGCGCGCGTGACCATTAGAAGCTTCTCGGTCGTGCGCCCGTAGGGCAGACCGTCATACCACGCCTTGACTTGTTCCGGGCGCAGATCGCGCAGCGCCATGGTCGCGAACGGCGCGCGCCCGTACGGCGTTTCGGCGTCCTTCGCGTCATCGCTAAGGGGGAGTAGGTAGGTATCGAGCACTTGGCGGTAGTCGCGAAGCGTCGAGCGCTTGAGATTTCGCTTGCGCTCGCCGTGGCGAAGCCAAGCCTCCGCCGCGTCGGCGAACGTCACGAGCTCGCCAGTGCCCTTCCGCGGCGTCGGAAGCCTGACCGCCTCGTGCTCGAGCAACCGCCGCAGCTCGACCTCGGCCTCCTTCGGCGTTAGATATGAGGAGTTGGGCTTGCGCCCATCGGCGGAGTGCCAGATGATCGCGCCCCGGGGCGTCCGCTTGCCAGAATTTTGCGCCCATGCCATCCCAAGCACGCGGGAGTGCTTACCATCGGCATCCCACCAGAAGGCACGCCAGCGCCGGTTGCCGCGGCCGCCGATGACCTGCAAATGACCGTTGGGCGCGACCTCGTGCGCTCCATTCACTTCGTCAGCGTACCAGCCGTGTTCCCCAGCGTGTTCCCCACACGGGGGCTCCAACCCGATGCAACTAGCCTGAAAAGCACCGAAAATGCGCGAAGTTTCGCAATCCTAACTCTTCTGCGCCTGCTTTACACGCAGGAGGTCGCAGGTTCGAGCCCTGCACCGCCCATGGCGCCGGCCGTGAGGGCTGCATGGCCGGGAGCGGGGGGCACGGGCAGCCTTTAGTCCTGTGCCATGGCGACGCCCTTGAGGGCCTGGCGCTTGCTGGCAAGCATGTCCTGCTGGACCAGCTCGCCCTCGAAGAACGTGTAGACGAACCAGAACTTCTCCTCCACCTCTTCGCCGCTGTCGCTTCGCCGTCCTCGCCGACCGATCTCGGCCACGACGCTGTGCCCGCCATCGATGAGCTCTCCGACCGTCACTTCGAGGTCCTCGATGCCCGCGCTCCAGTCCCTCCACGCCATCAACATGCCGGCGGGACCGCGAAAGGTCCTCGGGTCGGGCAGCGGAGCCAGACGGTGGGTGCGCACCTCGATGCGAACGTCCTGAAGCGCGGTTTGGAGGTCCCCTCGAGCGAAGGCCTCGATGGTTCGCCTTGCCCGGTCCACGTTCTCCTGCGACACCGTCTCAGTATGGCGCCCGCGGGCGATCGCTTGCAGCGGCGAAACTTCGCGTCCGCTTGCGGTATTCGTGGCGAACTGCATTTCTCACAAGGAGGCTTGGGTGTACGGGAAGGCAACGAAGTTTCTGCGCCACCACGCGGTGGCACTGGTCGCCCTGTTCGTCGCACTGGGAGGGACGTCATATGCGGTGACCCGCGTCCCGCTGCTGAGCGTCGGCAACGGTCAGATCCGCAACGGAGCCGTTACGACGGTGAAGATGACGGTGGGCGCCAAGAACTACCTGCGGGCCGGGACGGGCCCGCCGGCCAGGGCGGTGAGAACGCGCGCCACCCTGTCCGGACCCCAGGCGATCGCGCCGAACGTCGCCCCGGGCACCGCGCTTACGCTCGCCGGGACCTCGTGGACGGCGACCTCGAACGAGGTCGACGCCGCTCTCGGTCAGGCCACAGTCACCACCCCAGCCGGGTGCAAGGCTCTGACGATCGATGTCCTGGACGGCAGCACGATCGTCGCGATGGGCACCACGACGTCGGACAACGGCGGTCAACCTCAGACCATCGGCCTGCGACCCGAGGGATCGATCCTCGGCACCGGCGCGAAGACGTTGACCGCGCGGGCGGTCAACGGCTGCGTGGGCGCCACCGTGACGGTCAGCGCGGTCAATCTGGCCGCGGTGGGCTTCAACTGATAAGTAGCACCTGATCGACGTGAGGGCGCGGCGTCGCAGGCCGTGCCGCGCCCTCACCCTCGCCTCACCCGAACTCACCCCTGCCTGCGGCGAAACGGGTTGGCATCCATGTAGTTGAGATGCTAGGTTGGCGCTCACGCCGAGTTCCCAGCCTATAGCTGGGGGGCGGGGGAACCATGTTTGGGGCGAATCTCGCGGTGTTCCGTGAGAAGCGCCGGCCTATGCCGGTGCGAGCCCGTCAGCTAACCCCGTAGGCGCGACCAGGGGATGTTCATCCGAACGCCGCAGGCTATTCGCCTGCGGGCGGTTGAGGGAGGCTTCGTGCACGGGGACGGAATGGGAGTGTCAGCGGGACAGGCACGGCCGCACTTCGTGCTCGGCCGGGCAGACGCGGCTCGATGGCGGATCATCGGCCGCACATGCGCCTTGTTGCTCGCGATCGGCCTGGTGTGGGGCTTGGTGGCTTCGAGCGCGCAGGGCGTCGGGCATCCGGAGTTCTTGGATGGGTCGGAGTACCAGGTGCTCGTGGGCATCAACCATTTCCGCGCCGAGCACGGGTTGCGCGCCCTGAGTCCCAGCCGTGCGCTCACGGGTGCCGCCGGCGAACATTCGCGCGACATGCTTCGCCGTCGCTACTACGCCCACAACACGCTCAACGGCCGCTCGTGGAACCGGCGCATCAAGCACTACGTGCGCGCCAGCATGGTCGGGGAGACGCTGGATCTGCTCTATGGACCTCCAGGACGGGGCAACGATGCCAGAACCGTGGTCTACGACTGGATACATTCGCCGGCACATCGGGCAGTCCTGCTCACGCCGCGGCTGCGCCGTATCGGGGTGGGACGGGCCACCAAGCGGCGGGGTCGACCGGCCGTCTTCACCGCCGACTTCGCGAACTAGCGCTGCGGCGCAACGGGCGCGCCGCAGCTACCCGGCGGAGCCGGCTCCCTGAAAGTCGAACTTGCCGCCGTCGTCGAGCATCCTCACCCTGATCTTTGTCCGGCTGCCGTCAGCGGCAGTGACCGCGCAGATATAGGACTTGCCCTTCTTGGCCTCGAGCTTGCCGGGGCATTTCGTCTTGACCTTCTGACCCACCTGGGCCGAGAGGGTCTTGTTGACCTTCTTCTCCACGTCGCCGGCGCCGACCTTGCCCGAACAACCGGTCTGGCCGGCGAGAACGACGGTGAGCGCCACGGCTCCCAGCGTCGGCTTGAGCATGCGCACCTCCTTCGTCGGGCCGGCCGGTGACCCGCGATCCTAGCCGTCGCACGGGTCGAGCCCGCCGTGACCTGCTCCGGTCCGGGTGCCGCCTGGGCTATCGTGTTACGTCGGCCGCCTTCCACGCTTCCAGCGTGCGTGCTCGTCGACGCGCTCCATTACAGGATGCCGGCGTCGTTGCCGATCACTTAGGAGGTCGAACTTTTCCACGACGCCCTCCGGTCAAGAGAATCCTTATGTCAGCCTTGCCATGGTCTGCGGCGAGCGCCGATCCGGCGCACGCTGCCCGTGCCCGTCTTCTCGGGGCCACGTCGCCGCATGCGCTCGGCTTCGCACTCGAGCATTTCGAGTATGTGGTGGCCGGCGAACACATCGGTCTGGTGCGCGTCCAGGGGGCATGGGTTAGGCGCCCGGCGGCGGAGCCGGGTTGCCCGCAGCTCGTCGTCAGTCATCCGGGAGGGACGCTGCGCCCCGCGGCGCTGCCCGATCCCATGGGCTGGTCGGTCCGGGGGCCAACCGGGGAATGGCGCTGGCACCTCGGCTTCGCCGTCGAGCTGCGAGTTCTCGTCGATGACCGAAGCGCCTTCGCCCTGGATACCGGCGGCGATCTGCTCATTGGGTTGCCCGACGTGCACAAGCGAGAGCTCTGCGATCCTCGGTTGCTCGAGGTGGTCACCCGGCGCCGCGGACGCCCGCTCTCCCTCGTCGGCGTGGGGCTGGCCATCGCCGCGCTCGTCCCGATGTCGCTCGCTCCGATGTCGCTCGCTCCGGGGTCGCTGGCGGGCGAGGAGACGGCGGCCGCCCAGGGGGGCCCCGTCCCCGGTGCTCCGACTTCCTCGGCTTCGGCGGCGGCCGGAGCCCCGGTGGCGCCACCGTGTCCGCCCACGGGCCTGCTTCCCGACGGCACGCATTGCACCCCGGGTGATCAGACACCGGCCCCCGGGGCGACGGGTCCGGCTCCCGCGCCCGAGCTCTCGCCCGTTCCTCCACCGCCGCCCGGGTCATCCCCACCCCTGACCCCGACGCCGCCGGCAGCGGCGTCCCCGCACCCGGACAAGCCGGCCAAGCCGCAGCACAAGCCCACGCAGCCGGTCCTCCACTCCCAGGAGAACGGGAGGACCCCCGCGGCCGGCGGCCCGGTCAGGCTCAAGCCACGGCCCCGGACCAGGCCCACCTCCCATAGGGCCAAGCCCACCCCCCCCAAGGCCAAGCCGAACCTCGCGCGCAGCAACGCCACGCCATGGACCTTGACGCCCCCCTCATCCTCGATCTCCACCTTCACCGCCCCGGCCGCGGTGCCCAACTTCCTCCTGGATAGCTTCCGGATACCGCCGTTTCTGTTGCCGATCTACCAAGCGGCGGGTACCGAGTACGGGATCCCCTGGCAGCTGCTGGCGGCGATCAACGAGATCGAGACCGACTACGGGAGGAACCTGTCGGTCTCCTCGGCGGGCGCATTGGGCTGGATGCAGTTCATCTCCTCGAGCTGGCAGGCGTTCGGGGTGGACGCGAACGGAGACCGGACCAAAGACCCCTACAACCCGGTCGACGCCATCTTCGCCGCGGCGCGCTATCTCAGGGCCGCCGGCGGGGACAGGGACATCAACAAGGCGGTCTTCGCCTACAACCACGCGGATTGGTACGTGCAGTCGGTAATGCTGCGCGCCAGGCTGATCAGCGCCATCCCCGCCGATCTCATCGGCTCGCTCACCGGGCTCACCCAGGGCCGCTTCCCGGTAGGCGCCCGGGCGAGATACGCCGATGGCCTCGACGAGAAGCGGGCGACGCGCCGCGTGCGTTCGCTCAACGCCGCGGTCGCCGTGAACGCCAAGCCCGGACGGCGGGAGGTCAACATCTTCGCGCGGTCGGGAGCGCCCGTGGTCGCGGTCAACGACGGGATTATCCGCCGCGTCGGACGCAACCGCACGCGCGGACGCTACGTGGTTCTCGAAGACGTCTATGGCAACCGCTACACCTATGCGCATTTGGGCAAGGTCGCACGCTCTTATCCTGCCCCGAAGCAGCCGGCGCTCGAGCCATCCGAGGGGCAGCTCAAGACCGACCGGGAGCTGCCGATCAAGGACGCGGCGCCGACCCAGGCGGCCAGCGCCGGCAGGCACGCGCGGATGGCGTCGCCGCGGCCCGCCGTCCCCTGGTGGTCCGATATCCCGTCTGGCCGGACCGTCACCACGAGCCGGCTGGCGCGGATCGCGTCGCCGCGTCCCGCGGTCCCCTGGTGGTCTGTCCCGCCGAGGCGCGAGACCCCCGAGACAGCCAGTCGGCGCGAGACCCCCGAGACAGCCAGTCGAAGTTCCCAGCCCTCGAAGGAGCGGTTGTTTGCGCATCCGGGTCGGTCGTCGGCGTATCGGGCGGGTGGTGATCAGCAGTTGTTGGGCTCGGGTCGTCCGGTGGCTGGGTATGACACGTTTGATTCCTATGTGGGCAAGGTGTTGGGGCTCAAGCGTTCTGATGTGAGCTTTAAGGCGCTCAAGCCCGGTGCGCAGGTGATCGCGGGGACGATCCTGGGGCGCATTGATCGCACCGATAACCAGCTGGCGCCGCATGTCGGGTTCTCGCTGCGTCCGACCGGCCGCGGCGCTCCCCAGGTGGATCCCAAGCCGATCCTTGACGGGTGGAAGCTGCTGGAAGCCACCGCGGTCTACCGCGCGTCGGATAAGAACCCGTTCTGGGGTCGTGACGCGAAGAGCCCCTCCATCGGGCAGATCCTGCTGATGTCAAAGGCCCAACTGGAAAAACGGGTGCTCTCAGACCCCCGCATCGAGATCTATGACTGCGGCAAGAGCGACATCCAAGCCCACATCATCGACCACCGCGTCCTCGCCCTCATGGAGTTCCTCGCCGCCTCCGGACTACGCCCCTACGTCTCCACCCTCAAATGCGGGCACAGCCTCTACATCGCCGGTGGCGGCGCCATCTCAGAACACTCCTACGGCGACGCCGTGGACATCGCCAAAATCAACGGGATCCCCATCATCGGCCACCAAGGCCCCGGGTCGATCACCGACATCACAAACCGCCGCATCATGACCCTCCAAGGCACCATGCAACCAAACCAACTCATCAGCCTCATGCAATACGCCGGCGTCCCCTACGCCTGGGCCCAAGGCGACCACGCCGACCACATCCACATCGGCTACCCACCCCTCTTCGGCGACAACAACAAACTCCGCCAACACTACAACTCCATCCTCAAACCCAACCAAT
>JALYZC010000111.1 GCA_030945905.1 Actinomycetota bacterium
GCCCCCCGGACGCCGACGTGCACGTGCAGCGAGAAGGTGTTGTTGCGCCACGCCACGTAGCCGAGCTCCTGATCGAGCCTGCGGTAGTGCTCGGTGTCGATGATGCGCTGCTCGCGGTAGTCCGCCCACGGGTGCGTTCCGGTGGCGCTCAGCGCCACCCCCCGCTCGGTGGCCAGGGCGAACAGGCGCCGGCGCCGGTCACGCTGGCGGGCGATCGCGTCGGGGAAGTCCTCGCCACGGCCCGAGCGGATCTCGATCTCCGAAGCGATCAGCTCGCCGGCGATCGAGTCCGCCAGCACCGGGTCGGCCGCCTCGGCGGCGTCCCGGAGCTCCTCGTAGCGACCGACGAGCGAGAGCGTGGAGGGATCGAGCAGCCCGAACTCCTCCTCGATACCCACGGTGAGGTCGCTGGAGGACTCGAAGGTCTCTCGCGCGATGTCGATGTCGAGGCTCACGCCGGGGCCACGGGACCGCTAGGTCAGATAGAAGTAGAGCGCGTAGAGCAGGTCGACCGCGGGGCTGGAGGTGTGCACCGTCACCTCAGGCGGCGCCTGGAGCAGCGCCTCGGAGTAGTTGAAGATGATCTTCACCCCGGCCTCGACGAGCGCGTCGGCCAGGGTCTGGGCCGCCGTGCCCGGGACCGCGAGCACCGCGACGACGATGTCCTCGTTCTCGATCAGGCTCCCCAGCTCGTCGGGGGCGCGCACGGTGTGGCCGCCCACCTCTTGGCCCACCTTCTCTGGGTCGACGTCGAAGATCGCCACGATGCGAAACCCGTGGTCGGCGAAGATGTCCGAGCTGGCGATGGCCTGGCCGAGGTGCCCGGCGCCGAACAGGGCGATGTTGTGCTGGCCCGAGGTGCGCAGGATCTTGCGGATCTGGCCGAGCAGCGCCTCGACGTTGTACCCCACGCCCCGCTTGCCGAACTTGCCAAAGCCCGAGAGGTCGCGACGGATCTGCGTGGAGTTGACGTGCGTGTAGTCGGAGAGCTCCTGCGAGGAGATCGTCTCCTTGCCCATCTTGCGCGCCTGCGTGAGCACCTGGAGGTAGCGCGAGAGGCGCGCCGCGACACCGAGCGACAGACGCTCGCCCCCGATGGGAGAGCTCCCGCCGGCGTCCGGGTCCACGTCCAGATCGCGGGAGCTCATGCCCCGTTCACTCTAGCGAGAGCAGCCGTTCGCGCAGGGCCGACTCGTCGACGACCAGGTCGAAGGCCTCTTCGTCGTTGAGGGCGATCACCGGGATGCGCTCGAGGTAGCGCCGCAACAGGTCGTCGTCGGACTCGATGTCCACCTCGTCCAGCGCGAACGGCCGCTCCAGCCGGGCCCGCTCGAGCATCGCCCGAGCGTCGTCGCAGAGATGGCAGCCCGGCCGCGAGTAGAGCGTCACGCGCCTCATCGCTCGCCGGTGGCGTAGACGTCCAGGCCCAGGTAGTCCGGGTAGGGGGTCGCCTGCACGAAGCGAGCAGCGCCCGCGATCATCGCCGCGTTGTCGGTGCACAGCTCTCGCGGCGGAACGTGCACCTCCCCGGCCAGCTCGCCGGCGCGGGAGCGCAGCAGCCCGTTGGCCGCCACCCCCCCGCCCAGGGCCAGCCGATCGAGCCCGGTGTGCTCCAGCGCCCGCCGTACCCGCACCACGAGCGCCTCGACGATGGCGTGCTGATAGGAAGCCGCCAGGTCGGCGCGCCGGCGCTCGGACTCCTCCTCCCCCAGCTCGCGCAGCCGGTAGAGCAGCGAGGTCTTCACGCCGGCGAAGGAGAAGTCGAGGCCGCGGACGCCGCCGGCCACCGGGAACTGGAACGCCGCGGGGTCGCCGTCGGCCGCCAGGCGCTCGAGCGCGGGCCCTCCCGGGTAGCCGAGGCCGAGCATCCGCGCCCCCTTGTCGAAGGCCTCGCCGGCGGCGTCGTCGAGGGTCTGCCCGAGCAGGCGATAGCTGCCGCGGTCGCGCACCTCGGCCAGCAGCGTGTGGCCCCCGCTGGCGATCAGGCACACGAACGGCGGCTCCAGCGGATCGGGGGCGAGGAAGGCCGCGGACACGTGACCCTGGAGGTGATCGATCGCGGCCAGGGGCAGCCGCCGCGCGGCGGCCAGCGCCTTCGCGGTCTGCACCCCGACGAGCAGCGCCCCCACCAGGCCCGGGCCCTGGGTCACCGCGATGCGATCGATCTCCCCCCAGCCCACCCGGGCGCGGGCCAGCGCATCGTCGACCACGGGGTTGACCAGCTCGACGTGGTGCCGGGAGGCCAGCTCGGGCACCACCCCGCCGTACTCGTCGTGCACGCCCTGCGAGGAGATCACGTTGGAATGGATCACCCCCGCGTCGTCGACGACGGCCGCGCAGGTGTCGTCGCAGCTCGTCTCGAGCGCCAGGATCACCGGCGCGCCCGGGCGGCGCCGGGCACATCGTCGAGCGAGCCGTTCAGCGTGGCGGGGGTGCGCCACATGATCAGGGCGTCCTCGCCGTTGTCCTGGTAGTAGCGCGGGCGCAGGCCGGCGGCGCGGAACCCGAAGCGCTCGTAGAGCGCGATCGCGTCTTGGTTGGAGCGGCGCACCTCCAGCGTGTACTGGGCGCTGGTGTCCCCCACGCGGTCCAGCAGCCGGGTGATCAGCTCGGTGGCGATGCGCTGCCGGCGCATGGTCGGGTCGACGGCCACGTTCATGATGTGCCAGATGCGGTCATAGCGCGAGCACACGAGGTAGCCGATGAGCACCTCGTCGCGGACCGCGGCCAGGCAGATGCCCGACGGCTTGGAGAGCTCGAGCACGAACATGGCCAGCGACCATGGGGTCGGAAACGAGCGCCGCTCGATGGCGATGACCTGGGGCAGGTCGGAGTAGGAGAGGCGCCTGATGTCGAAGGGAGGATGGGTCACGGGCGGGGGCGTCGTCGGCGTTGGGCATCGGGGGGGCGCAGGTAGAACGGGAGCACCGCTTCGAGCCCGACGGCGTCGCCCGCGGCGGCAAGGTCGCCCAGATGCCGGCCGGCGACGCGGTGCAGCGGCGAATCGTCCGCCGGGATCGCGGCCCCGGTCGCCTGTAGCTCTGCCCGAAATCGTACCGCGCCCTCCCCCACCGCCAGCGGGCTTGCCGGCAGCCCGGCCACGGCCCGGGCGAGGACGGCGGGCGTCATGGCCGCGGGCGCCAGCAACTCCTCGCCGCCGCGATAGGCCGCGGCGAACGCCTCGCCGCGGCGCGCGTCGACCACCGCGAGAACGGGTCGCGTTGCGTCATGGCTCGAGCCCGAAGCGGTCCCGGCCTCGCCGGCCAGCGCGCGCAGCGTGCTCACCGCCACCAGCGGCACCTCGAGCGCCTGGGCCAGCCCGCGCGCGCTGGCCACGCCGATGCGCAACCCGGTGAAGGATCCCGGCCCCGTCCCCACTCCGATGCGAGCCACGTCGCCCAGGCCGAGGCCCGCCCGATCGAGCGCCTCCTCCACCACCGCGAGCAGTCGTGTCGCGTGACCCGGCCGCTCGCCCGGCGCCGGGTCGTGGCGAGCCTCGAAGTGAGCGCCGTCGGGGCGGCGCACGGCAGCCACGGTCGCCTGGGTGGCCGTGTCGAAGGCGAGGACCGTCACGTCACCGAGACCCGCCGGCGGTCGCCCCCCAGGTGCTCGAGCGCGACGGTCAGCGCCGGCGCCTCCAGAGCCCAGGGCGCGTGCTCCGGCCATTCCACGAAGGCCACGGTGTCGGGCCCCAGGTAGTCGGCCAGCAGCGCGGGATCCTCGTCGCCGCCCGCCTGCAGGCGGTAGAGGTCGAGATGGGAGACGGGCACTCGCCCCCGGTGGCGGCTGCCGATCGTGAAGGTGGGACTGGCCACCGGGCCCTCGACGCCCAGGGCGCGGCAGGCGCCGCGGACGAAGGTGGTCTTCCCCGCTCCCAGCTCGCCGGACACCAGGACGACGTCGCCCGGCGCCAGCCCGGCGGCCAGCGCCGCGGCCAGCGCCTCGGTCTCGGCCGGGCCCGCGGTCTCCTGCACCCGCGGACGCGCGGTCACTCAGGAAGCGCGGAGAGCTCCCGCAGCCGCAAACGCAGTCCGGCTCCGGTGAGCACGAGCCCGGTGCCGAGCAGTGCGAGCAGGCCGGCGTCGGCGCCCGTACTGGGCAACCGGCGCGCAGGCGCCGCGGCCGGCTTGGCAGCGGGCTTCGCGGCCGGCGCGGCGTCGGAGCTCGAAGGGGCCGAGGTGCTCAGCGGCGGGGCGCTCTGACCGGTGTCCGGCGCCTGCCCGCCCTGACCGGACGGGGTCTGCCCCGACGCAGCGCCCGGAACCGCGAGCGTAAGGCCCATGAGCACGGCGGCGATGCGTGCGGCCCGCATGACGGCAAGACTGTAGCGCGCCCCTCGGCGCCGATGGCGCCCGGACGCGGCGGACCCTCCGATACCGTCCGGGGATGGAGCCCGAGGAGGACCAACCCGGGTCGCGGGCCCGCCGCCGCCGGTCGGCCTCGGCGCCGCGCAGCGTGGACCTGCGCGCGACGCTGGGGGGCTCGCAGACCGCCAAGGCCGCGGGCCTGGCGGTGGCCTCGATGGCCGCCAACGTGGTGCAGGCCGCGTTCGTCGCCACTTTCGCGCACGTGCTCGGAGCGGCCTCCTACGGGTCGCTGACCCGCCTGGTCACCGCCGTGATCATCCTGGCCGTCCCGGGCGTCGCGCTCCAGGCGGCCACGGCGCGCGAGGTCGCCCTGGGGCGGCTGGGAGACGGAGCCGAGCAGAGCGCAACGCTGGCGAGCTGGTTGCGCCGCCTCGGAATCGTGCTGGTCGCGATGGCGGCGGTGGGGATCCTGCTGCGCCACCAGCTGGCCGCGGTGATGAGCGTGGAGGAGTCCTGGGCCGCGGCCGCAGTGCTCCCCACCGGCGTGCTCTGGCTGATGCTCTCGCTGACGCGCGGTGTGCTCGGCGGCCTGCACGCATACCGACCCGTGGGGCTGTCGATCGCCGGCGAAGCCGTGGGACGGCTGGCCTTCGCGCTGCTGCTGGCCGGGCTCGGCCTCGGCGTGACCGGAGCCTTCCTGGGGCTGCCGCTCACGTACATCCTCACCTCGGCCGTGCTCGTGCGCGCGCTGCGCCGGCGCGTGGGCGCACCGACCGGAGAGAGCCGGCGTTCGCTGTGGGGCCTGGTCGCCGGCGCGCGAACCCCCGTGGCCGGCTTGACGCTCGTCTTCCTGCTCCAGAACGTCGACATCTTCCTCATCGCCCACCAGGCGAGCAAGAAGGCGGCGGGCGCCTACGCGGGCGCCGCCACGGCGGCGAAGGTCGCGATCTGGGTGGCCATCGGGATCGCCGTGTACCTGTTGCCCGAGGCGGCGCGCCGTGCCGCCGAGGGGCGCGATCCGCGTCCGGTGCTCGCCCGGGCGGTGGCCATCGTGGCCGCGGTCGCGGTGCCGGCGCTGCTGGTCTTCACCCTCGTCCCCGACCTGCTGCTCCGCGTCGCGCTCGGTTCGGACTTCGAGCAGGCGTCGGGCGCGCTGGCGCTGCTGGGGGCGGCGATGACCCTGCTCGCGCTGGTCAACCTGGCCGTCCAGTACATGCTGGCGCTGTTCGCCTACCGCTTCGTGTTCCTGCTGGCCGCCGTGGCCGCGCTCGAGCCGCTGCTCCTGCTCGCGGCGCCGAGCGGCCTCGCCCCGTTTGCCGCCATGGTGCTGCTCGCCCAGGCCATCGCCGCCGCGGGCATGCTGGTGCTGGCGCTGCGCACCCGCCGGCTGGGGCTCGCGGCCCAAGCGCCCGCCCCGGCCTGAACCGGGGAGAGCACGGGTCTGGAGCGCAGGTTCGGTCCGGGGCCGAACCTAGGATGGCGCGCTGCCATGGCCGGGGAGAACGACGCGTCCGAGGAGCCCGCCGACACCTGCGTCCTGCTCATCGGCGAAGGCTCGCTGGCCGACGCGACCGAGCGGGCGCTGCAGCGGTCGGGCGCGGCGGTGGCCCGGCTGCGCGAGCCCGACGATGACGGCATCCGCGAAGGCCTCGAGCGCGATGATGTCGATTCGGTGGTCATCGTCTCCAAGGACGACCACCTGTCGCTGCGGCTCGCGCTGGTGGTCGAAAACCTGCGCCCCGGGGTGCCGCTGATCGCCACGGTGCACGGACGGATCGTGGCCGCCCAGCTCCAGCGCGTCGTCGAGAACGCCCGGGCGCTCTCCCGGGCCGACGTGGCGGCGCCGGCGCTGGCCGCAGCCTGCTTTGAGGAGGACCTGCTGTTCGTTCGACCCGAAGGCGACGACGGGTTCCTCGGGGTCTACGCCGGGGACGAGAAACGTGAGCTCCGTCCCGTCGAGGCCTCCCGGCAGGGCTTCGCGGAACGGATGCTGGCCAACGTCGGCTCGCTGATCAACCCGTTCGAGGTGAGCGCGCGGATCCTCATGGCCGGGCTCGCCGGCTTCCTGCTCGTGCTCCTCATCGACGCGGTCGCGACCGGCATCACGCTGCACGAATCCCCCATCGACGCGTTCTACGCGGCGACGAAGACGATCGTCACCGTGGGGCCGAATCAGGACGTGGACAAGGGCCCCGCCTGGTTCAAGGTGTTCTCCTCGCTGGCGATGATCGCCGCGCTGGCGTTCACCGCGATCTTCACCGCCG
The DNA here is from genome assembly GCA_030945905.1 of Actinomycetota bacterium. Lineage (GTDB taxonomy): Bacteria > Actinomycetota > Thermoleophilia > Solirubrobacterales > Solirubrobacteraceae > JALYZC01. Next base: position 6,572 of record JALYZC010000111.1, read on the forward strand.
GCGTGGTCGACCGTCTGCTCGACCGGCGGCTGACCGCGATGGTCGGCTCGCGCTCGGTGCCGCGCAAGGACCACGTGATCGTCGTCGGCCTGGGCAACGTGGGCCTGCGGCTGTGCCTGCTGCTGCGCGACCTCGGGGTGCGCGTGCTGGCGATCGAGAGCAGCGGCGATAACTACAACGTCGCCCGCGCCAAGGACTACGGCATCCCCGTCGTCCTCGGGCGCGGCGGCAGCCACTTCCTGCTGCGACGGCTCTCGCTCCGGCGCGCACGGGCGCTCGCCGCGGTCACCTCGGACGAGGTGGAGAACATCTCGATCGTGGGCGCCGCACTGGGCATCCGGGAGGACCTTCGCATCCTGCTGCGCGCCGGTCGCGGCGAGGTCACCAACGAGACGCAGTCGCTGTTCAAGCTCGGCATCGTTCGTGACGTCAACCGCATCGGGGGCGCCTTCCTGGCCGCCGCGGCGCTCGGCTCCGAGGCCGGCGAGGCCTATCTGGACGAGGAGACGGTCTACCTGACCATGCCCGACGGGAAGATCGAGCCCTTCCACGACGAGAACCAGGAGGAACGGGAGGAGGGCGACCCCGGGGGCGACGACGCCCGGGGCGCCGAGCCCGGCGACGAGTAGCGCCGAGCCTAGGCTCGGGCGTGCGCGATCAGGCTCAGCCCCCAGGGAAGGCGCACCCGGCGCTCGATCGGCGCCCATGCCCGCACCAGCGCCTCGTAGGCGCGCAGCGACCCCGGCGTGATGCCCGGCGCACTGCGCAGCGAGTTCACCCACCAGCCGGGGACCCCGAGCAGGTTGAAGGAGTACAGCGCGCTGAGCTCGAGCCCGGCGCCGCCGACGATCCGCGCCAGGCGCTCGCGGCTGTAGCGCCGCTCGTGGCCGTAGCGACGGTCCAGGCAGTTGTAGAGCCGCGGGTGGGCGGGCACGAGGATCGTCAGGCGCCCGCCGGGCCGCAGCGCCGCCGCCATCGCCGCCACCGCCGCCTCCTCGTCGGGGATGTGCTCGAGCACGTTCTGACAGAGGAGGAAGTCGGCCCGCCGGGCGCGTTCGCGCAGCGCCGGCGAGTCGGGCAGCAGCTCGGCGGCGACCTCAACGCGCGGATCGGCCCCGAAGCGAGCGCGCAGAGCCTCCGCGCACACCTCGGCAGGCTCGATGAGCAGGAGGCTCTCGGCTCCCCGCGCGAGCAGCTCGTGGCTGAAGGTCCCGATGCCCGCGCCGACCTCGATCACCTCGCCCCGAACGAAGGGCGCGAACTGCTCGAACATCCAGGCGCACAGGCGGCGAGCCCGCGCCAGGTTCTCCAGGTCCCATAGCTCGTCGGCCGCCCCCGCGGGCGGGCGGTGAGCGTCGGTCGGTGGCGGCGACATGGGCTGCGAGTATTCACGATCCCCGGCGCCCGCCGGGGCCGGCACATGACCTCCGAGCCCGACAGCTCAAGCGACGGCACGCCGCGCGCCCTCGGCAGCCAGGCGCTCGTGAGCGTGCTGGTCGCCGCCTACGACGAGGAGGCGACGATCGCCGGGGTGCTCGAGCAGGTGAGCGGGCTGGGGCTCAACGCGGAGCTCATCGTGGTCGACGACGGCTCCAGCGACGGCACGCCGGAGATCCTGCGACGGCTCGAGCAGGACGGCGGCATACCCGGCCTGCGGGTCATCGCCCACCCCGCCAATCGCGGCAAGGGAGCGGCGATCCGGACGGCGATCGACGCCTCGCGCGGCGACGTGGTGGTGATCCAGGACGCCGACGGCGAGTACGATCCCGCCGACCTTCCGCGCGTCCTCGCACCGATCATGAGCGGCCACGCCGACGCGGTCTACGGCACGCGCCTGCGCGGCGGCCAGCCCCAGCGGGCGCACCTGTTCTGGCACTACGCCGGCAACCGCTTCCTCTCGCTGCTCACCAACGTCCTCTACAACACGACGATCTCCGACATGGAGGTGGGTCACAAGGCGTTCCGGGGCGAGCTGATCCGCTCGCTGCCCCTCGTCTCGGAGGGCTTCAGCTTCGAGCCCGAAGTGACCGCCAAGGTGCTGCTCAAGGGCGTGCGGCTCTACGAGGTGCCGGTCTCCTATTTCGGGCGCACCTACGAGGAGGGCAAGAAGATCACTTGGCGCGACGGCGTGATCGCCGTGTGGACGCTGCTGCGCTACCGCGTGGGGCTTTGATGGGCGCGCAGCCGCTACTCTCAGGCGCGCGGCCGCCCGTCACGGCCGTCCTCCACCCATGAGCACCCCAGCGACCCAACGCGCGGCCGGAGAGTCGCCCTCGGCATCGATCGGGGACTTCGACCACCACGCAGACACCTACCGAGAGGACGTCGCGAAGGCCATCGCCTGGAGCGGCCGGGACGTCGACTACTTCGCCGAGGGCAAGGCGGAGCTGCTGGTCTCGCTGGCCGCCCGCCGCCTCGGCGACCCGTCCGGGCTGCGCGCCCTCGACGTCGGCTGCGGCATCGGCGTGACCGACCGCTTCCTCGTCGGGCGCTTCGCCGAGCTGCACGGCATCGACCTCGCGGCGGACGCGATCGAGCAGGCCCGCGCCGCCAACCCCACCGTCGACTACCGGCCCTATGAGGGCGGGCACATGCCCTTCGAGGACGACGCGGTCGACGTGGCCTTCACGATCTGCGTGCTCCACCACGTTCCGCCGGCGGAGTGGGCGGCCTTCGCGCGTGAGATGCGCCGCGTTGTGCGTCCGGGCGGCCTGGTCGTGGTCTTCGAGCACAACCCCCTCAACCCGCTGACCCGGGTGTCAGTCAGCCGCTGCCCGTTCGACGAAGATGTGACCCTGCTGCGGGCGGACGCCACCGAGCGCCTGCTGTGCGAGGTCGGGCTGCGCGAGCCCGAGCGCCGCTTCTTCTTCTTCCTCCCTCTGCGCAAGATCGCCGAGTCCCGCCTCGAGCACGCCCTGCGGCGCGTCCCTCTGGGCGCGCAGTACTACGTCGCCGCCACCGCCTGACGCCCGGAGGCGGTAGGTTCACGCCACGACAACGAGGAGAGGAGACCGCATGTCCGTAGTCAAGATCATCGAGCTGGTGGGCAGCTCCAGCACCAGCTCCGACGACGCGGTGCAGAACGCGCTCGCCGACGCCAAGCTGACGCTTCGCAACATCAAGGCCGTCGACGTGGTCTCGACGGGCCTGCGCGGCGAGGAGCTCAGCGAGTGGCGCGCGCACATCCGCGTCGCCTTCCTGATCGATCGAGGAGTCAACGAGTAGGCAGTCTGGACCGGCGGGCGTCGCTTCGGGCGCCCGCCCCCTGTCAGAACAGGCCGAGCTGCTCCCGCGTCGCTGCTTGCGCCGTCGTCGCCACCGGCTTGGGCGCCAGCTCGGGCTCGGGTACGACGAGCTCGGGCTCCTCTGACGGCGCGGGCTGCTCGGGCGCCGGCAGGGCCAGGAGCTCGGGGATGCGGGCGAAGTCCTCGCGCAGGGTCTCCAGCATGCGCGGCGTGTACAGCGCGGCCGCGGGGTGGAAGAGCGGGTAGAGGCGCACGGCGCGCGGGCCGATCGTGCGCACCTCCGGCTGACCGTGCAGGCGGGTGATGCCGGTGAGGTCGGCGCGCAGAAGCTTGGTGGAGAAGTTCCCCAACGTGCAGAGCACCCGCGGCTCGATCAACTCCACCTGACGCAGGAGGTAGTCCTGGCAGGCATCGATCTCCTCAGGCTGAGGGTCGCGGTTGCCCGGCGGGCGGCATTTGATCGTGTTCGCGATGAACACGTCCCCGCGCTCCAGGCCGATCTCAGCCAGGAGCTTTTCGAGCAGCTTGCCGGCCTGGCCCACGAAGGGCAGGCCCTGCTTGTCCTCGTTGGCCCCCGGCGCCTCGCCGACGAACATCAGGTCGGCGTCGGCGTTGCCCGACCCGAACACCACCGTCGTGCGGGTCGCGGCGAGCTGCGGGCACTTCGTGCACCCCTGGGCCTGCTCGTAGACGCTCTTGAGCGCCTCGCGCCGCTGCTCTGCGCTGGCCATCGACCGCGATGGTAGCC
>JALYZC010000116.1 GCA_030945905.1 Actinomycetota bacterium
TGGGGGTTCTCATAGCCCTGCCCACGTCCCAGCTTGGCGGCTCCGGGGTAGGCCGCGGAGCGCAGGTAGTCGGGTGGCAGCTCGGCGCCGTGCTCGCGGACGTGGCGGCCGGCGGCGATGATCGCCCGCTTGGCCGCGTCGGACTTGGGTGCCAGGGCCAGGTAGATCGATGCCTGGGCGAGGGCGAACTGACACTCGGGCATCCCCACGTGCTCGACCGCGTGCGCGGCCGCGGTGGCCACCGCCAGCGCCTGCGGATCGGCGTTGCCGACGTCCTCGGATGCGAGCACGATCATGCGTCGGACGATGAAGCGGGGATCCTCGCCCCCCTCGAGCATGACCGCGAGGTAGTAGAGCGACGCATCGGGGTCCGACGCGCGGGTGGCCTTGATCCAGGCCGAGATGTAGTCGTAGTGCTGGTCGGCGTCGCGGTCGTAGCGCAGCGCCTTTCGCTGCATGGCGTCCTCCGCGTGCTCGAGCGTGACCGCACCGGGGCCGGCGGTTTCGCAGGCGAGCTCCAGCGCCGCCAGCGCCGAGCGTGCGTCGCCACCGGCCCGGGCGGCCAGGAACTCGAGCACGGCGTCGGAGACATCGCCGCCCTCGCACTCGCCCCGCTCCAGGGCGCGGCGCAGCAGCACCATGACCTCCTCCGCGGTCAGCTCGTGCAGCTCGTAGACCTGCGTGCGCGAGAGCAGCGCGGAGTTGACCTCGAAGTAGGGGTTCTCGGTCGTGGCTCCGACCAGCGTCACGAGCCCTTCCTCGACCGCCGGCAGGAGCGCGTCCTGCTGAGCCTTGTTGAAGCGATGGATCTCGTCGAGGAAGAAGATCGTGGGCTCGCCCGACATCGAGCGTCGATGCTCCGCGCGCTCGATCACCGCGCGCACCTCGGCGCGGCCGGCGTCGACCGCGCTGGCTTCCTCGAACGCCGCTCGCGCCCGCACGGCGACGATCCGCGCAAGGGTGGTCTTGCCCGAGCCGGGGGGTCCGTAGAGGATCATCGAGTGCGGCCGACCCTGCTCGATCGCCCGGGCCAGCGCCGACCCGTCCGCGAGGAGGTGCTCCTGGCCCACGAAGTCCTCCAGAGAGGTGGGGCGCATGCGCACGGGTAGGGGCCCCTCCGCGGGCGGGACCGGTGTGCGCCCCCGCGGAGGTTCACCGGATTCGAACAGGCGCTCCATCGGTGGTGCAGTATCCCCGGCGGCGTGGTCGGGTACGTCGCGTTGGCCCGATCGGGTTCGTCCTCCTGGGGGTCGCTGCCGTCATTGGCGGCCAGGCACTGGGGTGACACGGAGATCGCCGATGAGCGTGATCGGCTAGGGTCGCCCCGGATGCGGCTATCGGTCTTCCTGGTGGGGTTTGTGGTCGCGCTTGGGGGCGCGCCCCCCGCGTACGCGGGCGATCCCATCATGCCGTTGTCGCAGGTGCAGCGGGGAATGAGCTGCACGGCCTACTCGGTCGTGCAGGGAACGGATATCGCCGCTTTCCGCGCCGACGTGGTCGATGTGGTCTCGGGGGGTTCGTCGGCCCAGATCCTGGTCCGCGTGTCCGGCCCCGCAGTCGACGCGACCGGGGTGGGCCCCGGGTTCTCGGGATCGCCGATCTACTGTCCCGACCCCCAGGGGACGCCGCGCAACATCGGGGCGATAGCCGAGGGCGTAGGCGATTACGGCAACAAGCTGGCCTTGGTGACCCCGATCGAGGCGATTCTCGGCGAGCCGGTACGACCGCCGGCGGCGACGCGCAGCGCGCGCCGCCTTCTGCGCTCCGCCCACCCCCTGGCCGCCCCGCTGATCATCACCGGACTCCCACGGGGTGTGGCGCGCGCAGTGGAGGCAGCGAGCCGGCGCGCCCATCACCTCGTGGTGCCGGCGGCGCCCGCACCCAGCTTTGGCTTCGCGCCCCAGGCCCTGCGCCCCGGGTCCGCGTTTGCCGTCGGGCTGTCAAGCGGCGCGATCGGCCTCTCGGCGATCGGCACCGTCGCGTACACCGACGGGGCGACCGTATGGGGCTTCGGGCACCCCCTCGACGGTGCCGGCCAGCGCTCGCTGCTCCTCCAGGATGCCTACGTCTACACCGTGGTCAACAACCCGGTGGGAGCCGCGGATCTGAGCACCTACAAGCTCGCCGCCGCGGGACACGACCTGGGGACGGTGAGCAACGACGCCCCCGACGGCGTGGTCGGCAGTGCGGGAGGGCTGCCGCCGCTGATCCCGCTGACGATCCGTGCTCGCGATGGCGACACCGGTCAGGTCCAGTCCTCGACCACGCAGCTTTCCGACGAGACCGCGGTCGACCAGCCGGCGGGCGCCTCGGCGGTCGCGACCGTGGGGCCGCTCGCCGTGGCCAGCGCCGCCGAGAACCTGCTGCGCGGCATGCCGGCGAACCAGTCGGGGTCGATGTGCCTTCGCGTCTCGCTGCGCGAAAGTGCCCGCCCGCTCGGGTTCTGCAACAGCTACGTGGAAGCCGGCACCGGCCCGGGGCCGTCTGGCACGGCCATCGGGGCGGTGGAATCGGGCATGGCCAGCGACCTCTCCGACGCCGCGGCGTTGATCGACGCCTACGACGTCCAGACGCTGCATGTCACGGGGCTCTCGGTGACGATGACCCTGCGGCGCGGGCTGCGCCAGGCGTCCATCCTTTCGGCCAAGGCGCCTCCCATCGTGCGCCCGGGGTCACGGCTGCGGGTGCGGCTGCTGGTCCGCCGCCGCCGCGGTCCGCGCCAGACGATCGTGGTGCGGGCGCGCGTACCGGTGGGCCTGCGCCCGGGTCCCCAGACGCTTACCCTCAGCGGGGTCCCCACGGACGATGAGAGCTCGACCGCGTCGGCGATCCCGAGCATCGTCGCGGCGCTCACGGGGAGCTCGACGAGCGGCAAGCCGGACACGAGTCCGCCGGAGTCCATCCCCGAGCTGGCCCACGCGGTCGCCGGGATCCGCCGCTTCGACGGCGTGATCGCCAGCTTCGGAGCGCCGCGCCGGCGCGGGCGTACCCGGGCCTCCGGTCAACTGGTCTACCGTGACCCCGAGCTGCGGATCCTCGGCGCCGCCCAGGTCGACCTGCTCGTCAAGCCCGTGCGCCGCGGCAAGCGTCGGTGAGCGTTCGAGGCGGCGGCTGACGCCTTCTACACTGCTCCGCAGCCGGGGTGCAGAGCCGGGCGAGAGGGAGACGATGATGAGCAGGGGCAGCGCAAAGACCCTCGAGGCATATGTCCCGCAGGTCCGCGCCCAGGCGATCTCGGCGTTTCACGAGCGGTATCCGAGCCTGGATCTCGCGCCGGTCGTGGTGGTGATCGCCGCCTACGACGAGGCCGAGGGCATCGGGACAGTGCTCGATGGCATTGCCGCGGAGGCGTGGGGGATGCGGATCGACACGCTGGTGGTCGACGACGGGAGTCGTGACGGCACGGGCGAGGTCGCGGGCTCACGCGGCGTCCACGTCGTGCGGCTCGAGCGCAACTGCGGACACGGGATCGCGCTCCGGCTCGGCTACCAGCTCGCCCGCGGGCATGGCGCGCAGTACATCGTGACGCTCGACGGCGACGGTCAATGGGACCCCGTCGAAGTGTCGAGCATGCTCGAGCCGCTGGTGGCGGACGAGGCCGATCTGGTGCTCGGCTCGAGGGTCCTGGGTCGCAGCGACGATGACCATGCCTTCCGCCAGGCCGGGGTGCGCGTCTTTGCCAAGCTCGTCCATCTGCTGACCGGCACCCGCGTGACCGACACGTCCACCGGGCTTCGCGCCATGCGCACGGAGGTGACTGCGGCGGTTCCCCAGGTGCAGGTCCAGTACCAGACCTCTGAGCTGCTGATCGGCGCGATCTGTCATGGGTATCGCGTCGCGGAGCGCCCGATCGTCCAGCACAAGCGCGTCGCGGGCGAGACCAAGAAGGGCAACGACCTGCTGTACGGGTTCAGGTACGCGCGCGTGGTGCTCGGGACCTGGTGGCGCGAGCGCCACGCCGTGCGGGCCGCGTGATCAGCATGGAGACCCCGGGCAGCCCCGCGGACGCGGTCGCCGGGACGACACCGGACGGACCGGCGTCCACCGGCCCTGGTCAACGCCGAAGTCGCCTGGCCTCCCTGGTTCCCGCGCTGCGTACCGCCGGCTTCGTGGTCGCGGTGGGGATCGTGGTCGTCATCGCCGTGCGCGCCGCGCGCGAGGTCGACGCCGACCGGCTGACCTGGTGGCCCCTGCCGCTCGCCCTCGCCGCCGCAGTCGGATGGTGGCTGCTGCTGGCCCGCGGCTGGGGGATCCTGGTGGCCGGCCGCGCGGGCGCAAAGGACGTCAGCACCTGGTGTCGCACGCAGACCCTCCGCTACCTTCCGGGCGGCGTATGGGCGCCGGCCTCGCGGGCGGCCATCGTGCGCGGAGGGCTGCTCGACCGGATCTCCACCGTGGCCGCGGAGAACGTCATCGCGCTGTGCGCCGCGCTGGCGTTGGGCGGCGTGGCCCTGGCGGTGAGCGGCGCCCCCCTCTGGCTCCCGATCGTGCTCATCCTCGGAGCGCCCACGCTCGCCTCGCGGCTCCTCGCCGATCGAACCCGTCTGGCGAGCGGCCGCACGCATCGCGCCACGCTGAACTACCTGTTCGCATTTGCGGGCTACGGGCTCGCCGCCGCGCTCGTGCAGGCTGCGGTGTCGGGCTTTCAGCACCCGCTGGCGGTCGGTGGCGGCGCCCTCGTCGCGTGGGCGGCCGGCCTCGTCGTGGTATTCGCGCCCAGCGGCGTGGGGGTCCGCGAGTTGACCTACGTCGCGGTGCTCTCCCACACGCTTCCCGCCGCGGATCTGGCGGCCGGCGCAGTGACCCTGCGGATCGTCACCATCGCCGCCGAGCTCGGCGTGCTCGTGGTGGCCGGCCGGCCTCGGCGCGATATGGCCGCGATGCGAACGGCGTTGGCTCCGACCCTGCTGTTCCTGCGCCGGCATGCCGTGTTCCTCGGCGTGCTGGTGGCCGGCATCGCGCTGCGCATCCTGACGACGGTTGCCTATCGCCCCGCCCTGCTCAGCTACGACAGCCAGGGCTTCTTCGAGAACGCGGCGCACCTGCGACCGGACCCCGTTCGTCCCATCGGCTACCCGCTGTTCCTCCGGATCGTCGACTCGCTCGGCGGGATTGCCGCCGTCCCGGCCGTTCAGCATCTCCTCGGGATCCTCGTCGCCGTACTCATCTACGCCGTCCTGCTGCGCCTCGGCGTCCCGCGGTGGGCCGCCGCGCTCGCCGCCGCCCCGGTCCTGCTCGACGCCTACCAGCTCGACATCGAGCACTACGTCCTGGCGGAGACCCTGTTCGAAAGCCTGGTCGTCGGGGCGTGCGCGGCACTGCTGTGGCGCCGAAGGCCGGGGATTCTGGCGGCGGCGATCGCCGGCCTCCTGCTCGCGGGGGCCGCGCTCACGCGGGCGAACGGGATCGTCGTGTTCCTGCCGTCCCTGGCTGTGGTGTTGTGCCTTGGGTGGAAGGCCGCCCCCGCGCCGGCGCGGGAAGGTGAACGTGCCGGGGGCAAGCTGAGACGGGGGGGCGGAGATCTGCGCCGCGGCCTGCGGCCTGCGCTGCCGGTAGCGGTGGTGCTGCTGGCCGCGTTTGCCGTGCCGGTCGCGGCGTATGGTGTCTGGTACCAGCGGGTGCACGGGAACTTCGCGATCACCGGCTATGGCAAGCGTTTTCTCTACGCGCGGGTCACCCCGTTCGTGGACTGCACGAAGTTCTCGGTGCCCCGCAACGAGCGCGCACTGTGCCCGATCGCCCCCGTCGGCAAGCGACCGACCATGGCCGGGTCGACCGTCGAGTTCTACATGTGGCACTCGGTCTCCCCGGTGTGGAGGGTGCACGTACGCGTCGCCGGCGATTTCGCCCGGCGGGCGATCCTGGCCCAGCCCGGCGAATACCTGCGGACGGTGAGCCACGACTTCCTGCGGGGCTTTGCCCCCATCCGAACGGCCCAGCACGGCGAGCTGCCGATCTCGCGCTGGCAGTTCCCGCCGAGCTACCCGGAGTATCTCCCGAACACTCGGGACGTCGTCCGTGCGCACGGCGGAGGCAGCCCGTCCGTCGACAGGGGGCTGGCCCACTTCCTCCGCGGTTATCAGCGTTTTGGCTTCGCGCCCGGCCCGGTGCTGGCCATCGGCCTGCTCGCCGGCCTGCTCGCTGCGCTCGGCCTGGGTCGGGCGCGAGGTTCCGGGCTGCGTGCGGCGTCGTTCCTGTTCGCGTCGGCGGGTTGCGTGGCGTTCGGCTCCACCGTGCTGGCAAACCAGTTCAGCTGGCGCTACGTCCTCCCGCTGGTGGTCCTGCTTCCGCCGGCGGCTGCGCTCGGGCTCACCGCGTGCCTCGGCCGCCGGCAAGCCGATCCAACGCGGGCGGGCCGCGCCGAACCGGCCGAGGCGAAGGTGCAGACGCCCGCAGCCGGCCGCCCACCCACTCATCCGCTCCCCTCCGGGCCCGTCTACTAAGGATTGTCTATGAAAGCGATGCCTGGTCGCGCGCAGCCGCTATGCTCGGCGGCGCGCCGCCTGGGCCCGGTGCGCACGCGTACCGTCATTTTCCCCCGGGCGGATTGTCTTTTTCGTTTGGAGGTCACGCGGTGAAAGTGCTTGTCTTGGGGGGCGACGGTTTCTGCGGTTGGCCAACCTCGCTGCACCTCTCGCAGCGCGGCCATGACGTGATGATCGTCGACAACTTCGCCCGTCGCCAGGCGGAGCTCGAGCTGGACGCCTACTCGCTGACGCCCATAGCGCCGCTCGCGGCCCGGCTCGCCGCCTGGCGCGAGATCTCCGGTCGGCGGATCGGCTTTGCCGAGCTCAACGTCGCCGAGGACTACGACGCGCTCGCCGGGTTGCTGTCGCAGTTCCGGCCCGATGCGGTCGTGCACTTCGCCGAGCAGCGGGCGGCGCCGTACTCGATGAAGAGCGCCGGCCACAAGCGCTACACCGTCACCAACAACATCAACGCCACCAACAACCTCATGGTGGCGATCATCGAGACCGGGGTCGACGCGCATGTGGTCCACCTGGGCACGATGGGCGTCTACGGATACGGCGCGGCCGGCGTCACCGTGCCCGAGGGCTACCTGAGCGTGCGGATGCAGGGCGACGACGGCTCCGATGTCGAGCAGGAGATCCTGTTTCCGCCCAATCCCGGCAGCGTCTACCACATGACCAAGACCCAGGACCAGCTTCTGTTCGCCTACTACAACAAGAACGACAAGGTCCCGGTGACCGATCTGCACCAGGGCATCGTGTGGGGAACGCAGACGCCCGAGACGGCCCTCGACGAGCGCCTGATCAACCGCTTCGACTACGACGGCGACTACGGCACGGTGCTCAACCGGTTTCTCATGCAGGCCGCGATCGGCTTTCCGCTGACGGTGCACGGAACCGGGGGCCAGACCCGCGCGTTCATCCACATTCGGGACAGCGTGCGCTGCGTCGAGCTGGCCGTCGCCCATCCGCCGGAGCGGGGCGAGCGGGTGCGGATCTTCAACCAGATGACCGAGACGCACCGGCTGATCGACCTCGCCGAACTCGTCTCGCGGCTGACGGGGACGCCGATCGACTTCCTCGAGAATCCGCGCAACGAGGCCGCGGAGAACGAACTGCGCGTGGACAATCGACAGCTCCTTGCCCTCGGGCTGGATCCGTTGCGCCTCGAGGACGGACTTCTGCACGAGGTGACCGAGATCGCCGAGACCTACGCGGCGCGCTGTGACCGGGACAAGATCCCCTGCCGATCGCGATGGACGCTGCGCGCGGCCGCGGACGAGCCGGCTCTCCGGCTCACCGAGCCCGCCGGCGAGCGCGCCCTGGCCTAGGCCCCGCAGCCTCTAGCATCCCGCGCGTGGCCGATCTCGCAGTGCCGATCACCGACGCCGCCCTGCAGGAGGAGACCACCGCGGTGCTGCGGCGGTTGCTTCGTTTCAACACCGTCAATCCTCCCGGCGCCGAGGGCGCTGCGATCGAGTACCTCCGCGGATATCTCTCCTCCGCCGGCTTTCATTGCGAGGTGCTGGCCCGCGAGGAGGGTCGCCCCAATCTGGTTGGCACCCTGCACGGCGATCGCGACGGACCGATCCTCGGCTACCTCGGCCATGTCGACACCGTGCTGGCCACGCCGAGCGAGTGGCGCCACGACCCATGGTCGGGCGACCTCGCCGAGGGCTTTCTCTGGGGCCGCGGCGCGCTTGACATGAAGTCGCAGGTGGCCGCCGAGGTGGTGGCCGCCGCCGCCCTGGCCCGGAGTGGTTGGCGCCCGTCGCAAGGGGCGCTGCGCGTGATGTGCGTGGCCGACGAGGAGGCCGGCGGCGCCTACGGAGCCAAATTCCTCACCGAGGAGCACCCCGACGCCGTCCGCTGCGACCTCCTGCTCAACGAGGGCGGCGGCGAGGTGATCGAGTATCGCGGCCGTCGCCTCTACGGCGTGTGCTGTGCCGAGAAGGGGGTGTTCCGCTTCTCGCTGATCACCGACGGCGTCGCGGGGCACGCCTCGATTCCCCGCATGGGCGACAACGCCCTGCTCAAGCTCGCCCCCCTGCTCACCCGGCTCGCCGAGCGCCAACCTGCGTTCGACGTCGCGCCGCAGGCCGCGGCGCTGCTGCGCGGCCTCGAGGGCGACATCGACGATCCGCTCCTCGCGTTGGCCCGAGTGGCCGAGGTGGATCCCTTCCTCGCATTGCTGGTCGAGCCGATGCTCGGCGTCACGGTTACCCCCACGCGGGCCAGCGCCTCGGAGAAGATCAACGTCATCCCCTCTCAGGCCCGGCTCGGCGTCGACTGCCGGGTGCCGCCGGGCATGGGCGAGCGCGAAGCCCGCGCTCGCGTCGAGGAGCTGCTGGGGCCCGACGGGTACCGGCTCGAGTTCTCAGAGACGGTGCAGGGCAACAGCTCGCCGATGGAGTCCGAGCTCATGGGGCACATCACGACCTGGATCGCCGACCAGGACCCCGGCGCGGAGGTCGTCCCCACCATGCTTCCGGGGTTCACCGACTCGCGGTGGTTCCGGGGGGCGTTTCCCGACTGCGTGGCCTACGGCTTCTTCCCCCAGCGTCACATGACCCTGCACGAGGCATCGCCGCTGATCCATGGCGCCGACGAGCGCATCGACGTGCGCGACCTGGGATTCGCCTCGCGCTTCTACGCCGACCTGGCCCAACGAATCCTGTGAGTGCTCCGCAGGAGAAGCTTCGCCTCGGCGGCATGGCGCTGCGCAACGGCCTCCTGGTCCACGGGCCGACACAATGGGCCGCTGCCGTGCGCGCCGACGACGGCTCGATCCACACGGCGTCGGGTCCCAAGCCGCGGGTGCGGGGTCTCGAGCGGGTCCCGGGGGCACGCGGCCTGGCCAAGCTGGCCGAGGCGATGGCGGTGATCCCGCTGGTCAAGCGGGCGCTGCCGGACGCCCGGCTGCCCTTTCAGGACCCTGCCGTCATCGGCGTGGCCGCCGGTGCGGCCGTAACGGGCGCCGCGCTGCGCCGCCGCGGCGGGGGGATCGCCGGCGAGGCTGCCAGTGCTGCCCTCTCGCTGCTCCCCGCCGTCTTCGCGCTGCGCGGCGGCGAGCTCGCCTCCTACCACGGGGTCGAGCACAAGGCGATCGCCGCCTACGAGCAGGACGCCGACGACGCATCCGCCGCGGCCAAAGAGCACGACCGCTGCGGGTCGAACCTGGTGGCCCCCATGCTGGCCGCGAATGCTGCGGGAGCGCTGCTCGTGCGGCGCGTGCTCGATCGGCCGGGTCCGCTGGCCCACACCACGGTCGCACTGTCCTCGCTGGCCGCGGCCGTTGAGGTGTTCGCGTGGTCTGAGCGCCATGCGGGGACCCGGGTGGCCCGCGCACTGCGCCGTCCCGGCTTTGAGCTCCAGCGCGTACTGGGCACCCGCGAGCCCGACGAACGACAGCTCGAGGTCGGTCGCGCGGCGCTCGCGGAGATCCTCCGCGCCGAGGGCGCCGTACCCTGACCGATCGCGCTTCGTGGCGCTCGCCGAGACACGCAACCGCCTGGATCCGGCGATCTTCCGGCTCCCTGTCGAGCGAATTCGCGACGGGTATTACTCCGACGCGTACTTCAACCATGCCAAGGCCCTGCTCGAGTTCGACGACCACCACCCCCGGGTGCTGGTGCAGGTGTTTCAGAAGCAGCGCTCGGTGCTCGGAGGAATCGACGAGGCGGTGGCGGTGCTCAAGCTGGGCTCCGGCTATCGCGGCGAGGAGGGGGCCTGGATCGACGGCTGGCCGCAGCTCGACGTCCGCGCCCTGCACGAGGGCGACGAGCTCGCACCGCACGAGCCGGTCATGACCATCGAGGGCGACTACGCCCTGTTCGCCCACCTGGAGACCGTGTACCTCGGCTGCCTGGCGCGGCGCAGCCTGATCATGCGCAACGTCCGCGA
>JALYZC010000140.1 GCA_030945905.1 Actinomycetota bacterium
TTCGGCCTGCTCGACTACACCGTGTCGGCCCAGCACAAGGTGGAGGACCGAGTCGACGCCGTGCAGCGGGGTCGCAACGCGATGGAGGTCATCACCCAGCAGCTGCGCTCGCAGATCTGCCTCGGACCGGGCTACCCGGCGATCACCACGGCGGACGGCAACGGCGTGACCTTCTACACCGACCTCGGCGGCGACACCCCCAAGCTCCAGCGCCGCACGATCGCCTTCAACTCCGCCACCGGCGCGGTCACGGAGACCGACTGGAACATGACCGGGACCATCCCCACGGCGCCGACGTTCACGCTGGCCCGCACAGTCAACCTTGCCACCAACCTCGTCGGGGTGGGCACCACACCGTTCTTTCGCTACTACGCCTTCACCCCGAACCCGGTGACGCCGAACATGCTGCTGACCTCACCAGGCGCCCTGTCGGACAGCGAGGAGGCGCGCGTGGTCAAGATCGGCGTGTCCTTCGTGGCGCGTCCCACCCGCGGCGGGAACCTGACCAATCAGGTGCCGACCACCTTCCAGAACGAGGTCTACGTACGCACCTCGGACGCCTCCGATCCCGACCACAGCCCGCAATGCATCTGAGCCTCTCCCGCATCCGACGCCGGCTGGCCGACGAGGGCGGCTTCACGCTGGTCGTGATGTTCGGGGCGCTCACCGTCATCACCCTGATGACGATTGCCGCGATAGCGATCGCCCAGAACGACCAGCCGCTCGCGCGGGTGGACCAGGACAAGAAGATCGCCTACGCGGCCGCCGAGGCGGGAATCTCCGACTACTTCTTCCATCTCAACCAGGACAACGCGTACTGGGCGAAGTGCACGGGCCCCGGGATCAACAACCCCGCCTGGAACGGCGTGGGCGCCGATCCCCGCGGCAAGCCTTCGGTGCCCGGCTCCCAGTTTCGCAACGTCCCCGGCTCGGCGGCGTGGTACACGCTCGAGCCGCTGCCGGCCAACGGGTTCGCCCAGTGCGACGCCAGCAACGCGACCGCCTCGATGGTCGATGCATCCACGGGGACCTTTCGGATCCGCGCCACCGGCCATTCGCGCAACGCCAAGCGCAGCGTCGTGACCACGTTCAAGCGCAAGAACTTCCTCGACTTCCTGTACTTCACCGACTACGAGACGGCCGATCCCACCTGGTATGTGCTCGACACCAACAACCTTCCGACCCGCAGCGGCGGGGCCCCCAACTGGTCGGGCCCCGACTACGTGTCGTGGGGCTCTGCAAACTGCCCGGTCTACTGGCGTCAGAACCGGGGCGCCCTACAGTTCAACGGGCAGGTGCTGTTCGGCGGCAGCTGGATCGACTTCGCGGACGGGTGCACCGAGATCCAGTTCGCCCCCGGCGACCAGATCCGCGGCCCGTTTCACACCAACGACGAGATCCTGGTGTGCGGATCTCCGACCTTCGGACGCAACGTGCAGGACCGCATCGAGGTCTCAGGACCCGGGTGGCGCAGCAACTGCGGAGGCAGCAACCCCAATTTCGTGGGCACCTGGACGCCGAACGCTCCGCTGCTGACGCTGCCTCCGACCGACGACTCGTTGAGCACACTTGCGACGTCGGCCTACCGCTTCACGGGAACCACGAGCATCACGCTCAACGGCGCGAACATGACCGTCACCAACTCGACGATGGGCCTCAACAACGTCTCGATGGCGCTGCCCTCCAACGGCGTCATCTACGTCCAGAACGGGGTCTGCGGCGTCGGCTATCAGCCCCTGGACCCCTACGGGGACCCCCAGGGGTGCGGCAATGTGTACGTCAACGGGTCCTACTCCAAGGACCTCACGATCGCCACCGCGAAGGACATCATCGTCAAGGACGACGTCACGCGCAGCGGGGACGTGATGCTCGGGCTGATCGCCAACAACTTCGTCCGCGTCTATCACCCCGTGGTCCGCAACGATCCCAACAACCCGTTCAACTGCACCAACGCAGCCGGCACGCAACAGGACATCCAGATCGACGCGGCGATCCTCTCGCTCCAGCACTCCTTCACCGTGGACAACTACTACTGCGGCGCGGCGCTCGGCACTCTCTCGGTCAACGGCGTCATCGGCCAGAAGTTCCGCGGGCCGGTGGGCCGGGGGGGCGGAGGGGCCATCGTCAACGGCTATACCAAGAACTACAACTACGATGACCGCATGCGCTTTCGCTCGCCCCCTCACTTCCTGGACCCGGTTCAGGCGTCCTGGCGCATCTCGCGCTACACGGAGCAGATCCCGGCTCGCTGAGCGCTCACTGGTCGTGCCGTCCCGGGCTCAACCCGCTCGCGCCGCCTGCCGAGATAGGTCATAGCCCATGCTCTTCGCCATCGCACCTCTGGCCGGACTGGCCCTCGGCTCCTTCATCAACGTCGTCGCCTACCGCCTGCCGCGCCGCG
Source organism: Actinomycetota bacterium (assembly GCA_030945905.1). Classification (GTDB taxonomy): domain Bacteria; phylum Actinomycetota; class Thermoleophilia; order Solirubrobacterales; family Solirubrobacteraceae; genus JALYZC01. The sequence continues at coordinate 2,402 of JALYZC010000140.1, forward strand.
AGTCGCTGGTGCGGCCGCGCTCGCGCTGCCCGGAATGCGGCGCCCAAGTGCGCTCCTACGACAACCTCCCGGTCGTCTCGTGGCTGGTGCTGCGCGGCCACTGTCGCGACTGCGAGGCGCGGATATCACCGCGCTACCCCGTGGTCGAGGCCGCGATGGCCCTGCTGTGGGTCGCGGTGGTGCTGGCCAAGGGCTCCGCCGCCTCGATCGCGCTCGGGCTGGCCTTCGTGACCCTGCTCGTACCGGTCGCCCTGATCGACATCGAGCACCGCATCATCCCCAACCGCCTGCTGCTCCCCGGGGCGGTGGTCGCGGTGGCGATCCTGGCGCTGGCGGACCCGGGAGAGCTGCCCGAGCACTTGATCGCCGGGGCCGCCGCGGGCGGCTTCTTCCTGCTCGCCGCGCTTGCCTATCCGCGCGGAATGGGCATGGGCGACGTCAAGCTCGCCGCCGTGATGGGCCTCTACCTCGGCGCCGCGGTGGCGCCGGCCCTGCTGGTGGCGCTCGTGGCCGGCACCGTGGTTGGCGGCGTGATAATCGCCCGCAAGGGCGCGGCAGCCGGTCGCAAGACCGCGGTGCCCTTCGGGCCGTTCCTGGCACTGGGCGGAGTGGTCGCCTTGTTCGCGGGCGCGGCCATCGTCGATTGGTACCTGCGCTCGTTCACCTGATCGACGGCTGCGCGCGCGCCGGCCATGCCCGCACGCCCGGTGGCCCGCCGAACGTGCCGCGCCCGACGTAGCCCGCCAAGGTCGCCATGACCGCGAGGGCGAGGACGTGGGTTACCGTCGCGTCCAGCGCGACCGGAAACGGCCCGAGGAGCGCGGCGACGGCGCCGCCGGCCAGCAGCGTTCCCACCGGCAGGCCCTCCCGGGCCAGGGCCTCCCAGGCGGCGAGCGCCAGGAGGAGCGGAGCGTAGTAGTAGTCCAGGGGCAGCGAGTCAAACGCGCAGCGAGCGAGCATCAGCAGCGCGAGCAGGCCGAGGGCGTCGGTCGGCCGGCTTCCACGCCGGCGCAGCAGGAAGCCCGCGATCAGCCCCGCCGCCGCGAGGCCGATGAGCAGGGAGGCGCCCGAGCGCGTGAGCCCCGAGGGCAGGCGGCGCACCACGCTCACCCGCTCGGCCACGCCGTCCGAGGCGACGAGCCGCTGCGAGGAGCCCAGCCCCCACCAGGCGCTCGCGGGGTACACCCGGTGCGCGGCGCCCACCGTCCGGGCGGCCTTGACGAACGGCTGCGGAGAGGCGAGGGGAGCGGGCGCGGTGAGCACCACCGCAGCCACCACGGCCGCCGCCAGCAGGCGCAGCCGCGCGCCCGGCGCCGCCAGGACCGCCGGTGCGAGCGCCAGCAGCGCCCACTGCTTGGTCGCCACCGCCGTGCCCGCCAGCAGCCCCGCGAGCACCGGCCGTCCGCCCTCTCCGGCCACCAGCACGGCGCCCACCGCCAGGGCCCCCGCCAGGAGCTCCTCTGGATGGCCGGCTCGCAACGCGCCGAAGGTGGCAGGGTTGAACAGGCAGAGCCCGATCACCAGGGCGCGCGCGCTCGGCGATCGTCCCAACGCGCGCATGCGCCGGGCGAGCACCACGCCCACCAGTCCGGGCGCGGCGACGCAGGGAAGGGCGCCGAGCTGGTAGATCAGCGTCTCGCCGCCTCCGAGGAGAGAGGCCAATCCCGCGAATGGCAGGCGGACGAGGATCGACCAACTGCCCATGAGCGGCTGATCGGCCAGGAAGCGATGGAGGTCGCCCGCCAGCAGGTCCCGGATCGCCGGCGCGGCGTTGTCGGCGGTGTCCGCGGACTGGTAGTCGCCGAGGGCGTGCGAGGTGAACACGATCGCCGCGCCGAGCGCGATCACCACCACCGCCGCCAGCCCATCGGCTCGCCGTTCACTCACCCGACGGACATCGGCACAAGCCGGGACACGCCTGAACGCTCCAGGCGCGGCGTGAGTCGTTCTCGAGGGGTGCGCGACGGCAACTCCCGCTCAAGCGAGACGGCGCGGCGTCCGATACCGACCATGCGGTTTCGGGTGGGTGCTCACCTGGACCACCCCGATTCTCGCCCTCCCTGACAGGCCATGACCAAAGCCCGCAACCAACGACGCAGCGTCGTCGGCCTCGACATCGAGCCGAGCTTCCTGGCTGCCGCCGAGGTGCGCGCCAACGGCGCGATCGCCGTCGAACGCGCGGCGACCGCGCCGCTCGAGCCGGGAGTGATGCGCGACGGGGAAGTCACCGACGTCGACGCTCTGGCGGAGGCGCTCAAGCCCTTCTTCCACGACAACAACCTCGGCAGGCGCGTCCGGTTGGGCGTGGCCAACCAGCGCATCGTCGTCCGGACCATCGACGTCCCCAGCCTGTCAGACCCCAAGGAGCTCGCAGCAGCCGTGCGCTTCCAGGCCCAGGAGCACATTCCCATGCCGCTGGATCTCGCGGTGCTCGACTTTCAGACCTTGGGTTCGGTGCAGACCGAGCAGGGGGAACGCACCCGCGTCATGCTGGTGGCAGCCCGCCGGGACATGGTGGACCGGCTGCTCGAGGCCGTGCGCCGAGCCGGTCTGCGCCCGGAGGGCGTGGATTTGTCCGCCTTCGCCATGATCCGGGCGCTTGACAACACCCCTCAGGCGCGCGCGGAGGATGGCGAGAACGAGGGTCCGGCCCGCTCCGTGCTCTACGTGAGCGTCGGGGGCCTGACCAACCTGGCCATAGCCGAGCGCGCCGTGTGCCGTTTCACGCGCGTGGCGGCCGGCGGTCTCGAGGGCATGGTGGGCCAGCTCGCCGAGCGCCGCGGCCTAACGCTGGAGCACTCGCGCCAGTGGCTCACCCACGTCGGCTTGAGTGCGCCCATCGAGCAGCTCGAGGGCGACGCCGAGATCGTCACCGAGGCTCGCACCGTGCTTTCCGACGGCGTACGGCGCATCGCCGACGACGTACGCAACTCGATCGACTACTACCGGGCGCAGGAAGCCGCGGTGACCGTCGAGGAGGCCGTCCTGACCGGCGCAGCCGTCAGCGTGCCCGGCTTCACCCAACAGCTCTCGGCCGACCTCGGCATCCCGGTCACGGCAGGTGTGGTGGCCGAGGCGCACGACGGCGCCGTACCGGCGGGGGAGGCGGGACGCCTCACCGTCGCCGCGGGCCTCGCCGTCGAGGAGCGCCACGCATGAAGGCCGTCAACCTCATCCCGCCCGAGGAGCAGCGGGGCGGCGCCGGCGGCGCCGGGCGCACCGGCGGCGCCGTCTACGTCCTGCTCGGGGTGCTCGGCGTGTTCGTCGTCGCCATCGCCGCCTACGTGCTCACCACGAACACCATCGGCGAGCGCAAGTCCGAAGTCGCTCGCGTGACCAACGAAGCCGCGATCGCCCAGGCGCAGGCCGCCGCGCTGCGACCCTACCGTGACTTCGCTGTGCTGCGCCAGAAGCGCGTGGCCACGGTCGCTGGGCTGGCATCCAACCGCTTCGATTGGGAGCGGACGATGCGCGATCTCGCCCGGGTGATCCCCGGCGACGTGTGGCTGAGCTCCCTGCGGGCCACCGTCTCGCCCACGGTGCAATTCGGCACCGGCGGCGGGGGCGCCGGTGGTGACACGGGCGCGGTCCGCGGCAAGCAGCCGGTGCCCGCCGTGGAGATCGTGGGCTGCACCACCAACCAGGCGGAGGTGGCCCGAGTGCTCACCCGCCTGCGTCTGATCCAGGACGTCTCGCGCGTCACGCTCGTCGAATCGGCCAAGAGCGACAATCAGGTCAGCGCCGGCGGCGGCAGTGGCGGCGGCGCGTCGTCCGGAGACAGTGGTGGGGGTGGCGCGAACCAGGACTGCCGACATGGCAGCACGAAGATCCCGCGCTTTCAGCTGGTCGTCTTCTTCAAGCCGCTGCCCGGTGCCGCTGCGGGCAGGAGCTCGGGGGCCCCGCCGGGCGCCGCGAGCGGGTCGACTCCGCTCGCCGCGCAGAGCGCGCCGGCCGCGCAGAGCACGTCGACTCCACCCGCCGGGCAGAGCACCTCGAGCGCCCCCGCCGCCCAGAGCAACTCGGGAGGCTCGCGATGACCAGCCGCGACCGGATCGTCGTCGCCGTGGTGGCCGTCGTCGCGCTGCTGCTCGGTTACTGGTTCTTGATCCTGGGCCCCAAGCGCGACCAGGCGCAGAAGCTCTCGAGCCAGGTCTCCCAGGCCCAGCAGACCCGTGACGCCGCCGTGGCGGACGCGGCAGCGAGTCGCGCGGCACAGACGCAGTATCCATCCAACTACGCGACCGTAGCCCGCCTGGGCAAGGCGATTCCGGCGGACGACGACGTACCTTCGCTCGTGTACCAGCTCTCCACGGTGTCGCAGGCCGCCCACATCGACTTTCGCACGGTCAAGCTCTCGACGAGCGCCGGGGGCGGGTCCAACGCACCGCCCGCCGCGACCAGCGGCGGATCCTCGGCCCCCGCCTCGGGCGGCACGGCCACGTCCGCAGCGCCCGCGGCCGCAGCGCAGTCGGCGACCGCCGGCCTTCCGCCGGGAGCGGTCGTCGGGCCGGCCGGACTTCCGACACTCCCGTTCTCCTTCACCTTCGACGGCGGCTTCTTTCACCTCTCGAACTTCTTCGCCCGCCTCGACGCGCTGATCGCGGCCCGGAAGAGCAGCGTCGACGTGCGCGGGCGTCTGCTCACCGTCGACGGCATCTCCCTCGCCGAGGGGCGCGGCGGATTTCCCGACATGACGGCCACCGTCGCCGCCACCGCCTTCCTCGTACCGGCCAGCGAAGGTACGACCAACGGGGCCACCCCGGGCGCGCCCGCTCAGGCCGTGCCCCAGTCGGTCTCCAACCCGGGCTCCTCCCGCGGGGCCACCGCGACCCCGGCGACCCTCGTCGCGCCGGTCTCACCATGACGCGCTTTCTCGGAGACCTGTGGCAGGACCTGCTCGAGAAGCGGCTGTGGCCGGTTGCCGTTGCCCTGGTCGCCGCGGCGGTCGCCGTACCCGTTCTCCTGGGGAAGTCGCCCGCGCACGAGCTTGCCCCGGCGCCGGCCCGCCCCCCGGCGGCCGTGAGCGACGCCCGGCTGCTCAGCGGCACACCGGTCAAGGTCGGGCCCACCGGGTTTCGCGACTCGCTGAGCCGGGCGCCGCTCAAGGATCCCTTCAAGCAGCAGCATGTCCCCGCTCCCCCGAATTCCACGATCCCGCGCCTGGTCCCGAACGCCCCCTCGAACCCGAGCGCAAGCCTGCCCGGCGCCGGCGGGACGAGCAGCACAGGCGGCGGCAGCGGCGGCGGAAGCAGCGGCGGGGGCGGTACCAGCCCGAGGCCCGCCCCGGCGACCGGGACCAAGCTCAGGCTGCGCTTCGGCATCGGGGGCGGCGCGTTGAAGACCTATGAGATGTCCCCGCTGACCGCCTTGCCGTCCGCCTCGAGCCCGGTCGTCATCTACCTCGGGCTGCTCAAGGACGGCAAGACCGCCTCCTTCCTCGTCTCCTCTGACAGCAACCCGCAGGGCGACGGGAAATGCAAGCCCTCGTCGGGCGTGTGCCAGACGCTGCTGATGAAGGAAGGCGACACCGAGTTCCTGGACATCGACCAGGGCGCGGGTGCGGCGCAATATCAGCTCGAGGTCGACCGGATCATCCGCGGCTGAGAGGTCCGAATAACCTAGGCGCATGCCGCTGCGCCTCATCACAGCAGGTGAATCCCACGGGCCCGGGCTCACGTGCATCGTCGAGGGCCTGCCCGCCGGACTCTCGCTGGCGCCGGAGCAGCTCAACCGCGATATGGCCCGCCGCCAGCTCGGCCACGGGCGTGGCGGGCGGATGAAGATCGAGAAGGATGCGGCGACGGTGACCGCCGGCGTTCGTCATGGGCGCACCCTGGGCGGTCCGATCGCGCTTCAGGTGGCCAACCGCGACTACGCCAACTGGGAGGAGCGCATGAACCCGTGGCCGGTGGAGGGTCAGCCGGATGAGGTCCACCTGCCACGGCCCGGCCACGCCGACCTGGTGGGGACGCAGAAGTTCGGCCTCACTGACGTGCGCGACGTGCTCGAGCGGGCGAGCGCACGCGAGACGGCGGCGCGGGTGGCCGGCGGCGCGCTGGCCAAGGCGTTCCTCGCCGTGCTCGGCGTCGAGGTGTTCTCCCATGTGGTGCAGATCAACACCGTGCGAAGCTCGGCGCGCCCCCGCTCTCCGCAGGACTTTGCCGGCGTCGACGACTCGCCCGTGCGCTGCCTGGACCCCGATGCCGGCGCGGGGATGGTCGAGGAGATCAACCGGTTGCGCAAGGCAAACGAGTCCCTCGGGGGCGTGTTCGAGGTACGGGCCTTCGGGCTGGTTCCCGGGCTGGGCTCGCATGTGTCCTGGGAGGAGCGCTTGGACGGGCGCCTGGGGGGCGCGGTCCTCTCCATCCAGGCGATGAAGGGCGTGGCGGTCGGCGACGGGTTCGACCTGGCGGGCAGGCCGGGCTCGGAGGCCCACGACGAGATCTTTCACTCTTCCGAGCGCGGGTACTTCCGCAAGACCAACCGGGCGGGCGGTCTCGAGGGGGGCATGACCACGGGCGAGCCGCTCGTGCTCAGCGCCGCGATGAAGCCCCTGCCCACGCTGACCAAGCCGCTGCGCTCCGTGGACATCGCCACCAAGCAGCCCGCGCAGGCGCTGCGCGAGCGCACGGACTCGACCACGGTGCCCGCCGCGGGGGTGGTGGGGGAGGCGATGGTCGCCTTCGTGCTCGCCGACGCCTACCGGCGCAAGTTCGGAGGCGACCACATCGACGACGTGCAGGGCGCCCTGCGCGCCTACCGAGAGCGGATCGACTGGCGGGCATGAGCCGCGCGCTGGTGTTCATCGGCTTCATGGGCGCCGGGAAGTCCAGCGCCGCACGTGCGGCTGGGGAGGCCGGGATGGATGCCGTGGATGCCGACGACCTGCTCGAGCACGAGCTGGGGATGTCGATCGCCGAGTTCTTCGAGCAGAAGGGGGAGGCGGCGTTCCGCCAGCGCGAGGCGGTGTTCCACGCGCGCCTGCTCGAGCGCGCCGACGGAGCGGCGATCGCATTGGGCGGCGGCAGCGTGCTCACGCGAGCGGTCCGTGAGGCGCTGGCCGACCATACGGTGGTGTGGCTGGACGTCGATCCCGACACGGCGTGGAGTCGGGTGGGCGGCCAGCCCGACCGCCCGCTCGCGCAATCGCGCGAGGCCTTTGACGCGCTCCATGCCCACCGAGCCTCGCTCTACGCGGCGTGCGCCGATGCGGTCCTGCCGGCCGACCGCGGCACCGATCTCGTGCGCCGGGCGCTGCCCGCGCTGCGTACCCTGCGCGAGGCGCCGCCGGCCACCAAGCTCGCCTGGGCGAGCAGCGCGTCCGGCGAGTATCCCGCCTACGTGGGCGAAGGCCTGCTCGAGGCGGGCTTCCATCCCGTGGATGGCCGGCGCTTCGCGGTCACCGACGGCAACGTCGCGCGCTGGTATCTCGGCTCGCTTGAGCCGCTGCTGGGCAGTGCCGCGATCATGCCCGGAGAGGCGTCGAAGACCGTCGCCCACGCCGAGATCGTCTGGACGGAGATGGTCCGTCACGGGGTCACACGCTCAGACCACGTCGTGGCCCTCGGGGGCGGGGTGGTCGGCGACCTCGCGGGCTTCTGCGCGGCCACCTTCCAGCGGGGGATGCCCGTCGTCCAGGTGCCCACCAGCCTGGTCGCCCAGGTCGACTCGGCCTACGGGGGGAAGACCGGGGTCGACCTCTCCGAGGCCAAGAACTACGTCGGCGCCTACCACCAGCCCGCGGCGGTCATCGCCGATCCCTCCACCCTGCGGACCCTGCCCGCGGCTGAGCTGGCGGCCGGCTACGTCGAGGTGCTCAAGACCGCGTTGATCGCCGGCGGCGAGCTGTGGGAGCGGGTGCGTGCCGGTGAGACCGACGGGACCGACGCCAAGACGATCCTGGCCTGCGTGCGCACGAAGCTGGCCATCGTCGCCGACGACGAGCGCGACGCTGGGCGGCGCCAGGTGCTCAACCTCGGACACACGGTCGGGCACGCGATCGAGTCGGCCACCGGCTACGCGCGCTACCGCCACGGGGAGGCCGTGGGCCTGGGGCTGCTGGCCGCCCTGCGCCTGTCGGATCAGTCGGCTCTGCACGACGAGGTGGCCGAGCTGCTGCGGGCGCGAAACCTGCCGACCCGCCTGGAGGAAGTCCAGCTCGAGGAGATCGCGGCCGCGGTGGCGCGCGACAAGAAACGGCTCGGGGATGAGCCGGTGCCTTTCGTCCTGCTCGACGCACCGGGCGCGCCGCGCACCGGCTGCGCCGTCGCCCAAGACGATCTGCACGCCGCGATCCGGGAGCTCATGCCGTGATCAGCCACAACCGGGTCGAGGTCCTGCACGGCGTGAACCTGTCCGAGCTGGGTCGGCGCGACCCCACCCACTACGGCGGGCTGAACTACAAGGAGCTCGAGGTGCGGGTGGGGGAGTTCGGGCGCGAGCTCGGCCTCGAGCTGAGGTTCTTTCAGACCAATCATGAGGGGGAGTTCGTCGAGCGTCTGCACCGCCTCGAGGGGGTTGCCGACGGCGTCCTGCTCAATCCGGGTGCCTGGACGCACTACGCCTGGGCGATCCGCGACGCGCTCGAGCTCGCCGCGCTCCCCGCCGTCGAGGTGCACCTCTCAGACGTCCAGGCGCGCGAGGAGTGGCGGCGGGTCTCCGTGGTGGGCGACCTGTGCGTGGCCACCGTGGCCGGCAAGGGCCTCGACGGCTACCGGGAGGCGCTGGTGCGCCTGCGAGAGGAGCTCTCCTGACCCGCACCGAGCGCCTCGCCGAAACCCTCGGGGAGCACGAGCTCGACGGGCTACTGGTCTCGGATCTCGTCAACCTGCGCTACCTGACCGGTTTCACCGGCACCAGCGGCCTCGCGGTGATCGGCGCCGGCGGCGACGGCGCGCGCGTCTTCATCACCGACTTTCGCTACGTCGAGCGCGCCGCGGCGGAGGTGGAGGGCTACGAGCAGCTGCGCGGCGAGCGCGAGCTGCTGGCCTCCGTGGCGCCGGCTCTGCCCGACCGGGCACCGCTTCGACTGGGCTTCGACGACGCCCACCTGCCGGTTCGCAGGCACGCGCGGTTGCGCGAAGCCCTGCCCGAGGCCGTGGACCTGGTCGCCGCGGGAGGGCTGGTGGAGGCACTGCGCATGGTCAAGGACCCGGGTGAGCTGGCGCGCATCCGCGCGGCCGCCGAGCTGGCCGACGACGCGTTTCGCGCGACGCTGGAGGGCGGTCTGAAGGGCCGCACCGAGCGCGCGGTGGCACTCGAGCTCGAGGACCGCATGCGCCGGGACGGGGCCGAACCGAGCTTTCCGTCCATCATCGCCGCCGGTGCCCACGGTGCGCTGCCGCACGCCGAGCCCCGCGACGTCGAGATCCCGGCCGACGCCCTGGTCGTGGTCGACTGGGGGGCGCGGCTGCAGGGCTACTGCTCGGATTGCACCCGCACCGTGGCCACGGGCTCGATCGACGGCGATGCGGCCGAGGTCTACGAGCTCGTGCGCCGCGCGCAGGCGGCGGCACTGGCCGCCGTTCGCCCCGGGCCCAGCGGTCGCGAGGTCGACGCCGTGGCCCGGGAGCTGATCGCGGCCGCCGGCCACGGCGAGCGCTTCGGCCACGGTCTGGGCCACGGCGTGGGGCTCGAGGTGCACGAGGGCCCGCGTCTGGCCGCTTCGGATGAAACCGCGTTGCGCCCGGGCAACGTCGTCACGGTCGAGCCCGGCGTCTACCTGCCCGGCCGCTTCGGCGTGCGCATCGAGGACCTGGTGGCGGTCACCGCCGGGGGGACGGAGGTGTTCAGCGGCGTGGGCAAGGAGCTGCTGGAGATCGATTAGCCCTTTCGGGCATGGCCGGTTGAAGCGTCCCGCTACGGGTTACAAGGATGGTCAAGCCAGCGAACGAGGGGGATCACCATGTCGGGAGGGCGTCTTGCCGTCGGTCTGATTCTTGCCGCTTCCATGGTCGCGCCCGCCCAAGCCGCCGGAGCGACCTATACGGGCAAGTCCACGCAGGGGCTGGGTGTCAGCCTGAAGACCCGAGCGAACGGGCGCCCACGGCTGTTCACGTTCGCGTGGGAGACCCAATGCCCCAAGGGTCGCGTGTTCTCGGTCACCCGCGCCACTCCGGGGTCCTCCGTCAGCTACCGCAGATTCACGTCGCAGGGCTCCTACATCATTCGTCAGAAGGGTGGCATCCGCGCTTCGGTGGCCGGCAGCGCGCGGGGGAAGCGAACCTCTGCGCACGGATGGGGCGGCAGCTTCCGGCTGTCGATCGTCGTCCGCAAGAACGGACACGTCATCGATCGCTGTCACTTGGGCCGGACGGCCTGGAAGGCCGCCAGGCCGTAGCGCAGACCCACGGGGCGTGGTGAAGCTCGGAAGGCGGGCAGCTGCGTCGCTACTCTTGCACGCCCCGTGGCCACCCTCTCCACAAACCAGCTCAAGAACGGCAACCACATCGAGATCGAGGGCACCGTGTTCAAGGTGCTCGAGTCCCAGCATGTGAAGCCCGGCAAGGGCAGCGCGTTCGTGCGGTGCAAGCTGCGGCGTTCTGCCGACGGCGCGGTGATCGACCGGACCTTCCGCGCCGGCGAGAAGTTTCGCGCCGTGCACACCGAGTCGCGCAAGATGCAGTTCCTCTACGCCGATGGCGCGGACGTCCACCTCATGGACACCCACTCCTTCGAGCAGCTCACGGTGTCCGAGGCCTCGATCGCCGACCAGCTGCGCTGGCTCAAGCCCTCGGACGAGGTCGATGTGCTGTTCATCGACGAAGTCCCGGCCGATGTCCAGCTGCCCAGCGCCGTGGACCTCGAGGTCACCCAGACCGATCCGGGCCTGCGCGGCGACAGCGTCTCGGGGGGTGGCACCAAGCCCGCCACGCTCGAGACCGGCGCCACGATCAACGTGCCTTTGTTCGTCGACATCGGGCAGCGGGTGCGGGTCGATACCCGCTCGGGCGAGTACGTGTCGCGTGCGTAGGACCGAGCAGCGGCGCGCCGCGACGTTCGCGCTCTACCAGCACGACCTGACCGGCCGGCCGCTGGACGAGCTCTTCGAGCACACCGCCCGTCCGTTCACGATGGCGCTCGCCCACGCCGCCGAAGACCACCAGGAGGAGCTCGACGAACTGATCGAGCGCCACGCGGAGGGATGGACCCTCGACCGGATCGCCCCCCTGGAGCGAAACGTGCTCCGGGTGGCGCTGCTCGAGCTGCTGCACCCCGATCTCGTTGCCGACGACGCGCCGATACCTGCGGAGGCGGCCATCGACGAGGCGGTCGAGACCGCCAAGACGTTCTGTGGAAGCGACGCGCCCGGCTTCGTCAACGGCATCCTGGGAGCGGTGTTGCGCTCGGTCCGCGAGAATCCCACGGCCGGATGACCGCGCCTGCCGACCACCTCGACGATCTCTGCGCCCAGCTCGAGGCGGCGGCCGCCCGACTGCGCGAAGGCGGCCTCTCACCCGACGAGGCGGCCACGGTGGTCGACCGCTGCGCCGCGCTGGCCGCGGACGCCTCCGTCGAGCTCGAGCGCCAGACCAGAACCGGGGTCCAGACGCCGCCCGCCCAAGGCGAGCTGCTCTGAGACTGGAAGCGCGTGGCCGTCGCGTACCCGGAGGAGCTGCGCGAGGAGGTCGAGCACTATCTCGAAGCGCTGCGCTTCTCGCCCGAGCCGGCCACCCGCGGCCTGGAGGAGGCGATGCGCTATTCGCTGCTGGCGGGCGGCAAGCGGATCCGACCGGTGCTGTCGTTGGCCACCGCCCGAGTCACGGGTTTGGAGACCGCCCGGGTGCTGCCGCTGGCCGCGGCCGTCGAGCTCATCCACACCTACTCGCTGATCCATGACGACCTCCCGGCCATGGACGACGACGCGCTGCGCCGCGGCCGACCGACCTGCCATGTCGTCTACGGCGAGGACGTCGCCATCCTGGCCGGCGACGGGCTGTACGCGGAGGCGTTCCAGCACCTCCTGAGCACGCAGGACGGCCCCCCCGAACGCGTGCTGGCTGCGGCCCGCGAGCTGGCGCAGGCGACGGGGGTCGGCGGCATGGTGGGCGGCCAGTACCTCGACGTCGTCGACGCGTCGAACGCCGGGCCCACCGACCTGCGACGGCTGCACGAGCTCAAGACCGGGCGGCTGATCGAAGCGTCGATCGAGTGCGTATTGCTACTGGCCGGCCTGCCGCAACCTGCGACAATCGCAGCGCGCGCCTACGCGGCCGAACTCGGCGTGCTCTTCCAGATTGTGGACGACATCCTCGACGTCACCGGGACGGACCACGACCTGGGCAAGCCCCGGGGCAGCGACGAGCGCCTGGGCAAGCTCACCTATGTCAGCGCGTTCGGCCTGGAGCGCGCGCGCGAGCTGGCCGCGGAGGCCCATGGCAACGCCCGCGCCGCGCTGCAGAGAACCGACGGTCTGCGCGCCGGGGAGCTGCTGCAGATCACGGACTTCATCTACACGCGCACCTCATGACCGGCCTGCTTGACACCATCGACGGGCCGCAGGACCTCCACGGCCTCTCCGACGAAGAGCTCCAGGGCCTGGCGCAGGAGGTCCGCGAGCTGATCATCGACACGATCGGTGAGATCGGCGGGCATTTCGGGGCAAACCTCGGGGCGTGTGAGCTGGCGGTCGCGCTGCACTCGGTGCTCGAGTCCCCGCGCGACAAGGTCCTGTGGGACGTCGGGCATCAGGCCTACCCCCACAAGGTGCTCACGGGCCGCCGCGAGCGCCTGGACACGATCCGCAAGTACGGCGGCCTGGCTCCCTTCTGTTCGATTGCGGAGTCCGAGCACGACATCATGGGCGCCGGCCACGCGTCGACCTCGATCGGATACGGCGTGGGGCTCAAGGAGGGCATGCGCCAGGGTCTGGCTCCCGACGGCCGCGTCGTCGCGGTGATCGGCGACGGCGCCATGACCGGGGGCGTGGCCTTCGAAGCCATCCACCTCGCCGGTGGGCTGGGCACCCCGATGGTCGTCGTGCTCAACGACAACGGCATGTCGATCGCCCCCAACGTCGGGGCCCTCTCGCGCTACTTCAACCGCATGCGGCTCAGTCCCAAGCTGTGGAAGGTGCGAGAGGACGTTGAGGGCGGCCTCACCAAGCTGCCGGCCGGCATCGGGGCCCGCTTCGAGCAGCTCGGACCGCAGCTCAAGGAGTCGATCAAGGCGTTCTGGGCGCCGGGACTGTTGTGGGAGGAGCTCGACTGGGCCTACATGGGCGTCATCGACGGCCATGACGTGCACGCGCTGCGCGAGGCCCTGAGCGAGGCGCTCGCGGCCGAGCGGCCGGTCGTCGTACACATCGCCACGGTGAAGGGCAAGGGCTTCGCTCCGGCGGAGGACGGCGACCTCGAGGGCATGGAGAAGTGGCACGCCGCGAAGCCCCACTCGATCGCCAACGGCGCTCCGGCGGCGGCCCGTGTGCCGGAGCCCGGGCGCAAGCTGCCCGTCGCGCCTCCGCAGTACACCGCCGTGTTCGGTCGAGCGCTGGTCGACGAATGCCAGCGTGACGCGCGGGTCGTGGGCATCACGGCCGCCATGAACACCGGCACGGGCCTCGACATCCTTCAGCAGACGTTGCCCGACCGCTACTTCGACGTCGGCATCGCCGAACAGAACGCCATCCTGTTCGCGGCGGGCCTCGCATTGCAGGGCGCAAAGCCCGTGGCGGCGATCTACTCCACCTTCCTCCAACGGGCCTTCGACCAGATCGTCCACGATGTGTGCCTGCAGTCGCTCAACGTCGTCTTTGCCCTGGACCGGGCGGGACTCGTGGGAGACGATGGGCCCACCCACCACGGTGCCTTCGACATCGCCTACCTACGCTGCCTGCCCAACATGGTGTTGATGGCGCCGCGCGACGAGGCCATGCTCGTCCACATGCTGCATACGGCGATCGCGCAGGATGCCGGCCCGGTCGCCCTGCGCTATCCCCGCGGCGGGGGCGTGGGGGTGGCGCTGCCGAGCACACCGGCTGCCCTGGAGATTGGGACGGGCGAGATCCTGCGCGAAGGCGAACGCGTGGCCATCGTCGGCTATGGCACCGGAGTCCAGAAGGGGCTCGAGGCGGCGGCCCTGCTCTCCGAGCACGGACTGGAGGTCACCGTTGCCGACGCCCGCTTTGCCAAGCCGATCGACGCCGGCCTGATGGCGCAGCTCGCCGCCGAGCACGAGTTGCTGGTCACCGTCGAGGAAGGCGTCCTCATCGGCGGCTTCGGCTCGGCCGTATGGGAGGCCCTCTCCGAAGCCGGAGGCAGAGTGCCGCGCATTCTCCGCGTCGGATTGCCCGACCGTTACGTAACCCACGGGACGCCGGCGCTCTTGCACGAGGAGGTCGGGTTCACGGGCCAGCGCATTGCCGAGCGCATCGAAGCCGCCGTGCTCGAGCCGCGGCCGGTGATCAGCGCGTAGCTGCGCCTTCAGTGGCGCCCGAGCGCCTTCGACACGATGCTCCGCAGCTCCCTCCGCTCAGCCTCGCTGAGCCGGTCGAGGCGCCCGCGCGACTTCTTGACCGTCTCCCTGACCCGCCGTTGCTCATGGGGGGTGAGTCGGCTCCAACGTTCGCGGCCCTCCTTGGCGATGCGCATACCCACGCTCAGGACGATCTGCCAGGGAATCGGCCGGGCGGAGCGAAGCAGGGGGAGTCGGACCATGGCCGATGATCCTAGCCCAGTGCAGGCGTGCCGATACCGTTCCTCGTCATGCCCAAGCTGCGTCTTGACGCCCTGCTCGCGCAACGGGGCCTGTTCGGCACGCGCACACGAGCCGCTGCGTCGGTCATGGCCGGCGAGGTGCGCATCGGCGGCGATGACCGCGCGGCCGTCAAGCCGGGGCAGCTGGTGGCCGAGGACATCGAGCTCGACGTCGCGCAGGGGGCCGACTACGTATCCCGGGGAGGACGCAAGCTGGCCAACGCCCTGCGGGACACCGGTGTCCCGGTCCGCGGGCGCCGAGCCCTCGACGTCGGGGCGTCCACCGGCGGCTTCACCGACTGCCTGCTCCAGCATGGGGCGGCGTACGTCACCGCCGTGGACGTGGCCTACGGCGAGCTGAGCTGGCGTTTGCGCGAGGACGAGCGGGTCTCCGTGCTCGAGCGCACCAACGCCCGGTACCTGCACCCAGCCGAGTTGCCCTGGGCGCCTGATCTCATCGTGCTCGACGTCTCCTTCATCTCGCTGACCAAGGTCCTGCCGGCCGTGCTGGGCTGCGCGGCGGCGCGCTTTGACTGCCTCGCGCTGTGCAAGCCGCAGTTCGAGGTCGGCCGGGGCCGCGTCGGCAAGGGCGGAGTCGTGCGCGATGCCGGTGAGCGGCGGGCGGCGATGGTGAGCGTGGCCCGCTCGGCCCAGGCCTCCGGTGCCTCGGTGCAGGGGTTTGCCTCCTCCGGCCTGCCCGGGCCCAAGGGCAACCTGGAGACCTTCGTGTGGCTGGCCGATCCGAGTCGCCCTGGAGTGGAGCACCTGGCCGCCGCGGCGCGGCAGGTCGAGCCGTGAACCGGCCGGCCCGGCGGGTGACCGTGCTCACGCACCGGCGCCCGAGCGAGGTCGCTCCGGCGCTGAGCGCGCTTCAGCGGCTCGCCGACGACGGAGGCGTCGAGCTGCGCTTCGACTCCGAGGAGACGCGCAAGCACGACCTGGGGGCCGACGGCGCCTCCCTGCTGGACGCTCCGCTGAGCACAGAGGTTGATCTCTGCGTCGTGCTCGGGGGCGACGGCACGATCCTCCAGGCGCTCCGGGCCTACGCCGACACCGATATCCCGGTCTTCGCGGTCAACTACGGAGAGGTTGGCTTTTTGGCCACCATCGACCCCGACGACGTCGCGGCTGGGCTGGCGCGGGCGCTAGCCGGGGACTTCGAGGTCCTGCGGCTTCCCACGATCTCGCTCCAGGGCGCCAGCGGCCGGTGCTCCACGGGTCTCAACGACGTGTCCTTTCACCGCAAGCCCGGCTTGCGGGTGGCGGATCTCTCCTATGCCATCGAGGGCGAGGAGGTCGGTCGGGTGCGCTGCGACGGCCTCGTGGTGGCGACCCCCGCGGGATCCACCGGCTACAACCTGGCCAATGGAGGTCCGGTCATGGCGTGGGGCGTGGAGGGCTACGCCGTGTCGTTCATCGCCCCCCATTCGCTGACCGCCCGCGCCCTGGTGGTGGCCCCCGGCGATCGCCTCAGCGTGCAGAACCGCTCGCAGGGCGAACCTTTGGATGCCACGGTCGACGGACGCCCCACGTGTGAGCTGGCGCCCGGCGAGATGCTGGGCGTCCGCTTTCGCGACGGTGCTGCAGCGCTGGCCCAGATCCCCGGCGCGTCCTTCTATCACCGCCTGCGCGAGAAGTTCGGGCGGCTGGCCAGCTAGCCCCAACCCCGTCGCTGCCTGCCCGCGCGGCCGTCTTCGCGTTACAACACGCCCCACGCCCTCCGATCCGTCGGGCCGCGCTGCTACACCGTTGCCCATGCTGCTTGAGCTACGAGTGGAGAACCTCCTGTTGATCGAGCGGGCCGAGCTGCGGCTGGCGCCCGGCCTCAACGTGCTCACGGGGGAGACGGGCGCGGGCAAGACCGTGCTCGCCCATGCACTTGACCTGCTGCTCGGCGGCCGCGCCCGCACCGGGATCGTCCGCCCCGGTGCGAACGAGGCATACGTCGAGGGGGCTTTCGACCTTACCCAGGCGCTGCGACGGCGGTTGGGGGAGCGCCTGTCCGACGACGCGCAGGAGCTCGTCC
>JALYZC010000189.1 GCA_030945905.1 Actinomycetota bacterium
CCGCGCTGCGCGACGGAAACCCAGAGCGCGCGGCTCGGTTCTACGCGGGGCTTTGGCCTCACGCCAGCACGGTCCTCAAACGCTTCGGTCGATGGAACGAGGCGATCCGCATCGCGGGCTATGAGCCCAAAGTTTAACCTGATCCCACCAGGCCACTGAATGCTTACCGATTAGCGGATGCAGGCAACGATATCTTGGGACAGTTTGCCACTCGGCGTGCGCGCGTACTGGATAACCACCCGCCCCACTACCTGATATGCGACCGCTCCTACTCCGCGGGTTCTGGCCTTAAGAGTGTTACTTAGGCGATTCGCCTCGCTGGCGGAGTCTAGGTAGAGAAGGTTCGCGACAGCCTGAGGCTGGCGGGGAGGGCCGATGATCAGCGGGACGGCCTTGACCCCTCCTTGTTTGCCTCGACCTCCCGATGAGGCCCCCGTGAACGTCTTGACCTGGCCATAGCCACGTTTCGTGAGACACGCCACGACGCGCGTCGGATCGCCATGCGGAACCGGACCGGTGCGTGAGCGATCAAGCCCTGCCGCCGTCTTGGGCGCTGCCGCAGCCTTAGGTGTTGTATTTTGCTTGGCGCCCGTCTGTCCCTTGGCCTTATCCGATGGCGCCTTGGGCTTGTCCTGCGGCATGGGTTTCTCGGCTTGCGGCTTGGGCTTGGCCGTTTGTGTCATGGGCTTATCCGATTGTTTCTTATCGGCGTCCTGCATATTCCCACAGCCCAGGACGTTGATCAGCAACAAAAGCGCGAGGCCTGTAGCGAAATATGACCGGAGTTGAGGGGCGGGAGCTTGCCTACGTCGGCGAACCACGCAATGGCCAAGGTGCCTCATCAACGTGAACGATAGCTGAACCCGCATGGGAGGATCGCCTTCCTACAGGTACCTCTTTCAAACTCGAAGCAAATGTCTCTACACTGACGACGGCTCGTGCAGGAGCTCAGGTTCGCCAGCCGTACCTATCTGTACTCGGTATGTTGGGAAAGCGAAATTGGGATCGTGTGGCGATTGGGGCGCCGTCATCTTCGGCGCCGCCCCCCTCCAGGTACCTCTTCCGGGTCGGTCTAAAGGCCTCCACGCTGACCGCGCGTCGTGCAGGGCCTCAGGTTCACTTTGTCGGTGGTGACGCTGGCAGAGCTGGAGGTCGGCGTTCTCGTCGCCGAGGACGATGAGGTCCGGGCTCTGCGGATGCAGACGCTCGTCGCGGTGCGCGAGCGGGCTGGCGGACTTCCGATCGATCAGCGGACCGCTTCGGGCTACGCGCGCCTTGTGTCTGCAGCCCTGCGCGCCGGAAAGCGCCCGCGCGTTCACGACACCTGGATCGCTGCGACTGCCATGGTCCACCAGAGCGCGGTCTGGACACAGGATCGCGACTTCACGGACTTCGAGCCCGTCGAAGTGGTTCACGTCTGACGTTCCTGATATGAGCCGAACTCAACGACGTCACCAACCCGCGGCTCCGCGTCCGGGGCTCGGCCATGAGCCCTGGCAGGGCTCCCAGATGCTGCGCGAAGTCGTAACCTACCTCCACGAAGAGGTCGCGATCGGTGTGCGACAATTCGATCATGGCCGATGACGATCTGTTGGGTCGTGTGGAGCGCGCCTTCGATCGCAACACCGACGCGTTTGAGCGCAACACCGAGGCGTTTGCGCGAAACAGCGAGGCGTTTGCGCGAAACAGCGAGGCGTTCGCGCGAAACAACGCCGTCCTGGATGCGACGCTCGAGCGGTTGGACCGTTCTGAGGAAGAGCATCGGCTCTTCATGCGCGAGATGATGCTGCGGTTTCAGAAGGTCGATGATCACATGACCCGGGAATGGAGGGCACTGCGCCGAGAGGCCGTGGAGGATCGGCGCGTTCACGATCGAGCCATCCTGTCCATCCTGGACCGGCTCGAGCGGTTGGGTCCTGGCGGGGCCGCGGAGCAGCCTTCATAGGAGGCATCGCTTCGCCAAGCCGGGCGCAAGAGCAGCGCTCCAATCGGCGGCCGGCCAGGCCAACCTTTGGGCTGGCATCATGATGCTAAGATGCGGCTATGGGTAAGGTCCGGACCACCCTCACGATCGACGATTCAGTGCTGAGGGCGGTGAAGGTTCGCGCGGCCCGCACCGGATGTGGCGACAGCGCGGTTATCGAGGCCGCCCTACGACGAGACCTGGGGCTCGACTTGCTCGAACGGTTGTGGAAGGACAATCACCTCTCAGAGCAGGAGGCGACCGCGTTGGCGGTGGAGGCACAGCACAGCACGCGCCGACGCTGACGCGTGAGGGCCGTTCTGGACCCCAATGTCGTCATATCCGCACTCCTATCTTCGCAGGGTACTCCGGCTCGCATACTGCGAGATTGGGAGCAAGGTACGTTCGAACTGATCATCTCTCCACTTCTGCTAGATGAGCTTGAACGGGCGCTCACCTATCCCAAGCTGCGCCGTCATATTCCCGCAGAGGAAGCCACCGCGGTGCTTCAGTGGCTCACGGATTCGGCCACGATGCTGGCAGACCCCATACAGGAGCCGCCAGTACGCTCGCATGATCGCGGTGACGACTACCTCATATCCCTTGCCGCGGCCGCACGCGCCATCCTGATCTCCGGTGACAAGCACCTCCTCGACCTCTCCCACCAGATACCGGTGTTCGCGCCTCCCCGATTCCTCGAGACGAACCGCGCCCAGTAATCATGGTCGCGCTCCCCGCCGCCTCGCCGACCGAAGTCTGCGGCGAGTCGTGAGCCGGCGCTCCGCGGAGTTCCTGGGCCGGGCTGTAACACTATCTGGTGTATAGTGGTGTCATGGGCAGGACACAGGTCTACCTCGGCGAGGACGAACTGGAGCTCCTCGACCGCGTAGCGCGGGCAACCGGGGCGTCGCGCTCTGAGCTGATCCGGCGTGCAGTCCGCAATGCCTTTGGCGAGAAGACGAAAGCCGAGAGGCTGCGGGCGCTCGACGCCAGCGCAGGCTCGTGGAGCGGCCGACGCGTGACGGGCGCGGACTACGTGGACGCGCTGCGCGGCGATCTCAACCAGCGCCTGCGCCGGCTCGGCGTGCAGTGAAGCTGCTGGACACGAGCGTCGCGGTCGACCACCTGCGGCGGCGCGAGGCCCGCAGTCGATCTCCTGGGCCGGCTGATCGACGAGGAGCAGCCCGTCCTCGCCAGTGAGGTTGTCCGCTTCGAGCTCGTGGCTGGGGTGAGAGACGAGGAGCTCGACGCGCTCGAGCAGTTCTTCTCGGCGCTCTCGTGGGTACCCCTGGACGAGCCCATCACGCGAACGGCCGGCTCGTTGGCGCGCCGGCACCGACGCGCCTACAGCGGGACAGACGACGCCGACTACCTGATCGCCGCGACGGCGGTGACCCTCGACGCTGAGCTGCTGACGACCAACGTGCGCCACTTCCCCATGCTCGCGGGCCTGGAACCTGCGTACTGAGGTGACGAACCCTCGCTGTTCAGGCTCTACCTGGTGTGCCAGCCGGCGCTGCCGGCCGGGCGACTGATCTGCCCCTGCTTCTGTGGAGCCGAGATTCTGGAGTCAGGCGGCGTTGATGGTGGTTAGGTAGCGGGTGTCCCGCGCGCGGTTCACCGGACACTCTCGTGGACAAAACTCAGCGCTTGAGATCGAATGCGCGGTCGCGCCGCGGCCCGTAGCGATAGATTGCGAAGTCATCGTCGAAGCTGGCCACCTCGGTGACACCGATGCGCTCCATCAACGAGAAGCTCGTGCGATCGACGATCGAGAAATCCTGGTCCGGGAAGGCCTTGCCGATCTGCCATGCGGCTTCGAGGTCGCCGGGGAGGACCGTCTCGATTGTCGCAAGGCCGCCGCGCATCGCGTCCCAGAAGCGCTCTGCCGCGGCTCGGCCGCCGCGGGCACGCAGCAGCACCCAGGACTCAACGAGGACGTGGTCGCTTGTCACGAGCGCGGGGGCGCGGAGGAGGTCCATGGCCCGTGCGTGGCTGCGATCCCCGACGTCGGCTGCTGCATAGAACGCCGACGTGTCAACGAACAGACTCACTCGCCCGCGTCGTCGCGGGCCTGGGCGCGCACGGCATCATCCACGTAGCGGTCCTTGTCATGCGCCACGTCGGATCCCCTCGAGTCGAATAGGCCGAAGATCTGGCTGGGGTCGGAGCTCGGCGCCAGTGGCCCCAGGTCGCGGTCAACCACCCGACGGACGTATTCGGCGAGCGAGATACCTAGATCGCCGGCCCGGCGCTTCGCGCGTCTATGCGCCTCGGCGGCAAGCGTGATCTGGGTCCGGACCACCATGATGGCGCCATCGTACCATCACACTATAGGCAGGGCGTCCTACGTCATCCTCCAGAGTCTGTCACCGCCAACGCGACGGGACACAAAGCTACATCTTTAGGCGCCGCTGCGGGCCGGTCATCATCCGATGGACACATTGAGATACCAAGATCGGGGGCGCGGCGCTTCGCGCGTCTATGCGCCTCGGCATCAAGCGTGATCTGGGTCGCCGCGCAGGGCTCAAGACCGCAAGTGGCTCACCGAACGTGGGCGAGCGATAGCCGTCCTTGACCCGACACGTTGGCATGTCACGCGCTCCGCAGGTATTGGCGCAGCGCTCGGCGGATGATCTCTGAAACGGTGACGCCCTCGGTCGCCGCGCGCTGTGCCGTATCGACGCGAAGATCGCGGTCGAGACGCACGGACTCGACCGTCTTGGCCGCGGTGCCGAGCGAGGGACGCCCCCGGCCCCGACGACGCGCCTGGAGCTTGTCGGGCGGCGTAACCTTCCGATCGGGTCCAGCCATGAGGTAGCGCGGCGGATCGTCGTCGAGTCCGATCCACCGACGGCGTTCCGGTAGGCATGGTGAATGTCGTCAGCGATGACGCGATGTCGGCGTGCCGAGCGGTGGATCTCCACACAAAATAAACGTACTACAGAAAAGCCCGCACGGCGAGCTCGGCCGTCGGCAAGCTCGAGCGCCTCGTCGGCGTCCCGGGTCTCGCCGGCTTCGCGCGGATGGCGATCCAGGGCGGCGGTATCGCCCGGTTTGGCTGGCCGCCTCCGTGTGCTTGAGAACAACACCGTGAAGATGGTCAAGGCCGTGGGCGCCAGCGACCGCCGGCTCAGCGACCTGACCATGCGGGTCGAGTCACTCAGCGACAAGGTCAACAAGGAGAAGAGGTAGGCGGGTTCGTGCTTCGGGGTGGCGCCCGCGACGCGGCCGGAGCGGGAGCCTCGATGGTCGAGTTGACGAGGATCCCCATGGCAGGGCGAGCAACGTGATATCAGGCGGCAGCCGTGCTGGACACGAGCGTTGTAGTCGATCACCTGCGCGGCGCGACGCCCGGGCGCGTCAGCACCGGCGCGCCTACAGCGGGATCGACGATGCGGACTACCTGATTGCCGGGACCGTTCTCGTCCTCGAGGCTGACTTACTCACGACCAACGTGCGTCATTTCCGAGTTCCTGGCGAAGCGCAGGCACTTCATCGATCTGGGGAAACGCTGCGTGAGCGGCGGGATGGGCTGCCGGGGGCCTGACGCTGAACGCTGCGTATGTAGGCGCTTGGGAGCGGCTTCGGAAGGCGCAGGTCCCGGCGCGAGCGCGCTGACAGAGGACTTGCACTGCTAGATGCACCAGTCCTGTAGGTTGCGTTGCTGTTAAACACTGCTACAGACTGTCAACACCGTCACGCAAGTCTAGAAGGAGACTCTTTGCCCGATCATCTAGACACGGTACGCAAGGCTATTGAGGATCAGCTCGCAGGCCTACGGCAGGAGCTCCAGCGCTTGGAGGCCGCCCACGCGGCGCTTAACGGTGGAGGCGCACGACGGGGGCGCGGACGCCCGCGCGGCAGCTCGGGCACGACGGGTTCGAACGCCAGCACGCGTCCTCGGCGCGACGGCAGCGGCCCAACCCGAGCCGATCAGGCCCATGAGCTAGTGAGGGCCAATCCCGGCGTCACCATTCCCGAGCTCGCGGAACGCATGGGGATCAATGCCACCTATCTCTACCGTGTGCTTCCCACCCTGCAAAAGGAGAAAAAGATCACCAAGCGCGGCAAGGGCTGGCACGCGTCCCCATCGTCATGATCTGACCGAGCGGCGCAAGGCAGCCCGCTGATCCAGTCCCTCGAGTCATCCATCGGCCTCCCGTTCTTGGCATGGCCGTAGATGCGCCTGGTCATGAGCCGCACCGGCCCCTCTCGGTGAGCGCCTCCTCCCATTTGCCCGCCGCAGGCGAGCGCGCCGTAGACCTCGCCGCGTCCGGGGGACGCCAGGGCCCCGCCTTGGCCGTTTGTGGGCGACCGCGCCGCCGGGAGTGTCGACGGCCTGCGACCCGGGCTTGACACGATGGCTGCCGGCTCGGGGCCGGGCGCCTCTGATCGGCCGCGAGCAACAGGTGCCGGATACTGGCGCAGCTCTCGAAACACCCCTCGCAGCCGCTCTTTCAATGGCCATGATGGCGGGGACCGGTGACCATGGGTACCCTCAGCGTCATGGTCGGGCTCGCTTCCGCAACGTTGACCGAACCCGAGCGTCTTGCCCTCGACCAGTTTGTCTCGGCTCTCGTTCGGTCCCTCGGTGAGGACCTTGAGGCAGTGTGGCTCTACGGGTCTCGCGCGCGCAGGGAGGAGCCACGGCCGGAGTCTGACATCGACGTGATTGTGCTTACCCGAAAGGGTGAGCCGGATCGAAGCCGCGTGTGGCGGATCGCACTGGAGACCGGTGATGCCGGTCTGAAGATCGCGCCGATCACCACGAGGCGCGCGTGGATCATCGAGCGCCGGGCGATTGAGAGCTTCTTCATCCAGGAGGTCGATCGCGACAAGATCGTGCTCTTCGGCGAGCCGTGAGCCCACGCTCCGCGGAGTTCCTTGTCGAAGCGCAGGCACGGCTAAACGCTGCACGCCGGGAGCTCGCCGCCGCCGAATCATCTACCACCGTGAGCCTCGCCTACTACGCGATGCTCTACGCCGCTCGCGCCGCTCTGAGCGAAGAAGATCGATATGCCAAGACGCACCGGGGTACATGGGACCTGTTTTGGCAGACGTTCGTCGCCACCGGAAGCTTTGACGCGGAGCTGGCGAGCGAGGCACGGGAGACGCAAGAGCTTCGCCAGCTCTCCGATTATGAAGCGCGGCGTCCAAGCCTGGAAGAGGCCACGCACATCATCGATCTTGGGGAACGGTTCGTGAGCGCGGTGGCTGAGCTGCTCGGGGCTTGAGACGCGCCGAGCCGAGTCCGCAGTCGATCTCCTGAGCCGGCTGATAGCCGAGGGAAAGCCCGTCGTCGCCAGCGAGATTGTCCGTTTCGAGCTCGTGGCGGGGGTGCGAGACGACGAGCTCGACGCGCTCGAGCAGTTCTTTTCAGCGCTCTCCTGGGTTCCCGTGGACGAGACCATCGTGCGAGCCGCCGGGTCGCTGGCGCGCCAGCACCGGCGCGCCTACGGCGGGATCGACGATGCGGACTACCTGATCCCCGCGACGGCGCTGGTCTTCGACGCCGAATTGCTGACGACCAACGTGCGCCACTTCCCCATGCTCTCGGGACTTAGATCTCCCTACTGAGACCGGGGGATGCCCGGCGTCGGTAGGTGGTTGCAACAGTTACTAGTGACTGCCAATGATGGTTAGATATGGGAGGTTCCGAAGTGAATGGCACCTGACAGCCTCATGAGATCGATCCAGCACCGGGTAGGACTGGTCCGCGTGCGTTGCGCGTGCCAAGCCTGTGGCGTCCATCACATCGCCAAGCTAGGTCTCGTCCTCGGCGGCCAATGCGACAACTGCGCAAGCTATGACTTGGTGGCTGTCTGCGAGGAGCCCCCATCCCGGGAGCGCCAGGCCATTGAAAGCTTCTCTATCGAGGAGGTCGATCGCGACAAGATCGCGCTCTACGGCGAGCGGTGCTGATGCCGCGGGGTCACGCGCTGGGATGTACCCGCTACCGGCTGTGCCAGGTTGTGTGGCCGGTGTGCGCCGCGAGCTCGGCGGTTGCGCTGCCGGTCCCGTCTGGCTCGGGCATGAGCTTTTCGGGTACGAGCCGGCCGTGTTCGCGGGCTGCGTCTCGCAGGTATTCGAGACTGATCACGTCGCAGGCGTAGTCCTGTGCGAGCGCTGCGATCATCGCGCGCATCGGTCGTGGCCATTGTTCGCTGGTTGCGAGCAGGATGGGCTTGGCGTACTGGGCACGAAAACCGGTGGGGTGTAGGAAGAACCGTTCGCCCCAGGCGAGCACGGCGCCGCAGACCCTGATCCCGCGCCAGGGCTCTGACCCCAGCGCGATCCATTGGCGGTCGGGCGCACAAAGCGCGTAGAGGCCGCAGTCGCAGTTCTCTTCGGGCGCGTCGTGCACATCGGCGAGCGGCGGGTTCGCCCTGGCGGCGGAGCGAGGATTTTGACCGGAGATGCCGAGTCGCTGCACCAAAGCGTGGCAGCGAGCCGCGTTGGTGCCCGGCTCCCACGGTGGGGCGTTCGTCCTGCCAGCAACGCCGAGCTTCCAGTCATACAGCGTCCAGGCGCGAAAACCGACTACCTCGCCGTCGATCGCGGGGACCGCCGAGCCGGTGTCGTGGCTGCGCTCAGCTTCGTGATAGCGCCAGACAGCGTCTGCGATCAGACGATGCATGTCGTCGGAGACCTCAGCGGGGACGTGGCAGACGACCTGGCCACCACCGCGCATGCAGACGCGGTAGGTCGTCAGCTGGGTAACCGGGTCATAGCTGTGGCGGATGGAGAGCGCTCCCAAGTTCGACAACCACGTGGGGACGAGATCGGGCACCGCTACGCCGGCGCTTTCTCGGGCTCTCTGCGCACCGGCTCCCTTTCTGGCGCTGGCTCTCGCCGAGGCTCACGCTGCGGCGGCGGAACCTCAAGCGGCCGCTCCTCGCGCTTGGGCTTGACACGCACCCGACGGGCTGGCCCCGGCAATCCCATTTCAACTAGACACAGTAGCGCCGCCGCGCGAGGCGCGCGACCACGAGAGCGCCTCTGTGACCCGTCCGCTGCCCGCTAGCCGCTCTCGACCTGCCGGCGGTTGGGGCGCGCCACCTGGTACCCGTTGCGCCGACACTCCATTCCCCCTGGAGCTTGGCGTTCCGGCTCAGGCTAGGATCTGCGCCGATGATCGAGAAGTTGGACTTCGTTGCGGTCCCCTCGCAGGATGCCGAGCGTTCACGGAGCTTCTATGTCGACACGCTCGGGCTGCGGCCCGACGGACAGGCTCGATTCGAGTTCTGGGTAGAGGAGACCTGCTTCGGTATCTGGGAGCCTGAGCGCCTCGGCATGACCTTTGCGCCGCAGAAGAACGCCCATCTCGCGCTGCACGTCGAGGACATCGCGGAGACGCGCGCCGAGCTCGAGGGCAAGGGCGTGGTGTTCGCCGGCGAGACGATGGACACCGGCGTCTGCCACATGGCGTTCTTCACCGATCCGGATGGCAACGACCTCATGCTGCATCGTCGCTACGCCCCGCGAAGCTGAGGTCTCGCGGCGTCGAAGGGTCGTTAAGGGCAGCGGCCGTAACGAGCGCTCGCCGGGTCGGCGTCGCGCGTGCCCCGGGCGTCAGCGTTCGGGCGACAGACGAGGAGGCCTGCCGGGTGGCGTTGGCGTCGGGAGGCGGTGCTCGCCAGCAGGCGTGGGATCGGGTCGATGGGCGTGCCGAAGTGGCGGACCTCGAAATGCAGGTGCGGCCCCGTCGACCATCCGGTCGAGCCGACGTAGCCGATGCGGCTGCCGCCGTTGACGGCCTGGCCCTGCCATGCCGCGATGCTCGACAGGTGGGCGTACCAGCTCTCGAAGCCGAGGCGGTGCTTGACCACGACCAGATAGCCGTAGCCGCCGCTGGTCCAGCCGGCGAACGCCACCACGCCGCGCCCGGCGGCGCCGATCGGCGTGCCGCTGTCGGCCGGGAAGTCGATGCCGGTGTGCCGGCGCCCGGCGACCCACCCGAAGCCGTCGCCGATGGGCACGCCCAGAGGGCGCAGGAACCGCACGGGCCCGCCCGGGGCCGATTGGAGCTGCCGGTTCCTCAGAGCCCCCAGCGTCGAGGGGCCGGCCACGCCATCTGCCGCCAGCCCGGCCGCACGTTGAAACCGACGCACCGCAGCCGACGTGTTGGGTCCGAACCTGCCGTCGAATCCGCCCGGGCCGTAGCCGCGGCTGCTGAGCAGGAACTGCAGCGCCGCCACGTCCCATCCCCGCCGGCCCCGGTGCAGGGGTCGACTCCCCAGCGCAGGCCGTCCTCGCCGGCCCAGCGCCCGACGGGTCTGGCGCCCGGGGATCCCGTCGACGGTAAGGCGTTTGCGTCGCTGAAAGCTGCGCAGCGCGCGGCGGGTCCACGCGCTAGATATCCCGTCGACCGGACCGGGGGAGTAGCCCAGCTCGCGCAGGGCGACCTGCAGCGCCGCCACGTTCGCGCTGCCCGCACGCGCGGGGGCGGCGGGGCAGGCGAGCACGACGAGGGTCGCCGACAACACGAGCAGGGCGCAAAGGCTGACGCGGCGCACGCGCACAGCCTCCACTGCCGGCGCTCAAACGCATATAGCTGCGAGCGAGCTTGCAGAGCTCACCCGCTCAGCGCCGGCGTGTCGCTGCGCGGCGATCGTCCTACTGCGGCGAGGGCTCGTCGCTCGACGCGCTCGCGAACAAGGAGAGCACCTTGGTGCGAACCTGCGGGACGAGCGCCGCCACGGCGCCTGCGCCCAGGAGCCCGAGAATGATCGCGACCCGGCCGCGTCGAGGGCGCTGTTGCTTCTCACGCTCTCGATTCAGGGTGAGCGCTACCTCTCGCACGGCCTGAGCCGCCTCTGTGAGGCGGCGCTGGATCTGGCGATCCTGCACCGCCTCGGCCTTGCTCTTCTTTCCGCGCGCGCGGCCATACGCATCGCGGGAGGCTGCAACCGCCCGTTCGAGGTTGGCTTGGACGTCCTGGTTGTCGAACAGGTACTGGGCGTAGGGACCCAGGGCAGCGGCTCTATCGGCGACGCTCATGATCGGTCCTCCGGTGTTGAAGGTGGGCTAGGGCGGGGGTACGCCTATTCAGGCTCTGGGCGTTCGTCGCCGGGCCAGGTTCCTGAGAGTCGCATGAAGCCGTGGCGTGACCCGTGGTCTGCGAGGCCCTTCATCAGGCGAAAGACGGCGCCCTCGATGGCCAGCGCGGGCACGAGCTTGGCCAAGGCGATCTCCCGGTGCTTTGGCTCCGGGGGCTCCTGGTCGTCGATGACCCCCCAGATGAGCTCGAAGAGCTTCTTGGAGAGCACCCCCGCGGCCAGGCCGGCGCCGATGCTCACCGGCAGGAACAGGAACTTCACGCTGCCACCTCCCTCTAGATGCTTGATTCCGTATTAGTAGCCGAGCGCCGCGAAGTGGCGGCCGGGGTTACCGATTTCTTGGTTGTAGACGAGTCCTGCGGCGAGCGCGAGCAGGCGCAACGCCACGCGGGTGCAGACCCCGCCGAGGGTGCGGCCGCCGTGGGCTTCAAGGGTGAGCTGTCCCTTGCAGGTCCAAAAGACCGACTCGATCCACTGGCGCACCGGCCCCAGCGATCCGTGGCGTCGCGGTTCGTCGCGTCGGTCGGGTCGCAAAAAGCGTGCCCCGAGTCCCGCCATCTCGGACTCAAAGTCCTCCCCAGCAAAGCCCTTGTCGGCCATGACGGTGTAGCCCTCAAGCTCGACACGGGCGAGCATCTCGCCCGCCACTTGGCGCTCGCCGACATTGGCGGCGGCGAGCTCGAAGGCGATCGGCATGCCATCGGGTGCGCAGAGCAGGTAGAGCCGAAAGCCCCAGAAATAGCGGGAATGCGAGCGGCAGTAACCATAGCCCGCGTGTCCGGTGAGCTCGGAGCGCCGAGCTGTCTCACGCGACTGCCCACAGGGCACTGGCGTGGAGTCAAGCAGCCGCAGCCCATCGCAGAAGGAGGGTGAGTGAAAGGCGAGATGCGTGATGACCTGGCCGAGCGTCGGAGCGAGCGCTCGCAGACGCTTGTTATAGCCCGGCTGCTTGGGCAGGTAGGCAAACAGATGGCCCAAACGCCAACGGGCCAGCGCGAGAAACTTGCGGTCATTAGGCAGCCCGAGAAACATCTGCGCGACCGCAAGCGCGATGAGTTCGGCGTCGGTGATCCGCGGCGGGCGCCCCGGCCCGCTGCGGGCGGGCAGGAGATCATCGATCCGCACATAAAGTGCGCTGACGAGGGCGTCAAGGTCGGCGTGCACGAGGCCTCCAAGGTCGACGTTGCGATAGCAACGCCTCCCTTCGGCGCCCTCGTTATGTCCCCTCGCCCCGCCGCCCGCGACAATTCGGAATCAACCATCTAGTCCTTGAGCTTGCGGGTGTCACGGGGCTCGACGAACGGTTCCCGCTCCGCCGGGTGTCCGGCCTCGATCTGTCGCCCTCGTTCGCGCTCGGCGTTGAGCTCGGCGCCCAGGAGGATCGCGATGTTGGAGATCCACAGCCACACGAGAAACACGATCACGCCGGCCAGGGCGCCATAGGTCTTGTTGTAGGAGCCGAAGTTCGCGACAAAGAACGCGAACGCAGCCGACGCGATGATCCAGATCACCACGCCGAAGATGCCTCCGGGCGTGATGAAGCTGAACTTCGGGTGCTTCACGTTCGGCGAGAAGTAGTAGAGGATCGAGAACATGAAGCTCACGATCAAAAGCAGCACCGGCCACTTGGCGATGTCCCACACGCTCACCGCACTCGATCCCAGCCCGACGAGGTTGCCGACCTCCTTGGCCAGGCCGCCGGTGAGCACGACCGCCACGACGGTGATCGCCAGCAGCACCAGCAGCACCAGCGTCACGCCCACCCGAACCGGAAGCGTCTTCCAGACCGGACGGCCCTCCCCGATGTCATAGATGGCGTTTGACGCGCGCATGAACGCCGCGACGTAACCCGACGCCGACCACAACGCGCCGGCCAGGCCGACGATGAAGGCGATCCCCGCGGCGCCCTTGCTCTTCTGCAGATTCATGATCGCGTTGGTGAAGATGTCCTTCGCCGCCCCGGGCGCCACCTTGCCCAGGTTGTCAAGCAGCGGCTGGGTGGCCGAGTTGCCGACCAAGCCGAGAATCGAGACCATCGCGATGATCGCCGGAAAGATCGCCAGCACCCCGTAGTAGGTCAGCGCGGCAGCCCAATCGGTGAGGTTGTCCTCCTTGAACTCCTTGATCGTGCGCTTGAGCAGCCCGCCCTGCGGACCTGTACGGGAGGCGGCCATCCCGCGGCCGCCGGAGCGATCCTGGTCACCTCGGTGCGGCTCGTCGCGCTCCCGCTGCGGCTCGGGCCCCTCGCCGTCGCGCTCGCGCTCGCTCTGCGGCTCGCGGCGCTCGCTCTCTCGCTGGTCGCCGGATCGGTTGAAGTAGCGCTCGCGCGCTTCCTCTGCCCTGTTCTTCTTGGCCATCGCGCTCTTTACCTCCCAGTAGAAGAAGAGATCAACGCCCGCGGCGTCCCAGCAGGAACCCGACTAGCAGCGCACCGCCCACCGCGAGGGGAAGCGGGTTCTCCTGCGCCTTGGTGCTCAGCTGTTGGGCTGACTCCTGCGCCCGCGTGGTCAGCTGTTGACCGCCGCCGGACGCCGACGAGGTGCTTCCCGACGGACCGGAACTCCCGGACGAGCCGGGGGCCGCCTGCTTTGCCTTGGCCAGCAGCTCGTCCTTCTTCGCCAGGGCGGTCTGCTTGAGCTCGTCAGCCCTCTGCCGGGCTTGGGCCTTGACGTCCGCCTTCTCGGCGAGCGCCTCCACCGTCTCGCCCATCTCGCCCCGCGTCTCCTCGATCTCCTCCCGGATCTCCTCCGGGCCGCGGGTCTGGCCCTCCGTCCCTACCTCCGACCCGACTTGGCTCTCGTCTTGGCCCATTGCACGTCCTCCTTCACGCTCTCGGTTGCCTGCTCAGGTGCCGGTGGAACGGCCTGACTGACCTGCTGCTTGCCCGCCAGCGCCAATCCGCCCGCGATAGCGCCATAGACGACAGCCACGATCAACGCCGCCAGCCAGCCGTCCACCGCGGTGGCCAGCGCGAGGATCAAGCATGCGGTCAGCGCTCCCACCGCGTAGGCGGCGATCAACCCGGCACCGCCGAACATGCCCGCCCCGAGGCCCGCTCGCTTGCCCTTCTCCGTGAGCTCGGCCTTCGCCAGCTCCATCTCCTGGCGGACCAGCGTGCTCGTCTGCTCCGACAGCTGCTTGAGAAGCTCGCCGACCGGGCGGTCGGCCAGCTCGTCGCGTCCCTCGCCTGGTGTCATAAGCGCTGCTCCTCTCTCTGGGGCTGATGCCCGTACCCGGGCCCGGGGGGCTCAATCATTCGCTAGCCGTGGCTGCGCTCGACGCCTTCGCTCGCATGAGCTTCGTCGCTTAAGGACAGAACGCGGCGCGAAAAAGTTACGGGGGTGGCGTGTAACCGTCGGGAGGCCGGATCGGTCCTAGGGGCGGTGATGGTCCAGTCCAAAGAAGGGCGCCCGCGATGGGCGGGCGGGCCCCGCGCTTCGGCAGCCGACGGCGTCGCTAGCTTTCCACCGAGGATGGACCCCGATCGCGAATTGGTGGAGCGCGCGCGTACAGGTGAGCTCCCCGCTTTCGAGCGCCTGGTGGAACGCCACCGCGACGTCGTGTATCGCGTGGTGGCGCGGATCGTCGGCACCGACGAGGCCGAGGACGCCGCCCAGGATGCGTTCCTGCGGGCATTTCATCGCCTCGATCGTTTTCGTGGTGAGGGGTCGTTCCGATCGTGGCTGCTCCAGATCGCGCACAACGCCGCGCTCAACGCCTTGGAGCGTCGCCGACCGGAGCCGGTGGACCCCGCCGGCGAGAGCGGTGAGGCGACCCTGACCCTGTCGGGTCAGCCAACCCCGGTCGACCGTCTGGAGGCCCGCGAGCGCGCCGAGCGCCTCACGAGCAAGCTGCATTCGCTCAGCCCGGCGCACCGCACGGTGCTGGTGCTGCGCGACGTGGAGGGACTCAGCTACGAGGAGATCGCCCGCATCACCGACGCGCCGCTGGGAAGCGTCAAGGGCAGGCTGCACCGCGCCCGCGACGAGCTGATCGCGCTGCTGCGCAGGAACACCTACGACTGGGAGCTGCCCTCGTGAACGGTGGCCAGGGGCCGCCGGAGGAGCTGACCCCGGCCGAGGAGCGCCTGCGCGAGCATCTGGACGTGCTGCGCGCGAACCCTCCGGAGCCCGATCCCTCCCTGATCGAACGGGTGGGACGCGCTGCCCGATGGCAGCGGGTGGTTCGCACGCCCCTTCGTGCCGCCGGGATGCTCGTGGCGGCGGTGGGGGAAGGGGTCGTCGTGCTGCTGCGCGGTCGGGCGAGGGGGCGGCGATGATCGTTCCACTCGCGGGGGTGCTCGATCGCGCCGGGGAGGCGCTGGGCAGCTTCCTCCCGCGCCTCGGCGGGGCGCTCGTCCTCCTCGTTGTCGGCGTGCTCGTCGCCCGGCTCCTGGGTCGGCTGCTGACGCGCGGCCTGCGCGGCGCCGGCATCGACGAGCTCGCCGAGCGCTGGGGCGTCCACGACGTGATCGCCCGCATCGGCCTCGAACGTTCCCTTGCAACGCTGATCGGCCGCGCCATCCGGATCGCGGCCACGCTCGTCGTGGTCTTCGCCGCGCTCTCCCTGCTCGGCCTGCAGTTCCTCAGCCAGTCGCTCAACCAAGCCGTCCTCGTGCTCCCGAAGGTGCTCATCGCCGCCGGGCTCCTCTTGGCCGGTGTCGTGGTGGCGGGCCTCATCCGCTCGCGCGTCGATCGCCTCGCGTACCAGCTCGACCTTCCGATCCCTCTGGGTCAGGTCGCCCAGGTTGCGGTGCTTGCGGTGTTCGCGGTGACCGCCGCAGCTCAGATCGCGATCTCCACGCTCGTCCTCATGGTGGTCCTCGCCATTCTGCTGGCCGCGGCCGCCGCCACCTTCGCGCTCGCCTTCGGCCTCGGAGGGCGCGAGGTGGCGCGCGCGCTCAGCGCGGGTCGTTACATCCGCGGCGCCTATCGCGTCGGTCAGAGCATCAGCGTCGGGGACGTCCGCGGCGAGATCACCGCGATCGACAGCGCCTTCACGGTGCTGGCCACCGGCAGCGCCGAGACCGTGCGCGTGCCCAACGATCTCCTCCTGAGTTCGATCGTCACGGTCCACGAGGCGGCGGAGCCGACCGCGGGGGGATCGCCCTAGTTGGGTTCTGCGACCTAGCGGTGGAGCAGACGGCCGACGGCTCGCATGAGCTCCTCGACCTGTTCCGCCGGGTCGCTGGGGGCCGACCCCTTGCCCTGCATGCAGTGCCGGGCGTGGTCGTCGAGCAGGCCGAGCGCGACCTTGTCGAGGGCGGCCTGGATGGCTGACAGCTGGGTCACGACGTCGATGCAGTAGCGATCCTCGTCCACCATCCGCTGCACGCCGCGCACCTGGCCTTCGATCCGCGCGAGGCGCTTGCGCAGCTGCTCCTTGGTGGCCGTGTAGCCGCGCGTGGGAGCCGGAGTGTCTGCGGGGTTCGTGCTCATGTCGCCGTATACACCCCCATGGGGTATATACTCTACTCCATTGAGACTGTAGCGAGGCAGGACACGCACCTGTGAGCGACATCATCTCCACGATTGCCAAGGGCTTCGAGCAGGCCTTCCTGATGGCCTACGAGGTCTGGTGGGCGCTCGTGCTGGGTTTCGCTATCTCGGCCATCGTCCAGGCTTGGGTTCCGCGGCAGCGGATCGAGGCGGCGCTCTCGGGAACGGGGCCCTCGCCCCTGCTGAAGGCCACCGGGCTCGGGGCGGCCTCCTCGTCGTGCTCCTACGCGGCGATCGCCATCGCCAAGTCGCTGTTCCAAAAGGGGGCGTCGGCCGCCTCGGCGCTGGCCTTCCAGTTCGCATCGACCAACCTCGTGTGGGAGCTCGGCCTCGTGCTCTGGGTCCTGATCGGCTGGCAGTTCACGCTCGCCGAGTACCTCGGCGGGCTCGTGATGATCGGCCTGATGGCCGCGCTGCTGCGCTTCTTCGTATCGCCTCGCCTCGAGGAGAGCGCCCGGCGCCACGCGCAGCAGGCCGATACCGGCCATCAGCACCACATGGCAGGGGAGGCGATGAGCTGGCGCGAGCGGCTGACCTCGATGTCGGCGTGGTCCGACGTCGCGCACAACTTCCGCGGCGATTGGCAGATGCTCTACAAGGAGATCACGACGGGGTTCCTGCTCGCCGGCTTCATCGGCCTGCTCGGCGACGACTTCTTCAACGGCCTCTTCATCAAGGATGCCTCGGCGCCGCTGCGGACTGTCGAGAACGTCGTCGTCGGCCCGATCATCGCCGTGCTCTCGTTCGTCTGCTCGGTGGGCAACGTCCCGTTGGCCGCGGTGCTATGGAGCGGCGGGATCAGCTTCGCCGGTGTGCTGGCCTTCATCTTCGCCGACCTCATCGTCCTGCCGATCATCATCGCCTACCGCAAGTACTACGGCTGGAGCTTCGCCTTGCGGATCACGGGGCTGATGTTCGTGACGATGGTCGCCGCTGCGCTGATCGTGGATCTGGCCTTCGGGGCGGTGGATCTCGTGCCCACGATCCGGCCGAGCCGCGGTGACATCTTCGCGGCGATCGGCCTCGACTACAAGCTCGCGCTCAACCTGCTCGGCCTCGCGATCTTCGCCGCCCTCTGGCGGCTCACCGTGCGCCGGGGTGTGACCGATCCGGTCTGCGGGATGAAGGTCGACCGGTCGCGGGCGCTCACGTCCGACCACGCGGGTCGCACGTATTACTTCTGTTCCGAGCACTGTCTCGGCAGCTTCCAGGCCAACCCCGAGCGATTCGAGGGCGGGAGCGCCGCGCCCACGGAGGCGCGCGCTGCCACGCATGCGCATTGAACGTCAAGCCACGACCAAGGAGACAGGGATGAGCTACAGACGACGGATCACGGCCGGACTGCTGGCGGTGGTCGGTACCGCCGGATTGACGGCCGCCGGTTGCGGGAGCGCCGGCAGTGACAAGGCGAGCGGCAATGCCGTCGACAAGGCCTTCGCCTCAGAGATGACCGCCCATCACCAGGGTGCGCTAGACATGGCCGGGGTGGCTCGGACGCGCGCAGGGCATCGCGAGATTCGCACGCTGGCGTCCAGCATCGTGTCGACCCAGACCCCGGAGATCGCCCAGCTCAAGACGGCCACGAAGGACCTCGGCGGCAGCTCGGAGGGCCACAGCGGGGGCGCCATGCACGGCGGCCACGACATGGCCTCCCAGGGCAACCTCCGCACGCTCGGGTTGTCCGAGGCGCAAGCCGGGATGATGCACGACGCCAACGCGCTGACCACCGCCAAGCCGTTTGACCGCGCGTTCATCGACATGATGGTGCCCCACCATCAGGGGGCGATCCGCATGGCGCGCGTGGAGCTGGCCAAGGGCAAGAACGCAAAGCTCAAGGCCCTGGCCCAGCGCATCATCTCCGCGCAGTCGGGCGAGATCGGGCAGATGAACTCCTGGCGCCAGGGGTGGTATCGGGCGCCGTCGCCCTCCGGCGGCATACCGAGCTAGCTTGGCCGGGTCGGTTCAGGCTTGACGGACCGGAAAAGCGGGGCCTAAAGTCCCAGGCCCCGCTTGCGCCGGTCAGGAACGACCGCGCGGACGGCCCGAGAATGATCATCCTCATCCTCCTCGCGCTCCTCGCCGCCCCGGCCGCGGCTCGGGACCCCGGACGCTGGCAGCCGGTGGGGGCCAACTCGACGCCGATCCGCTACTTCCAGGGACTCACGCCCGACGACCAGGGCAACGTCTACTTCAGCGGTGTCTCGGAAGGCGTCTATCGCACGGCGGGCGCGGCGGAGACCGGCGGCAACTACCACATCATCCCGCCCGTGATCCGGCTGCGCGAGGGCTACAACCACGTGGGCGCCATCACCTTCTCGGAGGGTCGTGTGCTGCTGCCCCTGGAGTGCTACTACCCGCGGCGGGGCGGGAACACCTGCAAGACGGCCTCGATCGGGGTCGCCGACCGCAACCTGCGCTGGATCTACTACGTCAAGCTCGACCAACAGGAGATTCGCAAGGCGATGTGGGCGCAGGCCTCGCCGGACGGGCAGACGCTGTGGACCTCCTCCGGACCCTGGCTGCTCGGCTACCGGATGGCTGACATCGCGCCCGCCAACGCGGCTCCCGGGGGCGCGGCGATCCACCCGTACCGGAGCCTCCTGTCGCCGATGAGGCCAGGAGGGAGGTCTTCCGGGATCACCGGGGCCACCTTCGACGGCACGAGGCTGTTGGTGGCGGGCCGCCGCGGCGCACGCCAGCAGGTGTGGTCGGTGGACACACTCACCGGCGCCACCCGACTCGAGATCGAACGCCCCGCTCGGGGGGAGTCTGAGGGCCTGGCCATCTATGGCGGCCAACTGCACTGGCAAGTCCAGCCATTCGGCAGTGCCTACTTCCTGCGTCATCCGAGCCATCGGCACGGGCTGGTGCTGAACTTCGTCGAACGCCGCAGCGACGCTTCCGGCCCTCCGGCCACGCCCACCACCCCGCCGCCTGCGGCCACCTCTCCACCGCCTGCCGCCAGCGCTCCGCCGCCTGCCGCCCCGCCCTGCGGCGATCCGGTGGCGTGGCTGCTCGGGCTCTGCCCCTCCTGATCCGCCGCGGCCGGTTTGGACCGAAGGTCGAAAGCGGACGAGCGATGTTTGGACAGGGGGCGCTACCCCCGAGAGCTCGCCGGCCGCACAATGGACTCCGTGATCCGCCGATCTCGTACGTCCAGCCTGCCTGCGGTCGCGGCCGTGGCCGGGCGCTTCGGCCGTGACCTGGACGTGTGCCTCGATCAGGTCGAGCGTACCGTGGCGCGGGCGCGGGCTCGGGGGGCCGAGCTCGTGGTGTTTCCCGAGGCGACCCTCGGCGGGTATCAGTTCGAGAGCCGTCACCCGGTGATGCGCGAGCCGGTGGCGCCCCCGCCCGCACTGGACCCCGACGGCGACGAGATTGCGCGACTGGTGGGGCTGGCCGGCCCCACCGTCGTGTGCGTCGGCTACACCGAGGCGGCCCCCGGGGGACCGTATTCGAGTGCGGTGTGCGTAAGCGGCGACGGGATCCTGGGCCATCATCGCAAGGTCCACGTGCCGCCATCCGAGCGTGAGGTGTACAAAGCCGGCGATGGGTTCGCTGCGTTTGACACGCCGGTCGGCCGCATGGGCATGCTCATCTGCTACGACAAGATCTTCCCCGAGGCGGCGCGCGAGCTCGCCGTCGACGGCGCCGGGATCATCGCCTCCCTTGCGGCGTGGCCGGTTTCCAGGATGCGTCCGGCCTCGAGGATCCGGCGCGATCGCCAGGTCCACCACTTCAACCTGCTCGATCAGACCAGGGCGCTGGAGAACCAGGTGGTCTGGGTCTCGGCCAACCAGAGCGGTACCCTGGGGCGCCTGCGCTTTCCGGGCCAATCCAAGGTCGTCGACCCCGACGGACGGGTGCTTGCCAGCACCGGCGCGCGGCCGGGAGTTGCCCTCGCCCGGTTGGACCCGCGCGGTGCGGTCGCAGTCGCCCGTCGCGAGCTCACGCACCTGGCCGACAGGCGTCCGTACGCATACGGACCGGCCGCGATCCCGAGCGGCGCCTAGCCGTGTGCGGCATTGCCGGGGAGTACGGCCGGCCGCAGCCGGAGGAGGGTCGACGGATGCTGCGGCGGATCGAGCACCGCGGACCCGACGATCAGGGGGAGGTCAGGCTCAACGGGAGCTGGCTCGGCCACAAGCGCCTCTCGATCGTCGACGTGGAGAGCGGGCATCAGCCGCTGACCACGCCTGACGACAACCTCTGGCTCGTGGGCAACGGCGAGATCTACAACCACGACGACGTCCGCTCGTTGATCGGCCCTGCCAAGTACACGACGCGCTCGGACAACGAGGTCGCCCTGCACCTGCTGGCCCGGCGAGGCCCCGAGGCACTGGGTGAGCTCGAAGGCATGTTCGCGCTGCTGGCGGCGGGCGCCGACGGACGCTTCATCGCCGCCCGGGACCCCGTGGGGATCAAGCCCCTTTACTGGGCGCGCAGCGAGCGACGCGTGCGCTTCGCCTCGGAGATGGCCGCGTTTGACGAGGATCTGCAGGAGTGCGTCGAGCTGTTCCCCCCCGGGCACTACTGGACGCCGCAACGCGGCCTCGAGCGCTTCGCCGCCGCGGTCCCCCGGACCAGCGGCAACGGCCATGCGACCGCTGCCGGCATAGACTCCGAAGCCGAGGCGACCCGAGACGTACTGGTCGCCGCGGTCGAGCGCCAGATGATGGGCGACGTGCCCGTGGGCGTCTTCCTCTCGGGGGGACTGGAC
Organism: Actinomycetota bacterium; assembly: GCA_030945905.1. Taxonomy (GTDB): domain Bacteria; phylum Actinomycetota; class Thermoleophilia; order Solirubrobacterales; family Solirubrobacteraceae; genus JALYZC01. Next base: position 21,244 of record JALYZC010000189.1, read on the forward strand.
TCCACCCTCGTGGCGGCGATCGCCGCGCGCTGGCTGGCGCAGCGCGGTGAGCGCCTGAAGACGTTCGCAGTCGGCACCGAAGGCAGCGCCGACCTGCTGGCCGCGCGCTCGGCGGCAGCCCATCTCGACACCGATCACCACGAGCGCGTGTACACCGCGCAGGAAGCTCTGGACGCGGTGCCCGAGGTCGTGCGCTGCATCGAGCACTTCGATCCCTCGCTGGTACGAAGCGCCGTGCCGAACTTCCTCCTCGCCGAGATGACCGCGCGCCACGTGAAGGTGGTCCTCACGGGTGAGGGCGCCGACGAGCTGTTCGCCGGCTATGAGTATCTGCGCGAGTTCGCCGATCCAGACCGGCTGCATGCCGAGATCACCCGCACGGTGGAGGGGCTGCACAATCTCAACCTTCAGCGCTGCGATCGGGTGACGATGGCGCACGGCCTCGAAGCCCGCGTGCCGTTCCTCGACCGCGAGGTGATCGCCTTCGCCCTCGGCCTTCCCGCGCAGAGCAAGCTCGCCGGGCCCGGAGAGCCCGAGAAGCGGCTCTTGCGCGAGGCGTTCACCGGCTGGCTCCCCGACGAGCTGCTGTGGCGTGAGAAGTCGCAGTTCGGCGACGGCAGCGGCGCGGCCGAGGTGCTCACCACGGCGATGGAGGAACGGGTCAGCGAAGAGGAGCTGGAGGCTGAGCGCGACCTCATCGAGCCGCCGCTGCGGACCCGCGAGGAGCTCGCCTACTTTCGTATCTTCAGCGAGCACCTCCCCGGCGTGCGGCCGGAGCGGACGGTGGGGCGCTTCGCGACGGCGTAGTCGGATCGCTCCCGACGCCGATGAAGTGCAGACCGTTGAGGCCCGGGACGAAGAAGTATTCGCCTCCTCGGACGGTCACCACCCGCGACAGCGGTCCCATCAGGAATGGCGGGCTCCCCTGCACGGTCATCTTCCCGGTGCCGTCGTGGGCGCCCAGCAGCGGATCGCGGTCGTCTCCCAGGCGAAACAGATTGCCGTCGTTGATCCACTGGGACTGAACGAACTCGAACTGGCGGGCCAGGCTGGCCTGCAGGCACATGAAGACGATCCCGCGGTCGGTTCGCTCGTCGTCGGGCTCGCCGGGCGCGAGCGGCGGCCCGTAGGGGATGCCCCGGCGGATCATGCGATGACGGTTGACCAGCTTGCCCTCGAAGGGGACCCCGTTGCGGGGATTGACGCGGCGGATGTGGGCGCCCACCGGACAGCGCCTGCCGTCGTCGGCTCCGCGGTAGTCGAAGGCGTTGTTGCGCTGCGGGTCCTCCGCGAGCGCCGCGTCGGGACGTTCGGGTGAGCGCTCGAGCGGGGTGCCGTCCTTCCAGCGCCCCACGAGCTTGGCCGACAGCAGCTCTTCGCCCCCCGGATACAGACGGCCCGCAGCCTCGAGCTGGTCGCGGAACCGTCCGACGTGCTGGCGCAGCTTGCGATACGCGAGGTAGGAGCCGTTCGCCGAGAGCGCGTCGGGCGCCGGTGCCGCAGGGAGGGCGTTCTCCTCGTCAGGGTAGCCGAGGATGAACTCGCCGGCCCGAATCGCCCGCCACCCGCCCTCGTCTGCGACTGCGCCCTGGCCCGGGAGTGCCGGGACCCCGGCGCCTTCGATGGCCGGCTGGCCGAAGCCGTCGGCGTAGCCGAAGTGCTCGCGCCCCAAGGGCAGCGCTGCGCCCGACTGATCGCCCACGACCCTCACTCCGTGAGCACGCTCGACCGCGTCGCGCACGCGGCGGTCGTGGGCAGCCAGCGCGTCGCCGTCTGCCGCGCTGATCATCACCAGGGCATGGACCTCCGAGTCCCCGAACGGGGACTCCCAGCCGGGCGGCGCGCTCTCGCCCACGTCGCCGAGCCGTTTCGCCCTGGAGGCCATCCCCTCGCGGAACTCCGCGGGAAATCCGGCCAGCGACTCCATGGAAACCTCGAGCGCACGCAGCCCGGGGAAGGAGAAGGCGAGGTTCAAGCCCGAGTCGGGCTTTCGCTCCCATGGCTCGGCGCTGAGGACCTCGTCGGTCATCTCGCGTACCCACGCACGCGCGCCGGCTGGATCGTCGAAGGCCAGGAAGATGTAGGCCGCGAACGGAAGTCGGTATCCACGCACCACGAATCCCTGGATGTTGCGCAGGTCCAGCGCGATCTCAGGCATCGGGAAACTCCCTGAGAAACGCCTGCTGGAGCGGCTCGTCCTCCAAGCCCTGCGAGCGCATCACGAAGGCCACGAGCCGCTCGCGCAGCTCGAGGTTCACGCGCACCTTCTCCACCGTCAGATCCCCGTAGGCGGCGAAGAACAGGTCGCTGTCGAGCGCGTGTGCGCGAAGGTAGGCGGCGAACCGCCCGGGGTGGTCATGGCCCGGATAGCCTGCGCAGTGGCCCCAGACCTCATCGGCGCGCTCGCCCATGCCGGTGCGCAGTCCCTCCAGATAGGAGTCCAGGTCGCCGTCGAAGTTGCTCGTGAACAGCAGCCGGGCGGCGCCCAGCTGATCGCGTCGTTGGGGCGGCCCCTGGTAGACGAGCGCGTCGATGACCACCCAGCGGGCGAAGTGGGTGCGGGGTGCGTCGGCCAGAGGGCTCTCCGCGCCCGCCGGCAACGCGCTCAAGTAGCCGGCGAGTGCGGCCTCGCGTCCGGAGAGGATCGGCGTCAGGACGGTCAGCGCGCGGGCCTGCCCGAAGACGTTGCTCATAGGTCTCGCTGGTGCTGGGTCAAGAGGTCGACATAGGCGTCGCGGAATTCACTCGTGCTCAGGCCCTCGGCGCGCTGGCGTAGACCGTGGAGGGCTCCGGCCAGGCGCTCCGCGGAGATGATCTCCGTCGTGGTGGCGTCGGGGTAGGCCGACCAGTAGTGGTTGGCCACCAGCTCGTTGCGCCGGATGTAGGCCTTGAAGGGCTCGACCGGGAGCGGGCCGGGGAACCCGTACGAGCTGCCCCATATCGCGCGCATGCGCAGGGACACGACCTCCGAGAACGCGTCGATGTACTCATCCCACGTGCCGTTGAAGTTGCTCTCGAAGAGCAGGTAGGTGTGGTGGAGCGTGTCGCCCCCGCCCTCCGGGGCGCCCGCGGGGAGCCGCCGCACGACGACCCAGCGGGCGTAGTGGATGAACGACAGTTGGTGGAGCTTCTTCAGCGAAGCGGTGACGTGGCCGCCGAGCCAGAACAGGATCTTGAGCCACACCCACCAGCCGGGCTTGACCGGTGTGAGGACCGTGATGGCGGTCGCCCTTCCCTCCACGTTCGCCACGGTGCTCGTTCCTTCCGCGCCCGTTCACTGACCGGCTGCCGCCCCCCGGCTGCCCTTCCGTCCGGCCCGACCCGACCATAACCGGCCGGGGCGAGGGTCCGCAACCGCGACGCGATCTCGGCCAGGATCATTTGGGCGCCGCTGCGCTCCAGCAGAGGGCTCGGTCGGGGGCGAGGCACAGCAGGGGACCGCGGGGCGCTCGGCTGCGGTAGGCGGGATACCGCGCTGCGAGGGCCTGCATGGCATCCGCGTGATCGGCCGGATCGAGCACCGAGGTCGCTCCGAGGAGCTGCACCCACGCCAGGCGTGTCCAGTCATCGTCGTAGCGGTCCACGGTCAGAGCCGATCGGGGTCGGGCACGCAGCCAGCGCACGCGGGCGAGCTGCTCTCCATGGCGTCGCTTGGGCTTGTCGTCGACCGCGCTCCACACCGCCCCTCCGAATACTGCGAAGGTGACCGGCAGCACGCGCGGCTGCGCGTCCGCGTCGAGCAGGCCCAGGTGCCCGACCCGTGCGTCCTCCAGCAGCTCGACGGCCCAGGCTGGAAGCTGGTCTAGAGTCCGTTCGGTCACCGTGTGACATTCAAGCGACATCCGAACATCAGGAGGACAGCATGGACGTGGGAATCGGGCTTCCCAACTCGGTACGCGGCGTGCAGCGCCGCAACATCGTGGACTGGGCGCGCGAAGCCGAGGACGCCGGCTTCTCGTCACTGGGCACGATCGACCGCATGGTCTATCCGAGCTATGAGTCGCTGATCTCACACGCCGCGGCCGCGGCGGTGACCGAGCGCATCGGGCTCGTCACCGACATCCTGATCGGACCGCTGCGCAACACCGCCATGTTGGCCAAGCAGTCGGCGACGATCGATCACCTCTCCAATGGACGCCTCACCCTGGGGCTCGCCGTCGGTGGTCGCCCGGATGACTACGAGGCCGCCGGAGCCGACTTCGGGTCGCGGGGGCGCAGATTCGACGCCCAGCTCGAGGAGCTCGAGCGGATATGGCGCGGTGAAGGCGGCGTCGGCCCCTCGCCCGCCGACGGACGACGCCCGGCTGTGCTCATCGGCGGTTCTGCGGACCTCGCCTTCCAGCGCGCGGCCCGGCACGCCGATGGGTGGACGATGGGCGGGGGAACCCCGGACATGTTTCGGGAGGCCGTCGGCAAGCTGCGCGAGGCCTGGTCGGCCGAGGGCCGGGACGGCGAGCCGCGCACCATGGCGCTGTTCTACTTCGCGCTGGGCAACGGCGCGGAGCAGGCGGCCCGCGAGAACCTCGGCGACTACTACGCCTTCCTGGGCGACTTCGCCGAACAGATCGTGCAGAGCGCCGCCACCGACGAAGACACGGTCAAGGCCTACATCGCCGCGTTCGAAGACGCGGGAGCCGACGAGGTCATCTGCTTCCCAGCATCGACCGATCCGGGACAGGTCGAGCTGCTCGCGCAGGCGGTGAACTGACGAGCGCGGGACGCGCCGCACCGTGTGGTGAACCTCGCGAGCCTCTCCAACGCTCGTAACCGAAACGAGGCGCTCCACCGCGCGCGGCGCTTGGGCCTCATCGCCTGACCCCTCGGAGCCACGGCACAATCCCTCCGGCCCTGAGGGGTACGAGCCCAACGTCCCGTCAGAAAGTCGTCGCGACAGTTAGCATGGAGTCATGGCTACCGCAATCCTTTTTCCTGGTCAGGGAAGCCAAACCTCCACCATGCGCGAGGGGGTGCAGGAGAACGCTCCCGAGCTGCTGGAACGATGCATCGAGCTGGTGGGTGAAGATCCCTTCCAGCGCGTGGAGGACAGCACTCGCTTTCAGCAGCCCGCGATCTTCTGCGCGAGCATCGCCAGCTGGCGCCGCGTTGCGCCGCACGTCGAGCCCGACGTGATGGTCGGTCACTCGCTCGGCGAGCTCGCCGCGCTGGCCGCGGCCGGGGCGATCCCCGAGGACGCCGCACTGCAACTTGTCGTGACTCGCGGGACCGTCATGGCCGAAGCTGCCGATGCGCAGAGCGAGGGAGCCATGTTGGCCGTGCTCAAGGGCACGCCCGAGCAGGCCCACGAGCTCGCCGAGGCCCACGGCGTCCACGTCGCCAACGACAACGCCCCCGGGCAGTCCGTGCTCTCCGGAAAGCGCAGCGGGCTCGAGCAGGTCAGCGAGGCGGCCCGTGAAGAGGGTCTGCGCACGATGTGGCTGGCGGTGGCCGGGGCCTTTCACTCGCCCGACATGCACGAGGCGGCAGAGCGTTTTCGCAGCGCGCTGGGCGAAGTCGAGTTCTCCACCCCCAATGTAGAGGTCTTCTCGTGTGCGACCGCGGCTCCGTTCGAGGACCCCGCCAACCAACTCGCCGAAGCGCTCGTCGAGCCGGTGCGCTGGCGGGAGACGATGCTCGCGCTCCACGAGCGCGGCATCGATCGCTACGTGGACGCGGGGCCGGGCAAGACGCTCGCCGCGCTCGTCGCTCGAAACCTCGACGACGCGCAAGCCGAACTCGCAGAGGACCTTGATGGTGCCGCTGCCTGAGGTTGCTCCAGGCCCCGACACCGTAGGCGCCACGACGCAGCGGACAGCCGGTGTCCTCGGCCTCGGCGCAGCGCTGCCCGACGCGGTGGTCGGCAACGAGGAGATCGCAACGCGCCTGGGCGTCGACTCGGAGTGGATCGTGCGGCGCACGGGCATCCACGAGCGCCGGTGGGCGGCGCCGGACGCGTCCCTTGACGAGCTCGCCGCCGACGCCGGCCGCGCCGCTCTGGCCGATGCCGAGCTCGACGCCGGTGAGCTCGATTACGTCCTGGTGGCGACCATGAGCGCCGACAGCGTGACCCCGAACGCGGCACCCGTCGTCGCCCATCTGCTGGGTGCGAAGGGAGCGGGCGCGATGGACATCGGTGCTGCCTGCACCGGTGCGCTGTCGGCCATGGCCGCGGCTTGCGGACTGATCGAGTCCGGCCGTGCCGAGCACATCCTGGTGATTGGTGCCGAGCTGCTCTCGCGTCACACCGACCCCGACGACCGCCGCACCGCTGCCCTGTTCGGAGACGGAGCCGGCGCGCTCGTGCTCTCCGCCACCGCGGACGGGCACATCGGGCCGGTCGTGCTGGGCGCCGACGGCGGCCGGGCCGACTTGATCACCGCCGACCGGGTGAACGGAAACATTCAGATGAACGGCCACGATACGTTCGTCAACGCCATCCAGCGCTTGGGCGAGGGCACGCTGCAGGCATGCGCGGCCGCGGACACAGAGCTCGCGGAGATCGATCTCTTCGTGTACCACCAGGCCAACGGCCGCATTCTCAGCGCGGCGGCTGAGCGACTCGCCGTGCCCACGGAAAAGGTGCTCGACTGCATCGCGTCGGTCGGCAACACCTCCGCAGCCAGCGTCCCGCTCGCTCTCCAAGAGGCGCGCGTACGGGGCTTGCTCGCGCCCGGTTCACGCGTCCTGCTGGGCGCCGTCGGGGCAGGGTTCACCTGGGGTGCCGCGGTTGTCGAGTGGGGGTCGGCATGAGCGAGACGCCAGAGGAGCGGTGCGCTTTTGTCACGGGGGCATCGCGCGGGATCGGCGCGGCCAGTGCCCGAGCGCTCGCCGAGGACGGTTGGGCGGTCGCGGTCAACTACTCTCGCGACGAGGACGGCGCCAAGGAAACGGTGAGCGCGATCGAAGACGCCGGCGGCCGCGCGCTCGCCGTGCAGGCCAACGTCGCCGATGCCGAGGCCGTCGCGACGGCGCTCGCCACCGCCGAGGAGGAATTCGGCCCCGTTCTCGGCCTGGTCAACAACGCCGGCATGCGGGCCGATGATCTGCTGCTCAGCTTGGACGACGAGGAATGGGACAACGTGCTCGATCTGAACCTGACGAGCCCCTTCAAGCTCATCCGCCGCACCCTGCGCGGGATGATCAAGGCGCGGTTTGGCCGGATCGTGAACATCGCCTCGGTGGTCGGGCCGCGCGCCAACGCCGGCCAGGCCAACTACGCAGCCGCGAAGGCAGGGCTCGTCGGCCTGACCAAGACCGCCGCCGTCGAGGTCGCTCATCGGGGTGTGACCATCAACGCGGTCGCACCCGGCTTCGTTGCCACCTCGCTGACCGAGGACGTCTCCGACGACGTCTTCGAGGCGATACCCGCGCGTCGGGCCGGAACGCCCGAGGAGGTCGCCGCCTGCGTGCGCTTCCTGGCCTCTGAGGGGGCGGCGTACGTCACCGGCACCACGCTTTACGTCGACGGCGGCATGTCCGCCTGAAAGGAGAAGTACCGATGGCTGAAACTGCAACACCAGAGAATGTCGAGTCCACCGTGCGCGAAGCGGTCGCGTCGTTCGGCCCCGACGAGTCCGAGGTCACCCGCGACGCGACATTCGAGAGCCTCGAGGTCGATTCGCTGGACCTGGCCGAGCTCTCGCAGATCGTCGAGGAGAAGTTCGGCGTGACCCTCAAGGGAGCCGACGTGAGTGAGATCAAGACGGTGGGTGACGCAATCGACCTCATCGTGAAGCGGGCAGAATGACCGACGTCGTCGTCACCGGGGTGGGCGCAGTCACGCCGCTGGGCGTGGGCGCTCGCACCCTGTACGAGCGTTGGAGTGCCGGGGACAGCGGCGTCGAGGACGGCGAGGCGCCCGCGTCGGACTTCGAGCCGACCGACTTCTTCTCCATCAAGGAGGCGCGCCGCAGCGATCGCTTCACGCAATTCGCCCTGGTGGCCTGTGGCGAGGCGCTTGCCGACGCCGGCTGGGATGGGGACGGCGAGAAGCCCTATCCCGCCGAGCGCATCGGCTGTGTGATCGGCACGGGGATCGGCGGGATCGGCACGCTCGAGGCTGCGCACGACAAGCTGCGCGATGCGGGCCCGAAGAACGTCCCGACGCTCGCGGTGCCGTTGATGATGGGTAATGCCGGCGCGGCGGCGCTGTCGATGCGCCATCAGCTGCGAGGTCCCATGTACGGCGTGGTCTCGGCGTGCGCTGCAGGAGGACATGCGCTCGGCGACGCCGTCCGCATGATCCAGGCGGGCGATGCCGACGCCATGGTTGCGGGCGGATCCGAGGCAGCGCTCACGCCGCTGGCTCGGGCGTCCTTCGCCGCGCTGGATGCAACTTCTACCTGCGGCGTCTCTCGCCCGTTCGACGCTCGCCGCGACGGTTTCATCATGGGTGAGGGCGCCGGCGTGCTGGTCCTGGAGAGCGCCGAGGGCGCGCGCGAGCGGGGCGCCGAGGTGCTTGGGGTGATCCGCGGCTACGGAGCGACCTCCGACGCGTTTCATCTCACTGCCCCCGATGAGGACGGTGCGGGTGCGGCCGCCGCGATCACCGCGGCGCTCAAGGATGCCGGGCTCGACCCCGGCGACGTGGACTACGTGAATGCTCACGGCACCTCGACGCCGCTCAACGATCGCGCGGAGACGTTTGCCATCAAGCTCGCTCTCGGTGACCACGCCGGCGAGGTTCCCGTCTCGTCGACGAAGTCGGTCATCGGACACCTGCTCGGTGCCGCCGGTGCAGTGGAGGCGATCGCCACCATCCTTGCGCTGCGAGACAAGGTCGCCCCCCCGACCGTGGGCTGGGGCGAGCGTGACGAAGACCTCGACCTGGACTACGTCCCCGACGAGACGCGTTCGCTGGACATTCCAGCGGACCGCGCTGCGATCGGGATCTCCAACTCCTTCGGCTTCGGCGGACACAACGCAGTGCTTGTTCTGCAAGCCGCATGAACACCGCCGGCTCGCTCGGGGAGACCCACGCGGATACGGTTGTCAACGTCTCTGAGCTCGCAGGTCGGGCGAAGGTTCCCGTCGTCACCGCAGGGGTGCTCCTGGGGCGACCACGTGTCGCCGTATCCCGCGTCGCCGTAACATGGGCCTGAGCGTGTCCAACCCGGAGCCAACGCAATGCCTGTGACCCGCGGAGGCGCGCTCGGCGCGGCGGGACCCGTTTCGCCATGAGCCCCGACGACGACGCCCCCGACGGCACCGACGCCCCGGCTTCGAGCACGTCCGGCCTGCTGGCCGGCAAGCGCCTGCTCATCACCGGTGTGATCACCGCCGATTCGATTGCCTTCGAGATCGCCCGGCAGGCGCAGGAGGCGGGCGCCGAGATCGTGCTCACCGGATTCGGCCGGGCCAAGCGGATGACCGATCGGGCCGCCGCCAAGCTGGCCGGCCCTCCGGACGTGCTCGACCTCGATGTCAATGAGCCCGATGACCTGCAGGCCGTGGGCGATGCGTTGAAGGAACGCTGGGACGCCGTCGACGGCGTTGTGCACGCCATCGCCTTTGCCCCCGAGGACGCCCTGGGCGGCAACTTCCTCAGCGCCCCCGAGGAGAGCGTGGTGACCGCGTTCAAGACCAGCGCCGTGTCGCTGCGCTCGCTCGCGGTTGCGGTGCAACCGCTGCTCGAGGCCGCCCCAGACGGAGCCAGCATCGTCGGCCTGGACTTCGACGCCACCGTCGCCTGGCCGGTCTACGACTGGATGGGGGTCTCCAAGGCTGCGCTCGAGGCGGTTGCCCGTTACCTCGCACGCGACCTCGGACCGAGCGGGACCCGAGTCAACCTGATCTCGGCCGGGCCGATCGAGACGCTCGCCGCGGGAGGCATCTCCGGCTTTGAGCAGCTGGCCGAGAATTGGGGGCGCCAGGCCCCGCTGGGCTGGGACACCAGCGATCCCGCTCCGGTGGCGGGCGCCGCGTGCTTCCTCCTCTCCGATCTGGCCAAGGGAATCACCGGCGAGATCATTCATGTCGACGGCGGCTACCACGCCATGGGCGCCGCCCCCGCCGAATGAGTCCGACGGTTCTGCTCACCGGCGCCACCGGCTTCCTCGGCATGGAAGTCCTGGCGCGACTGCTCGAACGCGAGGACGTCGAGGTGCTCGCCCTGGTCCGCGGGAGCGACGACGACGAGGCCCAAGCCCGCCTCGACGGCGTGCTGAGCACCCTCTACGAGTCTCCCTCGCCCGAGATGTCAAAGCGGGCTCGCGCGGTCCGCGGCGATGCCACCAGCGAGGGCCTTGGCCTCTCAGACGCCGACCGGCAGGAGGTCGTGAGCCGCGTGGACGGCGTCCTGCACTGCGCGGCCTCGATCTCCTTCGACCTGCCGTTGGCCGAGGCACGGGAGATCAACACCGAGGGCACGCGCCGCGTGCTCGAGGTGGCGCACGAGATCAGCTCTCTGCGCCGGTTCGTGCACGTGTCCACGGCCTACGTCTCAGGCGACTACGAGGGCTGCTTTCGGGAGTCCGACCTCGACGTCGGACAGGGGTTTCGCAACACCTACGAGCAGTCGAAATACGAGACGGAGGTCATGCTCGCCGAGCAGGCCGGCGACCTGCCGCTCGCGATCGCCCGTCCCAGCATCGTCGTGGGCGAAGCGGCGACGGGATGGACGCCGACGTTCAACGTCATCTACTGGCCCTTGCAGGCGTTCTCACGCGGTCTGTTCGACCGGGTGCCGGCGACCGCTGACGGACGCGTCGACATCGTGCCCGTGGACTATGTCGCGGACGCGCTGGTCCATCTGCTCGACCACGAGGAGATCTGTGAGACCGTGCACCTGGTGGCGGGCGATGAGGCGGTCACCAACACCAAGCTCATCGAGCTGGCCTCCGAGCTGCTCGGGCGCCCCCAGCCCGAGCTGATGGATCCGAGCGAGTCGCTCGATCTCGAGGAGGCGAGCATCTACCTGCCGTACTTCAACGTGCGCGCCGAGTTCGACGACAGCCGCGCACGGGAGATCTTCCGACCGCACGGGTTCGGGCCCACGCCGCTGGCCGATTACTTCGGTCCGCTCATCGAGTACGCCGTGAACACACGCTGGGGCCGGCGCCCAGTCACGCGAGAGGCCGCCGCAGCGGCGCTCGAGCGTCCCGTGGCCTGAGCCGCCCGGCGCGCTCCCGCCAGACGTCGCGACGTCCTACGCCGCGACGTCTGCTGCCGGCTCGCTGCCCGCGCCCGCGAGCTTGCGGCTCATCTCCGCAGGGCGCGGTCGCTTGACCTCGCGTGCCAGTCCGAGTCGCTCCATCAGGCAGATCAGCGCGTAGGAGGGATCGAACTGGAGTCGCCTCAGCCCGTGGCGCGCAGAGGTGGGAAACGCGTGATGGTTGTGATGCCAGCCCTCGCCGAGGGACACGAACGCCACCGCCCAGTTGTTGCGGCTCTGGTCGTCGGTATCGAACGGGCGCTTACCGTAGATGTGACAGATGGAGTTGACGCTCCACGTCGCGTGGTGGAGCAGGAAGATGCGCACGAGGCCGCCCCAGACCATCGCCGTCAGACCGGCGGTGACCGCGCCCTCGGACAGCGCGAAGCCGGCCAGGAAGGGGATGAGCAGACCCAGCAGAACCCAGACCAGGAAGTACCGGTCGACGAACCTGATGACCGGATCCTCACGCAGGTCGCGTGCGTAACGGCGAGCCGACGCCCGCTCGTCTCGATCGAACAACCAACCCGTGTGCGCGTGCCACATGCCTCCCAGCACGGCGCGCCAACCTTCCCCGTCGTGGGTGTGCGGGCTGTGCGGATCGCCCTGCTCGTCGGCGAAGGTGTGATGCTTGCGGTGATCGGCGACCCAGTGGATGACCGCGCCCTGGAGCGACATCGATCCGAGGATCGCCAGAGCGCCCCGAACCGCCGGGCGCGCCTCGAAGGAGCGGTGAGTCAGCAGGCGGTGAAAGCCGATGGTGATGCCAAAGCCGACCATGGCGTACATGACGGCGAAGATCGCGAGATCGCGCCCGGAGACCAGTCCGCCCCAGAGCAGGACGATGGCCATGACGAACCCGATGAAGGGGATGACGACTGCGGCGGTGGTGATCCGTCGTTCAAGTGAACTCATATTGTGAATCTTAGGCGAAAACTGCCGATGCCTCTTGCCGACAGAGCCAGAGGTCGTTGGCAAATCTTTGCTTCTGATGATAAGAAATGCATGTGGATGGCGTCAAACCCCCTACCGACTCGGCCTCGCGGCGGCGCCCCTGGGAGGATCTGACCCAGGACGCGCTGTCGGCGTGGTCGCCTCACCTGCCGGGCCTGGCGGACGAGATCATCGCGGCGATCCGCGCCGAAGTCCCGGCGTACGCCCTCCCGCTCGAGGGCGCATTCGGCCAGGCGGTGCGACGGGGCGTCGGCGAAGCGCTCGGGCAGTTCGGTGAGATGGTGCGCAACCCCGACGGCGGCCGGGCCGCCGGGCGCAGCGTCTACGTGGCGCTCGGGCGTGGCGAGGCTCGAGCTGGACGCTCGCTGGAGGCGCTGCTCGCGGCCTACCGCGTGGGCGCCCGGATCGCGTGGCGCCGCCTGGCGGCAGCCGGCCTGGCCGCGAAGTTGGCGCCGGAGACCCTGGCCCTGCTCGCCGAGTCGATCTTCGCCTACATCGATGAGCTCTCCGCCGAGTCAGCCGAGGGCTTTGCCCAGGAGCAGGCGGACCGCGCCGGTGAGACCGACCGCCGCCGCGCAGCGGTCGTCGAGCTGCTGGTCCGCACGCCGCCCCCGCCCGAGGATGTGCTGGTCGCCGCCGCCGCGGACGCCAGCTGGCGGCTGCCCCAGCAGCTTGCCGTCGTCGTGTGGAGGGTGGAGGGAGCGCGGCGTCCCAACGCCAGGCTTCCGACTGCTTCGATCAGCGGCCCGGTCGAAGCGCTGATGTGCGCCGTGGTCCCCGATCCGGAGGGCTCCGGCCGACGGGCGGAGCTTGCGCGCGCGTTCGAGGGCATGCCCGCCGGTATGGGTTCGGTCGTCCCTTACCCCGAGGCTGCCCGGTCCTTCGATCGCGCGCGGGCGGCGCTGAGCCTGGCCGAGGAGCGCTCACTCGTCGAGATGCTCGTTGCCGGTGAGCATCGCATCGCGCTGCTGTGCCGCGCCGAACGCTCGCTGGTGGAGGAGATCGCCGCCGATCGCCTCCAGCCGCTCGGCGAGGAGACCGAGGCCTCGCGGCGGCGCCTGGAGGCGACACTGCTCGCCTGGCTGCGCTGCGACGGCAACGTCGCCGCCGCGGCGCTCGAGCTGCACGTGCATCAACAGACCGTCCGCTACCGGCTGACGCGACTGCGCGAGCTCTTCGGCCAGGCGCTCGATGCGCCCGACGTGCGCTTTGAGCTCGAGGTGGCCCTGCGGGCCGCAGACGGCGCGCGTGACGCCGCCTGACCGACGCTAGGCCAGGTGCTCGCGCAGGAAGGCGGTCGTGCGCGCCCACGAGCGTTCGGCGTGCTCGGGGTGGTAGGTGCCGAGTCGATCGGTGTCGTTGAAGAACGCATGCCCGGCGTCCTCGTGGAACTCGAATTCCGTCTCCACTCCCGCGTCACGGAGCTCGCGCTCCAGCTGCTTGGCGTCTTCGACGCTGACGAAGTCGTCGCCCGTGCCGAAGTGGCCCAGCACCGGTGCCTGAATGTTTGAGAAGTCCGGCTTGCCGTGGGGCATGACGTAGTAGTACGTGACCACGGCGCCGACCTTCGGGTTCACGCTCGCCGCCCACACCGCCAGCCCGCCGCCCAGGCAGAAGCCCAGCGCTCCGACCCGCTGACTCGCGGCCTGCTCGTGGCCGGCGAGGTAGTCGACCGCCCCGCGCATCTCCTTCTCGGCCTCGTCCATGGAGAGGGCCATCATCTTCTGTTCGGCCTCGGCGGGCTGGTCGGTCGTCTCGCCGTGAAACAGGTCGGGCGCCAGCGCCAGGAACCCCTCGCCGGCCAGGCGGTCGACCACGCCCTTGATGTGGTCCTCGAGCCCCCACCACTCCTGGAGGACCACGACCGGGATTGCGCTCCTGGACTGCGGAGCAGTGAGGTAGCCGGTGGCGGTGGAGCCGTTGGCGGGGAACTCGACGTCTGGCATGTCACTCCTCGGGTCGTGGCGGGGCGGCGATGCTACCCATCGAGACCGGCCGGCTGCGCGCCCGCGGCCGACTCGTACGTCGTGCCCCGTGGGCCGCCCCCGGCCGGGCTCGCGCGTCGAGGGCCGGTGGCTGTCTCGTGGACGGTCGGCGTCCTGCTGGCCCGCCGCGCAGGTCAGATCGGAAGAGGGTTGGGCCCGGGCGCCGGAGGCGGGCCCGGCTGAGGCCCGGGACTCGGCGGCGCAGGGTCGGGTCCCGGCAAGGGCGGGCCCGGCCCAGGGCCTGGTGCTGGAGGCGCCGGATCCGGCGGCGGCTGCGGCGGTCCAGGGGTATCTGCGGTCGGCGTGGCCATGGCCGGCACCAGGTTAGCGACTGCTGCTGACGGCGACCTCGTGCACACGAGAAGCCTTCCCGGAGCTCGGGGAGACTGCCCGTGTGCTGCGGTGGACCCTCCGGGTTTCCCGAGGGTGCTCACTCGAGATACCAGTCTGTTCCGTGGCCGCGCACGCGGGCCCGGAGGTAGCGGCTCAGGAGCACCACCCAGTCGAGTACCCCGGCGGCCAGGAACGCCGCCGGCCCAGTGACCAAGCGTGCGGCCGCGCGGGCCGGGAGTGGAGGGCGTGCCGGCCGTGTGCGCATCAACGCGAACGCTATCGTTGCCCGCCGTGGCCTCCGCAGTCAAGACCAGCGTCACCGAGCTGCCCGAGTCCCGCGTACGCGTCGAAGCCGAGGTCTCCGCTCAGGAAGTCGAGCGGAGACTCGAGCAGACCGCTCGCGCCCTCGGCCGTGAGCTCAAGATTCCCGGCTTTCGCAAGGGCAAGGTTCCGCCCCCGATCGTCCTGCGGCGCATGGGGCGCGACACCGTGCTCGACGAGGCGGTGCGCAGCTCGCTGGGCAGCTGGTACGTGGAAGCGATCGACGGCGCCGGAATCGCGCCGGTCGGCGATCCCGAGCTCGACCTCGGGCAGCTGCCCGGCCAGGGCGAGAACCTCACGTTCTCGATCGAGATCGGCGTGCGGCCCACGGCCGTGCTCGGGGGCTACGAGGGCCTGGAGGTGGGACGGCGCGAACCCGCGGCCGACCAGGAGGCCATCGACTCGGAGCTCGCGGCTCTGCGCGAGCGCCTGGCGCGCCTCGAGGCGGTGCAGCGCGCCGCGCAGTCGGGCGACTACGCGGTGATCGACTACGCCGGCTCGGTCGATGGCGAACCGTTCGAGGGCGGCAGCGCCCGCGACCAACTCGTCGAGCTCGGTTCGGGCCGCCTCGTCGCGGGCTTCGAGGAGCAGCTGGTGGGGGCGAGCGCCGGCGACACGCCCTCGGTCGAGATCACGTTTCCCGAGGACTACGGCGCGCGGGCGCTCGCCGGCAAGACCGCCAGCTTCGAGGTTACGGTCAAGGAGGTCAAGGCGAAGCACCTGCCCGACCTGGACGACGACTTCGCCTCCGACGCGGCCGGGTTTGACAGCCTCGATGAGCTGCGTGCAGATTTCGCCGAGCGCCTCCGGGAGGCTGACGAGGAGAAGGTCGATGCCGAGTTTCGCGAGGCCGCGGTGGATGCCGCGGTCGCCTTGGCCAAGGTCGAGGTGCCCGATCGGCTGGTGGAAGCCCGGGCGGCCGAGCTGTGGCAGCGCCTGCTGGCGACCATGGAGCGCCAGGGCATCCCCAAGGAGGCCTACCTGGGCATGGCGGGGCGCTCCGAGGAGGACATCGTGGCCGAGGCCCGGCCCGACGCTGAGCAGGCGCTGCGTCGCGAGGCGGTGCTGGCGGCAATCGTCGAGGCCGAAGGGATCGAGCCAGGCGAGGAGGATGTCCTCGAAGCCATCGCGCAGTCCTCGGAAGCCCGTGAGGGCAGCTCTCCGCAGAAGCTGCTCGAGCAGCTGCGCAGCGCCGGGCGTCTCGCCGGCCTTCGCGAAGACATCGCCACCCGCAAGGCGGTCGATCTGGTCGCCGAGCGCGCCAAGCCGATCCCTCTGGAGCGCGCCGAGGCTCGCGAGAAGCTGTGGTCACCCGAGAAGGGCTCGGCGGATCAGCAGAGCGACGACGCCGGGGCGCCCGGCAAGCTCTGGACCCCCGGCTCCTGACGAATCGCACGTGTGCCTCCGGCGGGGCCGTGGCCTCCTCCGCCGGGCGCCGCGAAGCCCGCAGGCGGGCCAAAGGCCGCTGCTAGACTCGCCCCGGCGCGCGGGGAACCATTCCCGGCACGCACGGAGCCTCGGTTTACAGAAGGAATCCAGACCGGGAAGCGAAACAGAGCGAGGACGATGAGCCCACTCGTACCCATGGTCGTCGAGCAGACCTCTCGCGGAGAGCGCGCGTTTGACATCTACAGCCGGCTGCTCAACGAGCGCATCGTCTTCCTCGGGACGCCGATCGACGATCAGATCGCCAACCTGATCGTGGCGCAGCTCCTGCACCTGGAGTCCGAGGATCCCGAGAAGGACATCTCGGTCTACATCAACTCGCCGGGCGGCTCGGTCTACGCCGGGCTCGCCGTGTACGACACGATGCAGTTCATCAAGCCCGACGTGCAGACGATCTGCGTCGGCATCGCGATGTCCATGGGCGCGCTGCTGCTCGCGGGCGGGGCCGACACCAAGCGCATGGC
>JALYZC010000199.1 GCA_030945905.1 Actinomycetota bacterium
CGGCGCAGGCGGAGAGCAGCGCCAGATCGCGCTGGCCGGTGGTGATGAAGGTGATCCCGATGAAGGCCAGCAGCACGATCGCCGCGCACCCGGCGGCCAGGCCGTCGAGGCCGTCGGTGAGGTTGACCCCGCTGGTGGTGCCCGCCACTACGAGATAGATGACCACGGGATAGAAGATGCCCAGGTTGACCTGGTAGTCGACAATGCGCAGGCGGAGCGTGTTGGGCAGCCCGGCCTGCTTGGTCGCCACCCACCACAACCCCAGCGAGATGGCGACGGTGACGATGAGCTTGGTGCGCGCTCGCAGCCCGAGGGAGCGGCGCCGGACGATCTTCACGTAGTCGTCGGCGAAGCCGAGCAGCGCGCACGCGAGCATCGTGGCGAACACGCCGACCGCCTGGGCCCCGTAGTCCGAGAGGATCAGGAAGGGGGCCGCCAGGGCCAGCACGATGATGATGCCCCCCATCGTCGGCGTGCCCGCCTTCTCATGGTGGCCCTCGGGCCCCTCCTCGCGGATGTTCTGGCCGAACTCCCGGGCGCGCAGGAACGAGATGAACTGCGGGCTCAGGAACACGCAGATCAGCAGCGACGCCGTCCCGGCGATGAGGATCTTCCCCATGGCTAGTGGTCTTACCTCGCGGCCTTCGCCGCAGCGGCGAGCATCTCGGCGACGAGCTCGAGGCCGACCCCCCGCGAGGCCTTGACCAGCACGGCGTCGCCGGGCGCGAGCAGGTCGCCGGCCAGGGCCGCGGCTTCCGAGGCGTCGGCCACCAGGTGGGACTCGCCCGGGAAGGCATCGGCCATCGCCGCCGACCGAGGCCCGACCGCGACCAGGAGGTCGACCCCGCTCTCGCCCGCGAACCGGCCGACGTCCGCGTGAAATTGGCGCTCGCCCGCGCCCAGCTCGAGCATGTCGCCGAGCACGGCGACGCGGCGGTCCGCGGGGGTGGCGGCAAGGTCGTCGAGCGCCGCCCGCATCGACATCGGATTGGCGTTGTAGCAGTCGTTTATGAGCACGAGCTCGCCCGGCAGGACGACCCGCTCTCCTCGCAGCGCCGAGAATTCGGGCTCGACACGGCCCCTGGGTGTCACGCCGATGGCCCGCGCGGCCGCCACCGCCGCCAGCAGGTTGCGTCGCAGGTGGGCCTGCGTGAAGGCGACATCCAACTCGATTCGCTCGGCGCCCGCCTGGATGCTGACGTGACCGACGTCCTCCCTCACGAGGCGCACGTCGCCACCCTCGCCGAAGCGCACGGTTGCCACGTCCGCGCGAACGTGGCGCTCCAGCAGCGCCTCTCCCGCGGGCAGCACGGCAGTCCCGCCGGGCGGTAGGGCCGCGATCAGCTCCGCCTTGGCGGCGGCAATCGCCTCGAGCGTTCCCAGCTGCTCGAGGTGCACCGGGCCCACGTTGACGATGACGCCGACGTCGGGCTCGGCCAACATCGAAAGCTCGGCGATGTGGCCCGCCTCGAGCATGGCCATCTCCAGCACGAGCACCTCCGTGCCCGGTCGTGCGCCGAGGACGGCGAGGGGCAGCCCGATGTCCGTGTTGAGGTTGGCGTGGCTGGACACCGTCCGGCGGTGGGGCGCCAGCAGGGCCGCCAGGATGTCCTTGGTCGAGGTCTTGCCGGTCGAGCCGGTGACGCCGACCACCACGCATGCCAGCTCACGCCGCCAGGCCGTGGCGAGGCGGCCGAGGGCGCGCAGAGGATCGTCACTGGCCAGCAGCACGCCGGGTACGGCGCAGCGGGCCGCATCGACGTGCGCCGGCGTGGCCAGCACGCCCCACGCCCCCGCCGCGAGCGCCGGCCCCGCGAACGCCCCGCCATCGTCGCGCTCGCCGGGCAACCCGACGAACAGATCGCCCGCGGCGACCGACCGCGAATCGATGGCAACCCCACGAGGTCCTTGGGACGCCGTCGGGGGCGCCACCAGCCGCGCGCCCGTCACGTCGGCGATGTGCTGCGGCGTCCAGTTCCTCATCGCGTCGCGGCAGTCTAGTGGGGCGACCGGCAGCGCTGCCGAGGCTCCGGCGAGCAAGAATCAAGCATGAGAGAACTCGTCTCACGGTGTCCGCGGGGCGTCGGTCAGGTGCCGAGGTAGGCCGCGAGGTGCTCGCCGGTGAGGGTGGAGCGGGCGGCGACGAGGTCGGCGGGCGTGCCCTCGAAGACGATCCGGCCGCCGTCGTGGCCGGCGCCGGGGCCGAGGTCGATGATCCAGTCGGCGTGCGCCATGACCGCCTGGTGGTGGGCGATGACGATGACCGACTTGCCGGAGTCGACGAGGCGGTC
>JALYZC010000071.1 GCA_030945905.1 Actinomycetota bacterium
CCATCTACGCGGAGGCCCGCACGGCCGCCGCCTTCAAGGGCCGGGCCCTCAACCTCTAAACGAAAGACGGACTCAGTGAAAAAGCAAGTGTTGGTCAGCGTCGACCAGGGGGAGACCCGGATCGCGCTGTTCGAGGCGACGGGCAAGCCCGCCGCGAAATCGACGATGCGCCGGCGTGCCGCGCCGGCCACGCCCGGCGAGGGCTATCGCGTCGCGGAGCTCTATCTGGAGCGCCGGGGCAACCGCTCGATCGTCGGGAACATCTACAAAGGCCGGGTCGACAACGTCCTGGCCGGGCTCGAGGCGGCGTTCGTCGACTTCGGGCTGGAGAAGAACGGCTTCCTGCACGTCGACGAGATCGTGCTGCCTGGAGTCGAGGCGCCAAAGCGCGGTCGCACGCGCGAGGGGCGGCGGATCACCGATCTGCTCAAGCCCGGCCAAGAGGTCGTGGTACAGGTCGTCAAGGACCCCCTCAAGACCAAGGGCGCCCGCCTG
Source organism: Actinomycetota bacterium (assembly GCA_030945905.1). Lineage (GTDB taxonomy): Bacteria > Actinomycetota > Thermoleophilia > Solirubrobacterales > Solirubrobacteraceae > JALYZC01. The sequence goes on from JALYZC010000071.1 coordinate 496, forward strand.
AGCATGGAGCTCACCATCGCCGGGCGCTACATGGTCTACGTCCCCAGCGGCGAGGGCGTCGGGGTCTCGCGGCGGCTGGAGGACAATGAGCGCGACCGCCTGCGCAAGGAAGCCGGCAGGCTCGACTTGAAGGGCGGCGGCGCCATCATCCGCACGGCCGCTCAGGGAGCAAAACGCGCGGACTTCGAGCGCGAGCTGCTCTATCTGCACAAGCTCCACGAGGTGCTGCTCAAGCGGGTACAGGAGACCCCCGCGCCGGCGATGGTCTTCCAGGAGGCCGACCTCTCCGTGCGCGTGGTGCGCGACGTCTTCTCGGCCGAGTTCGAGCGGGCCGTGGTCGATGACGAGAAGCAGCATCACCGCCTCGTCTCGTTCTTCGAGCGCACCGCCCCCGAGCTGGTCGATCGGGTGCAGCTGTGGAAGGGGACGGGATCGCTGTTCGAAGAGGCCCGCGTCGAGCCGGTGATCGAAGGACTGCTCTCGCGGCGGGTGGACCTGCCCAGCGGCGGCTATCTCATGATCGACTACGCCGAGGCGCTGACGGTGATCGACGTCAACTCGGGCTCGTTCGTCGGGCGGGGCAAGGCCGCCCGCCTCGAGGACACGATCACCAAGACCAACCTCGAGGCCGCCGAGTCGGTCGTCAACGAGCTGCGACTCCGCGACATCGGCGGGATCATCGTGATCGACTTCATCGACATGGCGCGGGCCCGCAATCGCGACGCCGTGCTCAAGACGCTGCGAAAGCAGCTGGCCGAGGATCGAACCAAGACGTTCGTCGTCGAGATATCGCCTCTGGGCCTCGTCGAGATGACGCGTCAGAACGTGACCGAGGGGGTGCGGGAGATAATGACCCGTCCGTGCCCGACCTGCGAGGGCGAGGGCGTGATTCGCTCGGAGGAGACGGTGGCCATCGAGGTCGAGCGCAAGCTGCGCGAGCTGGTGTCCGGTGAGCCCGACGGGCCCGAGGCCTACCTGGTGCAGATCAACCCCCGAGTGACCGCCCAGTTCACGGGGAACGGATCGCGGGTGCTGCGCGCGCTCGAGACCGATACCGGCCGGCGCTTTCACTTCGAGGGCTCCGAGGGCCTTCCCCTCGAGCACTTCGACATCACGCTGAAGGGGCGCCGCGCGGAGGTCGAGGAGCGCGCCCTCCCCTTCCGGGAGGGCGACGAGGTGCTCGTGCACATCGTCGAGCCCCACATGTACGACGCCGACGACGCCGTGGCCAAGATCGACGGCTACATCATCTCGGTGACCAACGGCGGAACCCTGGTGGGCGAGAAGCGCCTGGTGCGCATCGAGGAGGTGGGGCGCACCGCAGCCACCGCGGCGCTGGTCGACCCTCCCGCCAACGGTGCCGGTGCCCCGGGCGGCGCGGACGGCGATGGCGTACAATCGCCCGCTCGGCGTCGTGGCCGCAGAGGCGGCCGAGGCCGTTCACGTGCCGGGGCGGGTGCCGGTAGCCAGAGCCCGCCCGAAGGCGACTGATGGTGTACAGCGCATGACCTACGCGATCGTCAAGACCGGCGGGAAGCAATACCGCGTCGAGGAGGGGCAGATTCTGCTCGTCGAGCGTCTGCACGCCGACGCCGGCGCCAAGGTGCCGCTGCAGCCGCTGCTGTTTCGCGGGGATGACGACGTCCGACACGGCGAGGCGCTCGGGAAGGTGACTGTGGAGGCGACGGTGATCGGCCACGAGCGCGGCCCCAAGCTGCGCGTGCTCAAGTTCAAGCCCAAGCGCGGCTACAAGCGCCGCACCGGCCACCGTCAGGAGCTGACCCGGCTCGAGGTCACGACGATCAAGGCGGGGGCGGCCGGCGCCCAGGCCGCCGCGGCCAAGGAGGGTTGAGGGCTCATGGCTCACAAGAAGGGGTTGGGATCCAGCCGCAACGGACGTGACTCCAACGCTCAGCGCCTGGGGGTAAAGGTGTTCGCCGGTCAGACGGTGAGCGGCGGCGAGATCATCGTGCGCCAGCGCGGCACGCGCTTCACGCCGGGAGACGGCGTCGGCATCGGCAAGGACGACACGATCTTCGCCAAGCGGGCGGGCACGGTGGAGTTTCGCACCGGGCGCCGCGGACGCGTGATCTCGGTCGCGGCCGACGGCGACTAGCCGGCCGTGTCCGCGCGCGACGCAGCCCGAGCCCTCGCCGCAGGCCGGATGGCGATCGGCGCCGGTTTCATCGCCGCGCCGGCGCTCGTGGGACGCGCCTGGATCGGCAAGGACGCCGCTGCACCCGGCGCCCAGGTCCTGTGCCGAGCGCTGGGGATACGTGATCTGATCATCGGCGGGCTCACGCTCCACGTCATCGACCGGCCCGGCGTCGGCTCCCGGACGGTGGCGACCGCCGCTGTGGCGGACGCCGTCGACTTCGCCGCCACCCTGGCGGTGCGGGACAGGCTCCCGCCCGTCGCCGCGATCGGGGCGCTGGCGTTGGCCGGCGTGTGCGCCGCCGCTGGGTTCGCCGCCGCCGTGGGCCTGCGCGGCTGACACTCCGCCGCGCGCACGACTCGAGCGCTGGGTTCAGGACCGGTCAGCCGGCCTGGGCCACCGGGCGCACGAGGATCTCGTTGACGTCGACGTGTGCCGGCTGTGAGACGGCGTAGATGACCGCACGAGCGATGTCATCGGGCTCCAGCGCGTCGGTCACCGGATTGTCGAAGAACGGCGTGTCGACCATCCCCGGCTCGATCAGGGTGACACGCACGCCGGTCTCGTTGACGTCCTGGCGCAGCGCCTCGCCCATCGCCGAGACGGCGAACTTGGTGGCCGAGTAGAGGGAGCCGGGCAGCGCTCGTCGGCCGGCCACCGAGCTGGTCAGCAGGAAATGACCCCGGGACTCCTTCAGCGCCGGCAGGGTGGCGCGGATCGTGTAGGCCACGCCCAGGACGTTGGTGAGCACCATCGAGCGCCACTGCTCCGGCGTCCCCTCGAGGAAACCCCGCTTGGCGCCGAAGCCGGCATTGGCGAACACCACGTCGAGGCGGCCGAAGGTCTCGAGCGCCCGGCTCGCCAGCCGCTCCTGGTCCGCCCACTCGGTGACATCGCATTCCAGCCCGATGGCGCGGTCCTGGCCGCCCAGCTCCTCGGCCAGGGCGTCGAGCTTGTCGCGCGAGCGAGCGGCGAGCACCACACGATGCCCGTGCTCGACGGCCCTGCGCGCCGTGGCGGCGCCGATGCCGCTTGAGGCGCCGGTGATGAGGAAGACGGGGTCTGGCATGACGGAAGGCTCCTTCGCTGGTCGCACGGATGGAATGGAGGGGTCGTGGCGCTCGCACCTCTATGGTGACTGAGCGCGAGTACACGAGCGGGTGCGAGCGTCGCGGCAGTCAGCACCATGATCGATCGAGCACGGATCCATGTCCAGGCCGGGGCCGGCGGCGATGGATGCATGAGCTTTCGGCGCGAGGCGCACGTGCCCCGGGGAGGACCGGACGGCGGCGACGGGGGGCGAGGCGGCGATGTCCTGCTGGTCTGCGACGACTCGCTGCGCGACCTTCAGTCATTTCGTCGGCGCACGGACTACCGCGGCGGCCGAGGCGGCAATGGCCAGGGCGCTCAGCGCCATGGGGGCAACGGCGATTCGCTCGCCGTACGTGTCCCGCCCGGCACGCAGGCGGTCTCCGAGCAGGGCGCCCGCTGGGATCTCGTCAGTCCCGGCCAGCGTGCCGTGATCGCCCGAGGTGGCCCGGGAGGAAGCGGGAACAAGCGCTTTGCGGGACCGACTCGCCAGGCGCCCCGATTTGCCGAGCGCGGACTCTCGGGCGAGGAGGGATGGCTCGAGCTGCGCCTCAAGCTGCTGGCCGACGCCGGCCTGGTGGGATTGCCCAATGCCGGGAAGTCCTCGCTGCTGGCCCGCCTGACCCGCGCAGCGCCGAAGGTCGCCGGCTATCCGTTCACCACCTTGGAGCCCGTCCTCGGCACCCTCGAGCTCGACGACCGCCAGCTGGTGATCGCCGACATCCCCGGCCTGATCGAGGGTGCGAGCCAGGGAGCCGGTCTCGGCCATGAGTTCCTGGCCCACGTGGAGCGTACCCGGCTGCTCGTCCACGTGCTCGACCTCGCCCCCCTCGACGGAAGCGACCCGGAGCAGAACTTCGCCACGGTGGAAGGGGAGCTGGAGCGCCACGACGCCCGGCTGGCTGCGCTTCCGCGCATCCTGGCGCTGTCCAAGGCGGACCTCGTCTCGGCCGAGGCGGCGGGCGCCGCCGCGGAGCTGTGGCGGAGGCGACTGGGCGCTGATGCATCGGTCATCGTGACCTCGAGCGCTACCGCGCAGGGTCTCGACGCTCTGTCGGCCGCACTGGTGCAGCGAATCCCCGTCGAGTCGCCGCCGGCGCACGCACCGGACGCGCCGGATGTCGTGCTGCCCGAGCACCGGACCTTCCGACCCGGCACGGGGCCGGGCTTCGCCGTGGCCCGGGCCGCAGATCACCGCTTCCGCGTGAGCGGGCCGCGGGTGGAGCGGATCGTCGCCCGTTACGACCTCGACAACGAGGAGGCGCTGGCGCACCTCGAGGGCCGGCTGCGCCGGATCGGCGTCATCGGAGCCCTGGAGGCCGCCGGCTTCGTGGTCGGCGACGAGGTGGAGATCGCGGGGACGCTGTTCGACCTCGATCCCGCGGCCGGGCTGTAGTCCCGCCCCGCCCGGGAGGGCGCCCCTAAGCTGCGGACATGGCCACCACCGTGATCAAGGTCGGTTCCAGCGTGGTCGTCGACGAGTCCGGCGGCGTGCGCGCCGGCGCCCTCGCCGCCATCTGCGAGGACGCAGCGGCGCTTCACAGCGCCGGCGACCGCGTCGTCGTCGTCACCAGCGGGGCGATCGCCCGGGGCATGCGCCACATGAGCCTGCCGATCCGCCCCCGGGCCATCGACGAGCTCCAGGCGGCCAGCGCCGTCGGCCAGGGCAAGCTCTACCGGGTCTATGACGAGCTCCTCCAGGACCGGGGGGTCCCCAGCGCTCAGGTCCTGCTCACGTTCTTCGACGTCAGTGCGCGCACCCACTACCTCAACGCCCGCCAGACCCTGCGCAAGCTCCTGGAGTGGCGCGTCGTGCCGGTGATCAACGAGAACGACACGACGGCGACCGACGAGATCTCCTTCGGCGACAACGACTTCCTCGCCGCTCAGGTGGCCGTGCTGGTGGGCGCCGACCTCCTGCTCCTGCTCACCGATACCGACGGGCTCCACACCGCGGATCCGCGGCGAGATCCCGACGCCCTGCTCGTGGATCAGGTGACCGACTTCGCCGAGCTCGAGCCGTTGGAGATCGGGCACCTGGGCTCTCCGCTCGGTTCGGGCGGGATGCGCTCGAAGGTCGTGGCCGCCGAGATGGCCACGGGGGCGGGGATTGCCACCGTGATCGCCAACGGCATGCGCGAGGGGACGATCGCCGCCGTCGCCGCCGGGGAGGCGGTCGGCACCCGGTTCCTGCCGCGCTCCGCCCGCTACTCGAGCTTCAAGCTGTGGCTGCGATATGCCAAGCCCAGCCGCGGCCAGGTGGTCGTGGACCCCGGCGCTGCGCGCGCGCTGCGCGACGGTGGGACCAGCCTGCTGCCCGTGGGGATCGTGGACATCGCCGGCGCCTTCGATGCGGGCGATGCCGTCGTGGTCGCCGAGGACAGCGGCAGCGGCGGGGGAGAGGCACGGCCGATCGGCAAGGGGATCTGCAACTACTCCGCCGCCGAGCTTCGGCGCATCCAGGGGCTCAAGACGGGCCAGATTCGTGAACTGCTCCCCCAGGCGACGGAGGAGGCCGTGCACCGCGACTACTTCGTGCTCACCTGATCGCAGTTCACTACGCTCTTGCGCATGGCCGTCACCACGCGTTCGGTAGACGAGATCTGCCTCGCCGCCAAGCGCGCGTCGCGCCGGCTTTCGGCGCTGGACGCCGCGGCGCGCAACGCCGCCCTGGAGGCGATCGCCGAGGCACTTCAGACGCACTCGCCCGAGGTGCTCGACGCCAACGCCCTCGACGTGGATGCCGGGCGGGCGGCCGGGTTCGACGCGGCGCTGCTGGACCGGCTTGCCCTCAACCCGGCGCGGATCCGAGCCATGGCCGACGGAGTGCGGGCGGTCGCCGCACTCCCGGATCCGGTCGGCGAGGTGATCGAGGGCTTCCGCCTGCCCAACGGACTCGACGTGCGCAAGGTGCGGGTGCCCCTCGGGGTCGTCGCCATCGTCTACGAGGCGCGCCCCAACGTCACGATCGACTGCAGCGCGCTGGCGCTCAAGTCGGGCAACGCGATCGTCTTGCGCGGCTCCTCGGCGGCGGCTCACTCCAACGCCGTGCTCGCCTCCATCGCGATCCACGCCGCCGCGCAGGCGGGGATCCCCGAGGATGCGATCGGGCTGCTGGAAGGCGGCGACCGCGAGGAGCTCTCCGAGCTCGCGACGCAGGACGGCCTGGTCGACCTCGTCATCCCCCGGGGTGGGGAGGGCCTCAAGGCCGCGCTGAAGGCGGTCGCGACCGTCCCGGTGATCTACGCGGCTTCCGGGAACTGCCACGTCTATGTGGACGCCGAAGCCGACCTCGAGGCCGCCGAAGCCATCGTGCTCAACGCCAAGCTTCAACGTCCCGGCGTCTGCAACGCGGTCGAGACGCTGCTCGTCCACCGGGATGTCGCGGCTGCCTTTCTGCCGCGCATCCTGGGCGTACTGGGCGAAAACGGAGTCGCACTGCGCGTGGACCCCCGCGCGAAGGCGCTCGCTGGAGCGCATGCGCCCTCGCTCTCCGACGCCGTCGCCGACGACTGGGACACCGAGTACCACGCACTCATCCTGGCGGTCGGCGTCGTGGATTCCACAGCGGCGGCGATCGAGCACATCAACACCCACGGCAGCGGCCATTCGGAGGCGATCGTCACCACGTCGCTCGGAGACGCCGAGGCCTTCGAGCGCGGCGTCGATGCCGCCTGCGTCTACGTGAACGCCTCGACGCGCTTCACCGACGGTGCGGAGTTCGGCATGGGAGCCGAGATCGGGAACTCGACCCAGAAGCTCCACGCCCGTGGGCCGATCGGCGTCCGCGAACTGTGCAGCTACAAGTACGTGGTGCAAGGGTCGGGGCAGGTCCGTCCGTAGTCGAATGGACCACTGAGCGGTGGCCCGCGTCGGGATCCTGGGCGGATCGTTCAATCCGCCCCACATCGGCCACCTCGTGTGCGCCCAGCAGGCACATGCACAGCTCACGCTTGACGCCGTCGTGCTCATGCCCGTCGCCGTACCGCCCCACAAGGAGGCCGAAGACGATCCGGGAGCCGACCACCGTGTCGCGCTCTGCCGCCGGGCCGCCGGACACGACGACCGCCTGACGGTCTCGACGCTGGAGATCGATCGCCGCGGCCCGTCCTATACCGTCGATACTCTGCAAGCCCTGCATGACGCCGATCCCGAGGACGAGCTGACCTTCATCGCCGGGGGTGACATGGCCGCCAGCCTCCCGACGTGGCGCGCGCCCGAGCGGATTGCCGTGCTGGCCACCTTCGCCGTGGCCGAGCGCGGCGAAGCCCGGCGAGAGGCCGTGACCACGCAGCTGCGCGCTGCGGGCACGCCCGTCGAGCCGGTCTTCCTCGACGTGCCGCGCATCGACATCTCCTCCTCGGACATCCGCCGCCGCGTGCGGCGCGCCGAGCCGATCCGCTACCTCGTGCCCGACGCGGTGGCCGAGTACATCGAGGCGCACCGTCTGTATTCCTCCCGGGGGCCTCGGTCGTGACCGCGACCGAGCTCGCCCGCCTGGCCGCCGGGTATGCCGACGAGAAGAAGGCGGGGGATATCGTCGAGATCGATCTTCGCGGTGCCTCGGCCTACACCGACTATTTCGTGGTCTGCTCGGGCAACACCGAGCGCCAGGCCACGGCGATTCACGATGCCGTGCATCTCGGCCTCAAGCGTGATCATGGTTTGCTGCCGCAGCGGGTCGAGGGAGCGGCGGAGGCGCGGTGGATCCTCATGGACTACCTCGACGTGGTCGTTCACGTCTTCACCCCCGAAGCGCGTGGGTTCTATCGCCTGGAGCACCTCTGGGGCGAAGTGCCGGCTCGCGCGCTCGAACAGGCCTAACCGTCGGTCGAGCCGGCGCCGCCGCGACCGCGACGTGCGCGCGCCGCCGGTCCCATTCGCGTGATCCGAGCGGCCTCCACTGCCTGGCGCGCCTCGGGCTGCTCGACGAAGGCCATGAAGGTGGACACCGCTTCACGCACAGGTCCGGTCGCGGAGCGCAGCACATACCACTGGCGCCTGGGCAGGCGCTCCGTGACTCGGAGCTCTGACAGCAGACCCGCCTCGAGCTCGAGCGAGACAGCCGGACGGGACTGAAGCGACACGCCGAGCCCTGCCCTGGAGGCCTGCTTGATCGCACCGTTGGAGCCGAGGGTGAGGACCCGAGGGCGCAGCTCATGGGCTGCGAGGAACTGCTCCGTCATCGCCCGCGTCCCCGATCCCTCCTCGCGGAGCAGCCAGACCCGATCCGAGAGCTCGTTGAGCGGGATGGACCGGCGGTTGGACAACGGGTCGTCGGGCGGCCCGATCAGCACGATCTCGTTCTCCATGAATGCACCGCCGACCAGTCGGCCGTCGCTGGGCGGCCGTCCTCCGATGGCCACGTCGGCCGTGTGCTCGGCCACGTGCTCGAACACCCTGCCGCGGTTGCCGACCTCGACCATGAGCTCGACGTCGGGGTGGGCGGCGGAGAAGGCCTGCATGAGCGGCGGCACGACGTGCTCGGCCGCGGTCGTCACCGCCGCGATCCGCAACTGGCGCCCTGCGGCCGAGGCCGCTTCCGCAGCGGCGCGCTGCCCTTGCCCGAGTAGTCCGATCACATCGGTGGCGTAGGGCGCAAAGGCGTTGCCCGCGGCGCTCGTGCGAATGCTTCGCCCCACGCGCTCGGTCAGCCCCACCCCGAGCTCCTTGGACAGGGCCGTGACCGCCGCCGAGACCGACGGTTGGGTGACCAGGAGCTCGTCCGCGGCTGCCGTGACCGAACCGGTGCGTACGACGGCAAGAAAGCTCCGTAGTTGGGTCAAAGTTATAGACATCTATCTAAGATTCTGACGCTGAGCCTGCAAGCGGTCAAGCCAGCGCCCCCCGACCGCCGCGCTCCGGTGCCACCGTCTCGGGTACGATCGGCGCTGCCACTGCTGTTTGCGGCTTCGCGAGCGGTTCAGCGGCCTCGGCACAGGGTCGAGCAATGCACGAAGAGTCGGCCGCTCTACCCAACGGTCCGCGGGAGGGTCACACCATGAGCACGATCGAGCAAGACGCCAAGACGGACATCGAACGCCTCAGCATCGACACCATCCGCACGCTGTCGATGGACGGCGTCCAGGAAGCCAACAGCGGCCACCCCGGCATGCCGATGGCCATGGCTCCGGCGGCGTACCTGCTCTTCACGCGCTTCATGCGCCACAACCCGCGTGATCCCCTCTGGCCCGATCGGGACCGCTTCCTGCTCTCCGCGGGACACGGATCGATGCTGCTCTACGCGGTCCTGCACCTGTCCGGGTATGAGCTCTCGCTCGACGAGCTCAAGAACTTCCGCCAGTGGGACTCCCTCACCCCCGGACATCCGGAGCGCGACCGGGAGAACGTCACGCCCGGCGTGGAGATGACCACGGGCCCCCTCGGCCAGGGGTTCGCCAACGGCGTGGGGATGGCCATCGCCGAGCGCTTCCTGCGTGCGAAGTTCGGAGCTGAGGTGCAGGATCACCGCATCTTCTCGATCTGCTCGGACGGGGACGTCCAGGAGGGCATCGGCGCGGAGGCCGCTTCGCTGGCGGGCTATCAGAAGCTCGGTCGGCTCGTCTATCTCTACGACGACAACCTCATCCAGCTCGACGGTCCCACCAAGGAGACGTTCTCCGAGGACGTGGCCAAGCGCTTCGAGGCCTATGGCTGGCACACGCGGGCGGTCGACGACGTCAACGACGTCGACGATCTGGCGGACGCGATCCAGGAAGGCATCGACGAGACCGAGCGGCCCAGCCTGATTCGCGTACGGACCATCATCGGCTGGCCCGCCCCGGAGGCCCAGGGCACGAGCAAGGCTCACGGCGAGGCGCTCGGAGAGGATCAGGTCAAGGCCACCAAGGAGATCCTCGGCTGGGATCCCGAAGCGAAGTTCCTGGTGCCCGAAGGGGTGCAGGAGCACTTCTCGCAAGTGGAGAGGGGCGAGCAGCTGCAGAACGAGTGGCGCGAGCGATTCGACTCCTGGCGCGACTCCCATGCAGAGCTGGCCAAGGAGTGGGACGCCGCGTGGTCGGACCCGCCGCGGCCGCTGCCCGGTCTCGCCGAGGCGGTTCCGAGATTCGACCCCGAAGAGGATGAGGCGATCGCGACGCGGGGCGCCGGTGCCACGGCGATGGAGGCCTTCGCCGGGTTCACGCCGACGATGCTCGGCGGTGCCGCCGACCTCGCGGGATCGACCAAGACCGAGTTTCCCGATAGCGAGCTCAACGCCCCGGGGACGCCTGAGGGGCGCAACATAAAGTTCGGCGTGCGCGAGCACGGGATGGGCGGCGCCGTGAACGGGATGGCCGGCCACGGCGGCATCGTGCGCCCGTACGGGTCGACGTTCCTGCAGTTCGCCGACTACATGCGCGGGGCCATCCGCCTGTCTGCGCTGATGGCCCTCGACGTCGCGTGGGTGTTCACCCACGACTCCATCGGACTGGGCGAGGACGGCCCCACGCACCAGCCGGTCGAGCACCTCGCCGCGCTGCGCGCAATTCCGGGGCTCACCGTCCTGCGCCCGGGCGACGCGGCCGAGACCGCGGAGTGCTGGCGCAGCATCCTCGAAGACGTCAACGGCCCCGCCGCGCTCATCCTCTCCCGTCAGAAGCTCACGGTCCTGGCCCGGCAAGAGGGGGGTGGCGAGTTCGCCTCGGCCACCGAGGCACGCAAGGGGGCCTACGTCCTGATCGATGCCGAGGGGGAGGGCCCGGAGGTGGTTCTCGTCGGGACCGGCTCCGAGCTGGGGCTGTGCCTCCAAGCGCGGGACGCGCTTCAGGAGGACGGGACTCCGACCCGCGTGGTCTCGATGCCCTCCTGGGAGCTCTTCGCCCACCAGGACGACGACTACCGCAACGCCGTCCTTCCCCCGGACGTCCCCAAGATCTCCGTTGAAGCCGGCGTGGCGATGGGCTGGCGCAAGTGGGTCGACGCATCCGTGTCCCTCGAGCGCTTCGGCGCCTCGGCTCCGGGCCCTGAGGTCTACGAGCGACTCGGGTTCACTCCCGACGCGGTCGTGCAGCGAGCCCGAGACGTCCTGGGCGGCGACGCTACACCCGGCGCCACTCCCCGCGACGCCGAGACCGGCGACACGCCGCAGGGGTGATCGCAGGCAGTGGCCAAAGCGATCAATACCAGGAGCATCGCGTAGGTCCAGATGGACGACGGGTACGCGATCGATGTCGCCTTCCTCCCCACGGAGGTCCGGCCTGCCGAACTGGCGATCGTCGTCGACGTCCTGCGAGCGAGCACCACGATCGTGGCGGCGCTCGC
>JALYZC010000225.1 GCA_030945905.1 Actinomycetota bacterium
CCTCAAGGCCTCCGCCGACCACCAACAGCCGCGCCTGCGGAATGCGCGCCCACACCTGCGGCATCACCTCGTCGACGAGGAAGCGCAGGCCGCGGCGGTTCGGGGCGTAGGCGAAGTTGGCAACGTAGACGGCCGTCTGCGTCCCGGAGCGATCGCGTGCGGGCACGATCGCGGCGACGTCCACCGCATTTGGGACGTAGCGCAAGTCGGCTTCGGGCACCAAACGATGTCCGAGGTCGACGTCGAGGCGGCTGGCCATCCAGGACTGGCGCGCCTCCGCGAGCAGTCCCCGCTCAAAACGCTCGAGCATGCGCCGGCTCCCCCACTCGCGCCCCGGCAGCTCGTGGCGAAACGCCGACTCGACGTTGTGCGCGAGGTAGACGATGGGATGGCGATGGCGCAGCGGACGCAGGGCCGCGGCGACGACGGGGCCGTCGGCGATCATGCGGCCGCGTCCCGGCGCCCCCATCGCCGTTTCGGCGGCCTCGGCCAGTTCGGGGGAGATGCCGCGGGCGAAGCCGGTGGGAACGCCGCGGGCGCGGGCCCGACCGTAGGCCAGCGCCCGGCGGAGCCCGCGCGAGGGGTCGACCGCCGTGTAGGTGGCGCCCTCGATCGTCTGCAGCTCGGCGGAGGGCTCGTCGGCTCCGAAGCGAACGTAGAGGACGTCGAGGCCTCCGAGCGCGGCCAACGCTCGCGCCACCGCGTACACGCGCAAGCTCCGACCGCCGCCGAGGGTCGGCGTGTGCGCTGTGACCAGGAGGTCGCTCACCGGCGGGTGGGCTCGACCGCGTCGACGGCCTGCCCGATCTCCTCGAGGCGGGCGTCCCAGGAGTGTCCGGCCGCCAGCCGCGAGCGCTGCGCGCGGCGTTCGGGGGAGTCCTCGTCGATGAGCGCGGTCAGGCAGGCCGCCATGGCGCCGGCATCGGCGGCTGTCTCGATCCCCTCCACCTCCGCCAGCGAGGGCAGCGGCGTGGCGACCACGCCGAGGCCGGCGGCGAGGTACTCGTACACCTTCATCGGGAAGATGCTCGCGGTCAGCTGATTGACGGCGTAGGGGATCACCGCCGCGTCGGCGCCGCGCAACACCGCCGGCAGCGCGTGATAGGGGCGAGCACCGAGCAGGTGCACGTTGGGCAGGTGGGCGAGCGCCGACACGTCGGTGCGGGGATCGCCCACGCCCACCGGGCCCACGAGCGCGAAGCTCCAGCCCGGGCGCCGGCCGGCCAGCTCGACCAGCAGTGCGACATCGAGCTTCGTCGCGACCACCGCGCCGGTGAACACGATCGTCGGCCTCGACAGCGCCTGCATCCCCTCATCCACTGGACCCGACTCGAGCGCCGTCGCAAATCGCCGGGTGTCCGCCACGTTCGGGACCTCCAACACGTGGTCGGAAAGCTCGCGCATGCGCTCCGCGAGCGGACGCGAGCTCGCCAGCACCAGGTCGGCACGGCCGGCGAAGCTTCGCTCGGCGGATCGAAAGCTCTCCGCGTCGATGCCCTTGGTGGCGGCGATGTCGTCGACGCAGTGGTAGACCACCAGCGATGGAGAGAGCACATCGATCAGCGCCTGGGCCTGGGGGACGTATCCCCACAGGATCGGCGCGTGCAGGCCGAGACGGCGCGCCGACGCTCCCACCAGACGGGGAAGCAGCCAGCCGTTGATGCGCTGCGCCCACAGGCGGTCGTGCCGGGGCACCACGAGCGGGGAGAGGACGTGCAGGTCGTCGATGGCCCGCGCTCCCCGCAAACCCCGCAGCACCCGCCGCGCGATGCGGCGCACGTCGCGGCCCACCAGCTGCGGCCGGCGCAGACCCAGCGATTCGATGAACAGCACCCGATTGGTCGCGGCGAGGCGAGACATCAGGTGGTGCTGGTTGGTCCGCAGGTCGGTCTCCCAGTCGGCGAAGCCGACGCAGACGATGTCGCGCCCGGTGAGCGTCACGGTCGGCCCGCTACTCGGGGACGAGCAGGTGCCGCATCCGCTCGAACTCGTCCTGGGCCTGCTCGTAGTCGTCGTGGCGCCCGATGTCCAGCCAGTAGTTCTCGGACCGCCAGGCACGGACGATCTCCCCCGCCTCGACGAGCCTGAGCACCAGGTCGGGGAAGTCCAGGCGCTCGCCCGGGGTCATGAACTGCCGCACCCGCGGCGAGAAGCAGTACACGCCCATGCTGACCTCGTGCGAGAGCGTGGGCTTCTCGGTGTAGCCGGTGAGGCGGGTCGGGTCGCCGGGATCGTCGGTGTGCAGCACCCCGAGCGAGACCTCCACGGTGCGCTGGGTGGTGGCGATCGTCCCC
>JALYZC010000076.1 GCA_030945905.1 Actinomycetota bacterium
CGTTTCACAGAGCGAGCCCGCCAGGTGGTTGTCCTCGCACGGGAGGAGGCACGGACTCTCAGGCACAACTACATCGGGACCGAGCACATCCTGCTCGGGCTGCTGCGCGACGAGGGGGGGCTGGCCGCGCGGGTGCTGGAGTCTTTGGACATCACCGTGGAGCGCGTCCGCGCGCAGGTGGTGCGCATCGTGGGTTCGGGCGAGGAGGTCACCTCGGGGCAGATTCCCTTTACGCCGCGGGCGAAGAAGGTGCTCGAGCTGGCGTTGCGCGAGGCGTTGTCGCTGGGTCACAACTACATTGGGACAGAGCACATCCTGCTCGGTCTGGTCCGTGAGAACGAGGGTGTGGCCGCCCGCATCCTGCTCGACTTCGACGCCGACTCGGAGAAGATCCGCAACGAGGTCATCCGCATGCTCTCAGGGCCGCATGGAGGACGGAAGGGATCGAGGTGGGGCAGCAGCCCGCCGACATTCAGACTCGAGATCATGGGCTTGTCAGAGTTTCTACTCGACGGGGCCGGGGGATCGCTGCGGACGCTTACGCACGAGATCGAGGAGCGGCTGGGGCGCGCGGCAGACGCCGGCGATCTGCTGGTCCTGCTGGCCTTGGTCCCCGGCGGCGTCGCATCGCATGCACTCGCCTCCCTGGGCGTCGACGCGGAGCAGCTGACGCGCGCGGTCGAGGAGGCCAGGCGCGCAGGGGTCCGCTCCCAGTGGCTTCCCCCGCAAGCCAGCCTCGCCGAGGTCCAGAGGCTGGGAGCCGAGAGGGAAGATGCGGTCGACGCGCAGGAGGTCGAGCGTGCGGCCAACCTGCGCAAGCGTGAGCGCGAAGCGCTCGAGCGAGCGCTCGCCGAGGCCGAACGGCCTCAGGACGAGTTGCTCGACGAAGTTCGCCGACGTCTGGGGATCGCCGGGGAGTAGGGCGGTGCGGCGCCTATCCGTAGTCCTGGAGCCGCTTGCGCTCGCGTTCGAAGGCCTCCGCGCTGATCGCACCCGCGGTCCGCAGCTCCGTGAGCCGCTCGATCGCCGCCATGCGGGCCTCGTCGATGGGAACGGCGCCGAGCGCTGAGGAGAGCTCGGCGGCGGCGGCGCCAAGCTCCCCTTCGCGCTCCTCGCCCTCGTCGGCCCCAGCGCGGCGCCGCCTGCGAAATCTGCCGGGCACGGTTGCCCTCCCCAGATCGCTAGACGACGCCTAGCCGGTCTTGGTGCATTGCGTGAGACCGGCCGCCTTGGCCCTTGCGTTGACCTCCTGGCTGAGGCTGGATTGCCGCTGGAGCAGCGTCAACGCGCCCTTGGGGTTGTTGGCCACCGTGTTCGTGGCCTGCCGGAAAACGACCACCTCTCGGTCGAGCGCGGCCAGGAAGCTCTGGTAGGCAGCCTGCTTGTCGCTGGGAGGCTTCACCGCCTTGAACTGGCGGGCGGCGTCGGTGACGATCGACTGGTACTTCAGGAAGTACACGTGCAGGTCGGCGACAGCCTTGGGTCGCGTAAGGCCCTTGGCCTGCTCCGCGGACTTCTTGCAGATGCCGTTTGGCTTGCTCGGGTAATCGCTTCCTCCACAGCCTGCCACCGAGATGGCTCCGACCACGGCGAGGACGGGCAACGACCGCGACCATCTGGACATGAGCGTTTTCTCCTTACTGGTCAATGGACGTTCGGTGAGCGCTTGCTGTGGCTGTCTCGGCGAGCCTATCTTCTTGGCGAAGCACAGGCAGCGGGCGCTGCGCGCCGCGGTGGGGTTGCTATAACCGGCAGGACTGCATTTCGACGTTTCGAGTCATCGTCTCGATGTTCGGAGCGGGCGTTCGCCGACCGGCGCGCTGCTGCCGTCCGCAAACTGGGCGGTCACCAAGAACCGACGGAGGTAGTCGTGAACCGGATCCTCACCTTCCCAGGCTCTCGAACCGATCACCGACACGCAACGCGTCGGCGCCCGCGGCGCGGGCCTGCCTGACATGGCCACGGCTCGACACCACGCGGGCGAGCAGCGGGAGGGCCTGGACATCGGCATGCTGGCGGTGGCCGCGCTCGCCGCCGTGGCGGCCGCCGTGGTGACCTCCAAGCTGTGGCCGGGCGGGGCCCTGATCAGCACAGCGATGACACCGATCATCGTCACGCTGGTAAAGGAGTGGCTGCGCAGGCCCGCCGAGCGCATCAGCGCGGTGAGCGCGAAGGCGCCGGACCTTGCCGCACGGGTTGTCGCCCCGGCGCGCGGTAGCGCGCGGCCGCAGGCGCGGACCTCGCGCACGCGGGTTGCCGAGGCGCCGTCCGTCCCCACCCCGCGAGGCGAAGGGGTCGTGCTCCCCGCGGCGGGCGGTCCGGCCGCCGATACGCCGCCGGCGCAGACGTTCGTCGAGCCGGCGCCCGGCACGTCGAGCCAATACCGGCTCTACCGCCGGCGCGCGCCTCACTGGCGGATCGCCGTGGTCACCGGGCTGGTGGCGTTCGCGGTTGCCGCCCTCGCCATCACGATCCCCGAGCTCGTGCTCGGAGGTGCGGTGGCCGGAAACGGCAACACGACGGTGTTTGGCGGTGGGTCGCACGGCGCTTCGCAGGGCAGCAGCGAAGGTCAGAAGAAGGCCGACGGCACGCGCTCGAGCGACGGGCGTGCGGCGCCCGCACGACAGCACCAGACGTCGACCCCTCAGCCCGCGGGCAAGACGACGCAGCCCTCGACGGGATCGTCGCAGTCTCCGTCACGGCCCTCGACCCAGCAGTCGCCCTCCGGTTCCCCCTCGCAGAGCGCACCGAGCACGCCATCGCCATCCACCTCGGGCCAGGCCTCGCCCGGCTCGGGGCCGGGCTCCCCGCCGTCCAGCGGACCATAGGCCTCACGCGAAGGGCGCCCGCTCGGCGCCGGGGTCGCGGCGAGGCGACAACTGCTCGCGGGGTGTCGATGCCCATGGGGTGAGACGGACAACGCCCGGGTATAGACCTTGTGATGAATCGCCCTAAGCGGGTGCGCTCCCGGCGCCACCCGGACGGCAAAGGACGTGCGAGACACCGGCCTCCGGTCGTCCGGCCCCTGGTTGCCCGACCCGCCGGCGCCGTGCCGCCGGTCGCTGCCGTGCGGGACGTCGACGCTCCCCCGCGGGTCGAGACCGCGCCGCCGGTCGAGCCCTCTGCGCGAGTCGAGATCGCCCCCGCCGCCACTCGGCCCTGGTGGTACGCCCGCGCCATGTACGGGCTCGTGGTCATGGTGGGGCTGGGAGCCGTGCTGGTGTGGGTGTCGACGGGAGGCGCCCTGGCGATCGCGGCGACCGTCATGGCGGTGATGACGGCGATCCCGGCGCTCTCGCTCGCCCGTACGGCGCCGCGCGAGCGAAGGAAACGCGACTGACTGTACGGCGGGCGAAAAAACCTCCAAGCGCGCGAGCTTAGGCAGTACGGTGGCCCTGCCGGCTGGGGGAGGGTGCCGGCAGCGAGCGCAGACCACGAGAGGGGAGCTGTGATGGCAAAGGAGCAGGCCGTACGACTGTGTATCGACCGGATCGTGCCCGACGAGCTCAACCCGGCGCGAGCCGCGGCCGAGCAGGCCGCGGCGGAGACCGCCCTGCGCTCGATGCGCACGCGCCTCCCGGATATCGATGCCATGGACATCAGTCATCCGATCTCCCGCCTGGCGGTCGTGACGCTGAAGAAGTGGCCGAACGGCGCGACGCTGAAGTGCCGGTTCCTCGACGGCGGACCCAAGCAGCGCAAGCGGGTCGAGCAGAAGGCGCACATGTGGGAGCAGTTCGCGAACGTCAAGTTCAAGTTCGTCAAGACCCGCGACGAGGACATCCGCATCTCCTTCGTCGCAGACGCGGGCTCGTGGTCCGCCCTGGGCACCGACGCGCTGGTTCGCAGCTACTTCCCCAAGCACCAACCCACGATGAACTTCGGCTGGCTGCGTGACGACACCCCGGACGAGGAGTACGAGCGCGTCGTGGTCCACGAGTTCGGTCACGCCCTGGGCGCCATCCACGAGCACCAGAGTCCGGCGGCCGGCCTGAAGTGGAACACGGCGGAGGTCTACCGCCTGTTCTCCGGGCCCCCGAACAACTGGTCGAAGGAGGAGATCGACTTCAACATCCTCCAGCGCTACTCGCGCACCCAGGTGAATGCCACGAAGTTCGATCGAAACTCGATCATGCTCTATGCGTTCCCCGACACGCTGTTCACCGACGGAAAGGGCACGCACGAGAACATCCACCTGTCGGCCGCCGACAAGAAGTTCATCACGCAGATGTATCCCGCCGGCTAGTCGACCGTGGGCGGGATCGCGCTGGAGGGTGACGCGGTCGCCGTAGGCGATCGCTTCTCGGTCGCCTTCCAGCGCACGCTCAGGGTCCCAACTGACGGCTCCAGCTATCCGTTGCCGCCGAGCCTCGGCCGGCTGCCGGTCGCGCGCCTCGGCGCTCTCGAAGCCGGGGACGGGCCCGGCTTCGGCGTGCCGCTCTACCAGCGCGAGGCGCTGTGGCTGGCGTTCGGCGGCGCCTGGTGGAAGCCCAACGCCGTACAGATCGGGGTCGGCGGCGTCAACGCGCTCTCGGGGCAGCCGCTCTCCTCGCCGCTGACCTCCGACCCGCAGAACTACCTCGTCTGTCCCGATCAGCCATGGCTCGACGGCATCAACGCGGGGGAGGGCTTCGTCCGCCAGTTCGTCGCGGTGCCGCTCGGAAGCGGGCTCACGGTCGAGGGCCAGCTGATTGGAACGGAGCACCTGGGTGGGATCCAGCTGCGGGTGTACGAGCCCAAGCTCGGCCGGTTTCCCGACCACCAGCCGGATCGGCGCGCCACGCCGCTCGAGGGCCGGCCACAGGCGTCGGCGCGGTTGGGGCTGGCGGCCGGCGGAAGGATCGCGCAGAAGATCTATCCCGATCCCTACGGCGTCGAGACCTGGGACCCGCGCAGTGCGGCCTCGGTGTCCGTCGCGCTGCTCAACAGCGAGCAGTTCCACGCCCTGACCGGTCGCGAGCCCCCGCCCAGCCCCGTGAGCGCCGCTCTCTATACCGAGCACGGACTGCCGTGGTTCCATCTCTACGAGGAGGCGATGGGGGACATCGATCGATCAGACCTCCTGGCCGGCGTCGATCCGCTGGCCGACGAAGGTGAGGCGCTGACCATCGATCCCGAGCAGGTCCGGGGGATCGCCGGGCGGCGCCGACCCGGCGGGTGAGCTACCAGGCGCGGTCCAGTGTGGGCGCCCTGACCCCTACCGCTTCGTTAGCATCATCGCTGGATGGACGAACGCGAGATCGACTGGAGCTCGGCGGTGGTTGACGCCGACCACACCCTGACGGTTGCCCTGTCCGGAGGACTCGACCCGGACTGGAACAAGAGCTTCGGCCGGATCATGCGACCGTTGCAACGCGAGACACCCGAGGGATCCTGGGGAGAGGTTCGGCTCATTCGCGGCGCACTCCAGGTGACCGGTGTGCAGGACGGTTCCGAAGGGGCGCTGAGGGACTTCCTCGAGACCGCCGTGCGCCAGGCGAACGATGATGTGGTCCGACGTGGGCTGGCTCAGGAAAAGGCCGCCGAGCGAGAGCGCGCGGAAGTCGAGGATGTCGCGGAGAGCGCCGGCCGCATGACCGATCGCTTTCGCTCGCCTCCCGTCAGCTAACCGGTTGCCCCCGGGTGGCCGGCTGGGGACTGCCGTCCCTTCCGTCTAGTAGCCGTCTACTCCCGCACCGCCGTTTGCTCCTGCGTCGCCGTTTGCTCCTGCGGCCGGTGGTGCTTGGTCTGGCGGCTGCTCGGCCGGAGGGAGTGCCTCTGTCGTAACGTCGGATGGCTCTTCGGCCGGGGCGGGCACTTCGACCGTGGGGTCCTGGGGAACGCTCTCGTCCTGTCCCGGACCGGCAGGCGAGTAGTCGGACCATTCGGGCGAGATCTCAGGAGGAGCAAGCTCCTCAACACTCGTGGATGCATCCGGCTGTGCACCCTCGGAGGCGGCTTGGAGTCCTTCGTCCCCGGGGGGCGCCGGTTTGAACGGGTTTGCAAACGGACCGCTCGTGTCAAGGAGCGGATGGACGGAGCGGACGTCGGCGGGAGCGGATGAGCTCCCCTGTGGTGCGCCCGGATCAGCCGAAGCATCCGCGGGTATGGAGCCCGGCTGCCGAGGGCTCGCGCTGGGCTCGCCTGCGTGTCCCTCCGGTTTGTCGGTGTGGACAACCTGGCTGCCTCCTCCATGCGACTGTTCCGACTTGTCCTTGCCCTGATCGGGCTTCCCTGCGCCCTTGTTCGGCTTGTCGGGCGCGCCTTTGCTGTGATCAGGATGCTCGCCCTTGCCGTGCGGCTTGCTCGGAGCCTTGTGTGAGGGCTGGTGGCCACGCGCGGGCGGGCGCTTCTGCTGCGGTTGCCTTCGCGGCCCGTGCGTACCCGTGCGCCTTGGACTCTCGCGCTGCTTGGGCGCAATTTCAACACCGTCGCGTTGCGTGTTCGGCACGGCGTCGACGAAGAGGGACGCCGGCTGCGGTGGAGCGACGCTCGCATCGACCGGGGGCGGCCCGCTCTGAGCGCCGACCGCGGCCACCGCCGTCGGTCCGCTCCGACCCGCTCGACCGCCGCCGCCCGCGCCGGCGGGTCGGTTCGCACTTCGCCTGCGGGTCCGCGGACGTGGCCGCGCGCCGTGGGTCGGCTGCGAGGCGGAGGGGGCGGTGCTCGATCCGGGCAGCCCGGCTGTCGACCCCTCGACAGATGCCACGGCGCACAGCAGGGCTCCCGCCTCGCCGCAGCCGGCGTGAGCAGCCGCCTCGGGGTGAGCACGATGGTGGGATCCTCCGTTGATGACGGAAGCGGCCCAGTGCCTCAGCGGCGGGGAGGCGGCCAGCGCGGTGCCGCCCATCATCATCGTCAGCAGTAGCGCGAGCAGACGGGGCGACGCCACCGTCCGGGGGTCGATGATCTTGCCCAGCGCGCCCCCCCGCAACTCGTGTGCGGCCTTCTCCAGGGCATCGACAACGGTCGGATCGAATTGGGTGCCCGAGTTGGCCCGGACCTCCTGCATGGCCTCCTTGGCCGAGCGACCTCGACGGTACGGTCTGTCGGAGCGGATCGCGTGGAAGGCGTCGGCGCAGAGAATGATCCGGCTCGCCAGGGGGATCGCCTTCCCGGAGAGGCCGTCGGGATATCCACCACCGTCGTAGTGCTCGTGGGAATGGCGGACGATCGTCGCCACCTCGGCCATGTGCGGCACCGCGCGCAGGATCCGCTCACCGATCGGAGTGTGCTGGCGCATGATCGTCCACTCCTCCGCGTTGAGCGGACCGGGCTTGTTGAGCACCTCCGGACCGATCGCCACCTTGCCGATGTCATGCAGCTTCGCGGCGGCGAGGAGCTCCTCACGCTGCTTTCCCTTGATCCCGAGTCGTGACGCGATGGACCCGGCAAGGGTGACGACGTCGTCAGCGTGGTGGGCGGTACCGGAGTCACGCGCCAGCAGGGTCGCCGCCGCAACCTCGAGCGCGGTGCGCCGGACGACGTCGACCTCGTCCTCCTGCTCCTGAAACTCGGCATCGGCGGGAATCTGGTTCAGGGACACGACGCGGTTGCGCCCCGTGCGTTTGGCCGCGTGCAGAGCGCGATCGGCTCTGTCCATCAGCTCCCACGGTCCCCACGAAGACTCGGCCTGGGCGATCCCGCACGACACGGTGACCGCCGGCAGGCCCAGCTGCTGGTTGGCCACCGCGTGGCGAATGTCCTCCGCCAGCTCGCATGCCGCTCCCTCCACCGTGCCCGGTGCGATCACCAGGAGCTCATCGCCGCCGTAGCGAAAGCACAGTCCTTCTCGAGGGGAATGTTCCTTGACCGAGATGGCGGTGGCTCGCAGGACGGCGTCTCCGACCTGGTGCCCGTAGCGCTCGTTGATCTCCTTGAAGCTGTCGACGTCGACCATCACCAGCGAGAGTGGTCCTGGGCGCGCACCCTCGATGTGGTTGGACAGCGCTTCCCACAGGACCCGCTGATTTCCCAGTCCGGTCAGGTCGTCCACGCCCGCCAGGCGCTTGAGCACCTCCGTTCTGCGATCCAGCCAGCTCCGGTGCAGGAGGTAGGCGCCCGCCAGGACGGCCAGCAGGGCCCCAACCAGGAAGGCCGAACCGCCGACCCACGCAAGCGCCAGCGCCGCCACCAGACAGGCAGCCCCCAGCCCCGTGACGGCCAGGCGGCGGACGTTCCCCGCGCTCTCCTTTCCCGGCGAGAGCCTGGGCAGGTCGGTGTCGCGCCGGGCCGACACGCGATCGAGGAGACGGGCGGCAGCGGCGTGGGGATCTGACTCGCCGTCGCCGCTGGACCCATGGGGAGCCACAGGGCCTGCAGGGCCAGACGACGTGTCGGCGCCGTTGACGCGTGGCTCACTCAGCCGGGATGGCGCGCGCACAGCGGAGCCTCTCGAGACAAGCGATCAGCCGCAGTGCCACGCCGATGCGTGCACCATGGAGCACAGATTTGGATATCAACGATCCGAAGCATGTGGGGAACCCCTTTGCTGTTCCGTGTTCATCGGCCGCACGACCGCATTGCTTGACGGATTGGCTGCCGGAGTGGGCTACGAGTACGGGCGGGGTCAAGACGCTGGCGCTCGTCATCCCATAACTGGAACGCGGCCCGCCCCCCGGGGTTGGGTAGACAGGCGAATGTGGACGAACGTGGATCGCTGCGACGGTCCGGTATCCGGCGCTCCCCATCGCTCCTCTTGACTACGGAGTTCTCGCGCCCATACGCTCGCCTGGATGTCGGAT
>JALYZC010000241.1 GCA_030945905.1 Actinomycetota bacterium
CCTGGTGCTCGCCGCGATCTCGCTCTGCTCGCCGTGACCGCTCGCCAACTGGGCCGCGAGGAGCTGAGAGCGTGGCTCGACGAGCTGCAGGTGAGCGCCGCGGCCCGTGACGTCGTCCTCGCGGCAGCGGTGGACGCTCCGCAGCTCGCAGAACGATTGCGTGCGGCGCGCCGCCCCTCCGAGGTCGCCGCCGCGGCCTCCCCGGCTCCGGTCGAGGCCGTCGCGGTAGCGGGAGCCCTCGGCGCTCGTGAGCCGGCATGCGCGTGGCTGCACGAGCTGCGACACGTCGAGCTGGCGATCGGCGGAACCGACCTGTTGGAAGCCGGCGTGCCGGAGGGACCCGAGGTAGGTCGCGGCCTCTCGGTGGCGCTCGCGGCCCGGTTGGACGGCGAGCTCGCGCCGGGCCGCGAAGGCGAGCTGGCGGCCGCGCTGGCCGCCGTAGCGCGCAAGTAGCATGCGACCGCATGCGCCTGCACCTCGCGTGGACCTGACCCCGCCGTTTCGGCGGCTCGGCGAGCACATCGCCATCGACCTGCTCGGCGCCCGGGCGCTGTTCACCACTCGCCGCGGGGGGGTCTCCGGCGGTGCCTACGCGAGCCTGAATCTCGGTTGGCTCACCGACGACGAGCTCGGCAACGTCGATGCCAACCGTGCGCGAGTTGGGGATCTCGTGGGCATCGAGCCCGAACGCTTCGCCCAAGGACGCCAGGTGCACGAGGCGCGCGTCCGCCTCCGACGGCGGCCGCCTGACCCGGCCGAGTGGCCGCTCGACCCGGCCGACGGGCAGGCGACCTGCCTCCCCGGCGTGGCGCCGATCGTGCTCGTGGCCGATTGCCTGCCGGTTGCCCTCGCGGCCCCCGAGGCCGTGGCGATGCTCCACTGTGGGTGGCGCGGCCTGGCGAGCGGGATCGTGGCGGAGGGCATCGACGCCGTGCGCGAGCTCGGCGCGCGCGGCCCGATCGCCGCCGCCATCGGCCCCGGTGCGGGTCCGTGCTGCTACGAGGTCGGCGAGGACGTGCACGAACGTTTTGCCCCCTACGGCCCCGACGTGCGCCGGGGTCGGGCGCTCGACCTCAAGCTCGTCGCGCGCCGGGCGCTCGCTGCGCAGGGCGTGACCGACGTCCACGACGTCGGGCTGTGCACGATGTGCGCCGACCCCGAGCTGTTCTTCTCCCACCGCCGCGACGACGGGGCGACCGGACGGCAGGGGGGGATCGTGTGGCGGAGCTGATCCGCGGGCTGCGGGCGCGGCGCCTGCGAGCCAACCTCGACGGCGTGCGGGGGCAGGTGGCGGCCGCCGCTGAGCGGGTCGGTCGCGATCCCGCCGGGGTCGAGATCTGCGCCGCCACCAAGTACGTCGCCGTGGATGAGATGGGGGTCTTGGCCGACGCCGGCGTGGCGACGGTCGGCGAGAACCGCGCCCAGGACCTCGAGGCCAAGGTGGCCGTGTACGGGGAGCGCTTCACCTGGCACTTCATCGGCCGGCTGCAGAGCCGGAAGGTGCGCCACATCCTGCCCCACGTCCGGCTGATCCACTCCCTGTCATCGGAGTCCGCGTTGGCGCAGCTCGAGCGCCATCGTGAGCAGGCCCGACCCGGGCTCGAGGTGCTGATCGAGGTCGACGTGGCCGGGGAACCGGGCAAGGCCGGCGTGCGCCCCGACGAACTCGAGGACTTCCTGGCCCGGTGTCCGGTCCCGGTCACCGGCCTCATGACGATGCCGCCCCTCGTCGGCGATCCGGAGCAGAGCCGGCCCCACTTCGGCCGGCTGCGGGCGCTGGCAGCAGAGCATGGCCTGGCGCGACTGTCGATGGGAACCACGCAGGACTACGCCGTCGCCGTGGAGGAGGGCGCGACCATCATCCGGATCGGCAGCGTTCTGTATGCGTAACATGTTTCTCGCCCGCTCGACATCAGCAGGGAAATCCAGCCGGTGGGCGAACCACAACATCGCTATGGCCTTTCGAGACACCTGGCACCGCGCCCTCGTCTACTTCGGCTTGGCCGAGGACCACGAGTACTACGACGAGGAGCCGCCCGCACCGCCGGCCCCCGAGCCCGAGGACCAGATGGGCGAGCGCTACCGGGAGCGCCCGAACGTGCGGCGCCTGTCCAGTCGCCGCCGGCGCGACGAGATCGATGACATCTTCGCCGACGAGGGTGGCGACGATCGTCGAACCAGCGTGCTGCGCTCCGTGCCCGGCGGGCGCAACGGAGGGGCGACCGGGGGCGATGTCCGCGTGCACCTCGTCATCCCCAAGACCTTCAACGACGCGCAGGACGTGGCGGACAAGTTCAAGGACTCGATTCCGGTCATCCTCAACCTCCAGTCCTCCGACACCGACCTGTCCAAGCGCCTAATCGACTTCTCCAGCGGTCTCACCTATGCGCTCGAGGGCGGCATGCAGCGCATCGCCGACAAGGTGTTCCTGCTCACCCCCCGCAACGTCGAGGTCTCCGCCGAGGAGCGCGCGCGGCTGATCGAGAAGGGCTTCTTCAATCAGAGCTGACGGGCGCCGCCCGTGCGGGCGCCCGTCCCGGGCCGCGGACACCGCGCGATAGCCTTCGCCGGATGCTGGTCGGGCTGGTCGGATCGGGGAACATGGCGCGGGCGATGGCCCGCGGATGGAGTGTGCCCGTGCTCTGCTCCGACGCGGGATCCGGACGCGCGGCCGAGCTCGCCGCCGAGGTCGGAGGTGAGGCGATCGCCTCCAATCTCGAGCTCGCGCAGCGCGCGGACCTGGTCGTGCTCTGCCACAAGCCGGCGCAGCTCGACGCCGTAGCCGGCGAGATCGCCGCCGTTGGCAAACCGGTCGCGTCCGTGCTCGCGGGCGTGTCCATCGAAGCCCTCCAAACCGCATACGCGGAGTCCGCGGTGTTCCGCTTCATGCCCAACACACCGGTGGAGGTGCGCCGTGGAGTGCTCTGCTACGCGTCCGCCTCCGGCGTTGACCAGGCGCTCGAGTCGCGGGTGCTCGAGCACTTCGGCCGCCTGGGGGCGATCGAGGAGGTCCCGGAGCACCAGTTCGAGGTCGCCATGGCCCTCGTGGGCTGTGCGCCCGCCTACCTGGCGCTGATCGCCGATGCCCAGGCCCGCGCTGCCGAGACCCGAGGCCTGGACGGCGCCGCGGCGGCACGGCTCGTGACGCACGCGATGGCCGGGACCGCCGCGCTGATCGAGGCGCGCGGTCACGATGCCGCCGCCGTGCGGCGCGAGGTCGCCTCGCCCGGCGGCTACACCGAGCGCGGCCTGCGCGTGCTCGAAGCGGCCGGCGTGCCTGCGGCGTTCGCAGCGGCCATGGACGCCGTCACCCACGTGCGTGCGTAGATGCTCGTCCTCGCCGCCATCGGCCGTGCGGACGTGGCCGACTTTCTCGCTGCGCTGGTCACCGTGTATTCACTGCTGATCTTCGCCTACGTGTTGATGAGCCTGGTCTTCTCCTTCGGTGTGCGCGTGCCCTACGCGCGCTGGTCGGACGCGATCCTCACCTTCCTGCGCGACGTGTGCGAGCCCTACCTCTCGGTGTTTCGCCGCTTTCTCCCCATGCTGGGGCCCCTGGACATCAGCCCCATCGTCGGGCTGCTGGTGCTGCAGATCGTCGGCAACATCATCGTGCAGGCCGTGCGCGGCTAGCGTTCCCCGTGGCCCGTGCCTGGTATCGCGCCGGCCTACTGGCGGCGGCCGTGATCGGCGTGGATCAGGTCACAAAGGCCCTCGTGCGGGCGGGAATCCCGCCCGGAGAGCATCATCGCTTCCTTCCGGGGATCGACCTCGTGAACGTGAGCAATCGAGGGATCGCCTTCGGCCTGTTCACCGACAGCGGAGCGCTGCTCACCCTGGTGACGATCGCCGCGCTGGGACTGCTCGTGGTGTATTTCGCGCGTCACGCAGAGCGCCGCCTCGTCTGGGTGCCGACGGGCCTGCTGCTCGGCGGCGCACTGGGCAACATGCTCGATCGCGTGGTCCGCGGGGGAGTGACCGACTTCATCGACATCCCCCTGTGGCCTGCCTTCAATGCGGCTGACACGTCGATCACCATCGGGGTGCTCTCGCTGCTGTACGTGATCGAGACGAGCCCCGAGCGCCATGCGCCGGCTTGAGGTCCCGCGCGACGCCGCGGGCTCACGCCTGGATCAGTTCCTGGCCACCCGGCTGGGATCGCGCGCCCGCGCTCAGCGCCTGATCGACGCCGGCCAGGTGCGGGTCGACGACCAAACGCGGGCAAAGCGACACCGCCTGTCGGGGGGCGAATCGATCGCGGTCGACGAGGACGATCCGCGACCCATGCCCGATGTCGGCGACGCGCCGTATCGAGTTGCCCTTGAGGACGAGTATCTGCTCGTGGTGGACAAGCCGGCGGGCGTCGTGGTTCACCCCGGGCGAGGCCATCGCACGGGGACGCTCGCGCAGGCGCTGGCGGGCCGCGCCCGGGGAGGGCCGGAGCCCTGGCGGGCGGGCATCGTGCACCGCCTGGACCGCGACACGTCGGGTCTGCTCGTGGTGGCCAAGTCCGAGGCGGCGCATCGCGGGCTCAAAGCCGCCCTAGCGGCGCGGCGCATCGAGCGCGAGTACCTCGCCCTGGTCCACGGGCATCCGCCCGCAGGTGCGGGGACGATCGACGCGCCGCTCGGTCGCGACCGCCGGGTCCGGACCCGGATCTCCACCGAGACCGATGTGCCTCGGGAAGCTCGCACGCACTTCACCGTGGAGCGTCGGCTCGGGCGGGTCTCACTGGTCCGCGTCCATCTGGAAACGGGACGCACGCACCAGATCCGGGTTCACATGCAGGCGATCGGACACCCGGTCGTCGGCGACCCGGTATACGCAAGCGAGCCCGCCGGCGAGTCCTACGGCCTGCAACGGCAATTCCTCCATGCCGTCCGGCTGGCGTTCGACCACCCCGTCCATGGTCATCGCGTGGACGTCATCTCGCCGCTCCCCGCGGACCTGCAGGGCGCCCTGACCGGGGCGCAGCGCGGTGGCTGAACGAACTCGCGTCGGGAGGTGGGGAGGGCGGGCCGGTCCACCGTGCGTTTGAGTACGGCGGACCGGCCCGGGGCGCACGCCGACCCACCGGAGGTAGGGGAAGGGCAGGAGGCGTGCACTGCTGAGA
>JALYZC010000253.1 GCA_030945905.1 Actinomycetota bacterium
GGCGAGCACGGCGCGCCTGCGCGCCTGGCGAGCCGCGACCCAGCTCGGCGCCGCCCCCGGCCTCGACCGACTCGTTGCCCATGGGGCGCGCCTGATCTACCGGCCGCGGTTGGGAGCCCGCCTGTCCGCGCGGGCCAATCCCGCCGCCCATGATCTCGTGCGCCACGCGTTCGCCGACGTCGGCGGCAACGGTAACCGCGCGCGCTCCTGGGCCAAGGCGGCACGCCGCTGGCCGGCCCAGGCCCAGCCCGAGCTTCTCGACGCCTACACCCGATTCGACATGCCCACGCTGCTGCTGTGGGCCGACGAGGACCGCCGCCACCCGCTGCGTATCGCCGAGGAAGCGCTGGCCCGGCTGCCGCAGGGCCAGCTGCGCGTGCTCTCCGGCACCGGCTTTCTGATGGCCTACGACGACCCGGTCGGCCTGGCCCGGGAGCTGGCCGCGTTCTGCGGCTGAGCGTGCTGAACTAGTGACCCGCGACTGAAACCGGAGACGCCATGGCAGTACAGGAGGAATCGCAGCAGCTCTGGGGTGCGGAGACGACCAAGGCAATCGAGAACTTCCCCGTCTCCGGCAAGCCCGTCCACGCAGAGGTCATCCACTGGCTCGGACGGATCAAGGCCGCCGCGGCCAGGGTGAACGCCGAGTTGGGGCTGCTCGACGGCGCCGTGGCACAGCGCATCGCCGCCGCTGCCGACGACGTGGCCGCCGGCAAACACGACGAGCAGTTCCCGGTCGATGCGTTTCAGACGGGGTCGGGCACCTCGTCCAACACGAACGCGAACGAGGTCATCGCCAGCCTGGCCGGCGAGGGCGCCCATGCCAACGATCACGTGAACATGGGCCAGTCCTCAAACGATGTCTTCCCCTCGGCGGTGCACCTCGCCGCGCTGGACGAGGCCACCAACCGGCTGCTGCCCGCGCTCGAGCGCCTCGAGCGGGCCTTCGCGGCCAAGGCGGAGGAGTTCAAGGACGTCGTCAAGGCCGGTCGTACCCATCTCATGGACGCTGTGCCCGTAACCCTCGGGCAGGAGTTCGGCGGCTATGCGGCGCAGGTGCGCCTCGGTGCACGCCGGGTGCGCAACGCCCTCCCGCAGGTGTCCCAGATCCCCCTCGGGGGCACCGCCACGGGGACGGGCCTCAACACGCACGCGGAGTTTGCCGAGCGCGCGCGTCGGCTGCTCTCCGAGCAGACCGGGCTCGAGATCCTGGCCCCCGAGGATCCGTTCGAGGCCCAGGGCAACCGCGATGCTCTCGTGGAGCTCTCAGGCACGCTGAAGGTGATCGCGGTGTCGGTCACCAAGATCGCCAATGACCTGGCCATGATGGGCTCGGGTCCGCGCGCGGGCTTTGGCGAGCTGCGCCTCCCCGAGCTGCAGAAGGGCTCGTCGATCATGCCCGGCAAGGTCAATCCGGTGATTCCCGAGGTCGTCATGCAGGTGGCGGCTCAGGTGATCGGCAACGACACGGCCATCACGGTGGCCGGCCTGGAGGGCAACTTCGAGCTCAACGTCCGGGTACCCCTGATCGCGCGGAACCTGCTCGAGTCGATCGGGCTGCTCACCGCGAAGTGCAACCTGTTCGCCGAGAAGTGCGTCGAGGGCATCGAGGCCAACCTCGAGGGCTGCCGGCGCTCGGCGGAGCTGACCCTCGCGGTCGCAACGGCGCTGAACCCGGTGATCGGCTATGACAAGGCAACCGAGATCGTCAAGGTAGCCGCAGACTCGGGGCGCCCGCTGCGCGAGGTCGCGCTCGAGCACGGCGTGGATGGGGACACGTTTGACGAGACGGTCGACCTGAGGCGGATCGCGGCGGGCAACCAGGCGGGGTAGGCGGCCCGATGGCCTGACGCGGCTAGGCTCTACGGGAGTCCCGAGCCGGCTCGTATTCCTTCTCGCTGGTCCTCGATGTGTGCGGTCATGGCAGCGCGAGCCGCCCGGGGATCTCTCGCTTGGAGTGCGTCCACGATGGCGACGTGGGGGTCGCCGGGCGGGTGGGGTCGGCCGGAGCGAAAGTAGAGAAAGTAGATCCGCTCGCCTTCGTCGAGCAGCCCGCCCACGATTCTCGCCAGTCGCTGGTTGCCCGAGAGCGCGGCGATGGTGGTGTGGAACTCTCGGTTGCCCGCCATCAGAGACTGGAGATGGGACGGGTCGTCGAGTGAGCCGCGGCCGAGGTTTTGCTGGGCGCGGGCGTGTTGGGCTCGCAGGTTCGCGACGTCGCGGTCTGTGACGAGTTCGGCAGCCCGCCCGGCGCCGAGCACTTCCAGGCTGAGCCGAAGGTCGAAGATGTCGTCGATGTCGCTTGCGGTGACCGGGGTGACGATGTAGCCGACGCGGGGGAGGACCCGCAGCAGTCCTTCCTGGCAGAGCGCCTTGAGCGCCTCGTGGACCGGCGTGCGGCTCACGTCGAAGCGCTGCGCGAGGTCGGCGGCGCCCACCATGCTGCCCGGGAGCAGCCGGCACGCCACGATGTCCGCCTTGAGCTGCCGATGCACCGACCCGGCAAGCGAGCTCGGCGCCGGCGTGGGCTTGGTAGCCGTGCCCTTGCTCATGTTCTCTGTTTGATCACGACGAAAGGGCGACGCGCAGCCATGCGGAGCTCATCTGAGGCTAGGGCGGGCCGAGGACGCCGGGACTCGGTTCCCGCCAGAGACCTGGTCGCTTGTGGCGAAGCAGCATTGTGTTATAGGATCTGACATGTCAGTAGCAATGCTAGAGGAGGGTACTTCGGTGGGGAAGAACATCAGCCG
>JALYZC010000254.1 GCA_030945905.1 Actinomycetota bacterium
GCGCCGGGCCCCGCGGGCGACTTGCCTGCTCACCGCGTTACAGCTGCCCGCGTAGCGCTCCCTGCGGGAACTCCGCGGTATGGATGTTGATGTAGAACCGCCCGGGATGCTCCCGGATCTCCGTGACGAGCGACGACGAGAGCCCGGTCGCGCACCCGCTCGAGGCACCGGGATCGCCGCTGCTCGGAAAGGTCAAGGTGACCACGTGCGGCCCGTTCTCGTTTCGCTTGCCGCGATGGATGTGCGCCTCCGTCGGTGTGGCGATCCCGCTGACACTGACGCCGTAGCACACGGTGTCGGCGCTGTGAATCAGCACGTTGGCCGAGCCGACGCCGTCGGGGTCGCCGGCGGTGCCGACCTCGTTGCGTCCCTTCAGTACGGAGAAGAGCGTTCTGCCGTGCCCGTTGCCGTGGCGCTGCCCATGGCCGTGGCCATTGCCCGCCAGCGAGGTGCCGGCCAGCGCGAGCGCTCCAACCAGCGCCAGTAGCACGGGGCCTATGAGGAATCTCGACTTCATTGGTGCCTCCTTTGATCGAATCGTCCAGGGAACGTACCCCGTGTGCGGGTTGCCTATTCGGGCGGTTGCGCAGGAAGACCCGCGCGCAGGGCGTGGCGGAGTACTAGCCTGAAGCCCGATGTTCGACAGCCTGTCCGAGAAGCTCCAGGAAACCCTGGCCGACGTTCGCCAGCGCGGCACGCTGACCGAGGACGACGTCAACCGGGTGATGCGCCAGATCCGCCTCGCTCTTCTCGAGGCCGACGTCAACTTCAAGGTGGTCAAGTCCTTCACCGCCGAGGTGAAGGAGCGCTGCCTGGGTCAGGAGGTCATCGGCCAGCTCAATCCCGGTCAGCAGGTGGTCAAGATCGTCGACGAGCGGCTTACCGCGCTGATGGGCGGCGCCGGACGCGACATATCGTTCTCGCCGCGCCCGCCGACGGTCATCCTGATGGCCGGGCTCCAGGGGTCGGGCAAGACAACCGCGACCGCCAAGCTCGCTCGTCACCTCCGCGAGGAGCACGGGTCCGCAGTGGCCGTGGCGGCCTGCGACGTCTACCGGCCGGCGGCCGTGGAGCAGCTCGTGAAGGTCGGCGCTCAGGCCGGGGCCGAGGTCTACGAGCAGGGAACCGACGCGAAGCCGGTGGAGATCGCCAAGTGGGCTCGCGACCGCGCCCGCGAGGAGGGCAAGGACGTGCTCATCGTGGACACCTCGGGCCGCCTGCACGTGGACCAGGAGCTGATGGCCGAGCTCGCGGCGATCAAGAAGGCGGTCACCCCGCACACCGTGCTGCTCGTGGTCGATGCCATGACCGGTCAGGACGCGGTCAACGTGGCGGAGGAGTTCGGCGCGGTCGCTCCGTTCGACGGCGTGGTCATGACCAAGCTCGACGGCGACGCCCGGGGCGGCGCGGCACTCTCGGTCAACGCCGTGACGGGCAAGCCGATCCTGTTCGCCTCCACCGGCGAGAAGCTCGACCAGTTCGAGCGCTTCCATCCCGACCGCATGGCTCAGCGCATCCTGGGCATGGGCGACGTGCTCACCCTGATCGAGAGGGCCGAACGCGAGACCGATGAGGACGAGGCGCGGGAGATGGAGCGCAAGCTGCGCAAGGCCGAGTTCACCCTCGAGGACTTCCTGAGCCAGCTCAAGCAGGTGCGCCGCATGGGGCCGATCTCCTCGCTGCTGGGGATGATCCCCGGCCTCGCGGGCGCCAAGGAGCTGCGAGGGCTCAAGGTCGAAGAGCGCGAGATCGACCGCGTGGAGGCGATCATCCTCTCGATGACCCCGGAGGAGCGCCGCCGCCCCGAGCTCATCAAGGGCTCACGCCGCCTCCGCATCGCTCGCGGGTCGGGCACCACGGTGCAGGCGGTCAATCAACTCGTCAAGCAGTTCGACCAGATGCGCAAGCTGATGAAGAAGCTCGGGGAGGGCAAGATGCCCGACATCCAGGCGTTGATGCGTCAGGCCCATTGAGAACGCGCTCCGCTACCCTCTCGGCAACGTATGTCCGTACGACTCAGGCTCACCCGCGTAGGCGGGCGCAAGGATCCCATCTGGCGCGTGGTCGTCGCCGATCAGCGCTCGCCTCGCGACGGCCGCGTGATCGAGACGATCGGGCGCTACAACGCCCAGACGGATCCCTCGACCATCTCGCTGGACGAGGAGCGGGCTCGTACCTGGCTCGCTCGCGGCGCCCAGCCCACCAAGACCGTGCGCAAGCTCCTCAAGATCCAGGGCATCGAGCCCAGCGGGCGCTGACCGCGGCCGGCCGCGCCGCGGCCAGCGGGATGGCACATGAAGGAGCTGCTCGAGTACCTCGCCAGGGCCCTGGTCGACGAGCCCGGATCGGTGCGCGTCGATGAGTTCGAGGAGGACGACGGTACCGTCGTCCTCGAGCTCACGGTGGCCGAGGACGACTACGGCAAGGTGATCGGCCGGGGCGGGCGCACCGCGGCCGCGCTGCGGACGGTGATCAAGGCCGCAGCGGTCAAGGAGCAACGCCGTGTCCTCCTCGACATCGTCGACTGACGCCTCGAGAGACTGGCTGCTCGCCGGCCGGGTCGGGCGCCCGCACGGACTCGACGGCTCCTTCCACGTGCAGGACGGCCGCTTCGAGCTGCTGGCCGAAGGGATGTCGGTGTGCCTCCACGGTCGCCCGCGCACGATCGTGCGCCGTGCCGGGACCCCCGCGCGGCCCATCCTGCGCCTCGAGGGGTGCCGAGGACGCGAGGATGCGGAGCGGCTGCGCGCCGCCGAGCTGCTCGTGCGACGGGACGCCGCCCCCGACCTGGGTGAAAACGAGTTCTACGCCGAGGAGCTCCAGGGCTGCCTCGTCCATGACGGTGAGCAGCGGATCGGGGTCGTCCGAGCGCTGCGCGCGCTGCCCTCGTGCGAGGTGCTGGAAGTCGAGCGCGAGGAGGGCGGGGAGCTGCTCGTGCCCCTGGTGCGCGACGCCGTCCGAGCGGTGGATACGGAGGCCCGGCGGATCGATGTCGACCTGGCCTTCCTCGGCGAGCGTTGAGCCGACATGGACGTCGACGTCTTCACCCTGTTCCCGGAGTGGTTTGACTGGTTCTCCGGGCAGCGCCACGTGCGCAACGCGCTGGCGGAAGGGCTTGCGCTCGAGGCGGTCAACTTCCGCGAACACACGCCCTTGACCGCAGGCCAGGTCGATGACACGCCGTTCGGAGGCGGAGCCGGGATGGTGCTGCGCGTCGATGTCGTCGACGCCGCTCTGCACGCACACTACGGGCGCGACGCCCTGGCGGTGCGTCGGGACCGGCGCATCGTCGCCCTCACCGCATCGGGCCGTGTGCTCGACGAAGCGCTCGTGGGCGAGCTTTCGCGAGAGCCCGCGCTCACCCTGTTGTGCGGACGCTACGAGGGATTTGACGAGCGCGTGGTCGAGCACCTCGCCACGGACGCGATCTCGATCGGACGCTACGTGCTCGCCGGAGGCGAGCTCGCGGCGATGGTGCTCCTCGACGCGGTGATCCGCAAGCTGCCCGGTGCGCTGGGGCACGAATCCTCCGCGCTGGAGGAATCCTTCAGCGCTGCGCTGGCCGGGGCGCCGGAGTACCCGCACTACACCAGGCCCGCGGAGTACCGCGGCTGGCCGGTGCCCGAGGTGCTGCTCTCCGGCCACCACGACCGCATCCGCGAATGGCGCCTGCACCAGAGTCGGGGGCGCCGGGAGACCGGACCCGAACCGCTACGATAGGCGCCGGGCGGTCTTTTCAGACCTGCCCTCTTTTTTGCCATGAGCAGTGTCATCGACAGCTTGGAGCGCGCCCAGCTGCGCCGCGTCCCTGCCTTTGCAGCGGGCGATCGTGTGCGCGTCCATTTCCAGGTGGTGGAAGGCACCAGGCGCCGCACGCAGGTCTTCGAGGGCGTCGTCATCAAGCGCCAGGGCAGCGGCGTCCGCGAGATCTTCACCGTGCGCAAGCAGTCCTTCGGCGTAGGGGTCGAGCGCACGTTTCCGGTTCACACGCCAAAGATCGAGCGGATCGAGATCGCCGCCCGGGGAGACGTGCGGCGGGCGAAGCTCTACTACCTGCGCAAGCGCGTGGGCAAGCGGGCACGCGTGCGAGAGCGCCGTTTCACGGGCGCCGAGGACGTCGTCGAGTCCGGTCTGCTGCACGCGCCCGAGACCGCCCACGAGCCGGCCGTGGACGAAGCGGGGCATATGCCCACCGACGACGAGGCCCCCCGCGCCCAGGAGACCGAGGTCGCACAGGAGCAGGACGCCGAGGAGCCGGAGGCCGCCGCGCCGACGGAGTCGGCGGAGCCCTCGGAGCCGCCGCCCCCGGACGGCGGGGCCGATGTGCCCGCCGACGGCGGTAAGGGGTGAGCACCAAGAAGAAGTCGACCTCCGGCTCGCTCCTGGAGCTCGGGCTCATCGTCGCCACGGCGCTGGCCCTGGCCCTGGGTATCCAGGCCTTCCTGGTCAAGCCCTACCGCATCCCCAGCGAATCGATGGTGCCGACACTCGACGTCGGCCAGCGCGTCCTGGTCAACCGGGTGGGAACCCACTTCAGCGACCCCAACGTCGGGGCGATCGTCGTGTTCCATCCTCCGAAGGGGGCGGACGACAATCGCTGCGGACGTCCGCAGGACCCCGGTCAGGCCTGTTTCTTTCCCACCAAGGGACGCTCGGATCAAAATTTCATCAAGCGCGTCGTGGCGGGTCCGGGTGATCGCGTGCAGATCCTCAACGGCCACGTGGTGCGCAACGGCAAGCGGGAGAGCGACAACTACACGCGTCCCTGCCAGAACGCCGACGGCTGCGATTTCCCCAAGGAGATTCGCATCCCCAAGGGCTACTACTTCATGATGGGCGACAACCGCGGCTCCTCCGACGACAGCCGCTTCTGGGGCCCGGTCCCCAAGAAGTGGATCATCGGCGGGGCGTTTGCCACCTACTGGCCGCCGGACCGCATCGGCACCCTGTAGGCGCTCCGCCGCTTCCGGCCGGGTCGTCGGGCATGATGCGCAGCGATCGTGGCTTCCTCGCCCGCCACCGGCCAGAGGCCGACTCGGCCAGCCAAGCGACGCACCGCTCGCCGGCTCTTCGGCTTCGACCGCGCGCTGGGGTTCCGCTACGTCGCGGGCGCTGACGAGGCCGGCCGCGGTTGCCTGGCGGGCCCGCTCGTCGCCGCGGCCGTGATCTTCGACTACGAACGGCTCGGGCTGCGCGAGCTGCGGGCGCTGTCAGCGCTCAACGACTCAAAGCAGCACAGTCCGGCCGCCCGCGAAGCGCTCTACCCCATCGTGATGCGGGTCGCGCTCCAGGTCGCGGTCGTCTCCCGGTGCGCGCGCGGCATCGATGCCCGGGGGCTCCACGTGACCAACCTCGCCGCCCTGCGCGATGCGCTCTCACGGGTGGCCCGGCCGGGCTGCATCTGCCTCACCGATGGATTTCCCGTGGGTGAGATGTGGCCCGACCAGCGCGCCGTGGTCAACGGGGACGCACGCAGTGCGGCGATCGCGGCCGCGTCCATCCTCGCCAAGGTCACCCGAGACCGTTTCATGCAGCGGGCCGATGCGCTGCACCCCGGGTGGGAGTTCGCCACCCATGTGGGCTACGCGACGCCCGAGCACCGCGCGGCGATCGAGGCGCGCGGCGTCTCGCCGCTGCACCGGCTGTCGTTTCAGTCGGCGGCGTATCAGCAGCTCGCGCTGTAGAACCGCGGCCATCGGTCAGAACGCCCCCTCCAGATGGTCGAGGGCGATGAGCCGTCCTTGCCCGTCGATGACCACGCCGATCGCGTCGAAGCGCAGGTCTGCCGCGCGCGGTCGATCGGAGCGCTCGGCCAGCCAGCTCGCCGCCATGCGGCGCACCCGGCGCTGCTTGCCGGGATGCAGCGCGTCGAACGGTTGACCGGTGCCGCCGCGGCGTGCCTTGACCTCGCAGAACACGAGCGTGCGCCCATCGAAGGCGACGAGGTCGAGCTCACCCCAGCGCGTGCGGTAGTTGCGCTCGAGCACCTCGAAGCCGAGGCGGCGAAGGTGCTCCCCCGCCATCCGTTCTCCCGAACGCCCGAGGGTGCGACGGAGGTCGGTGCCCGGCATGAATCGAAGGTATGGCCCCCGGTGTCATCGGACAGCACTCGGTCTGCGACAAATTCACGGCGGCTTGCCGCGCCTTTCCCGTCGCCGCGGACTTGTCACGAACCCCGTGTCCTGCGCAGCAGTTCGCGACCTAGGCTGCCGTGCGTGCTGGCCCGTATCGCCACCTTCGCCATCGACGGCCTGGAGCCCCGCGCCGTGTGGGTCGAGGTCGATGTCCGGCCCGGCCTTCCGGCGTTCGCCGTGGTGGGCCTCGCCGACGCGGCGGTGCGCGAGGCGCGCGAACGGGTGCGCGCGGCAATCCTCAACTCGGGCTTTCAGTTCCCATCGCGGCGGATCACCGCCAACCTTGCACCGGCCCACCTGCCCAAGGTAGGCCCCGGCTTCGACCTCGCGCTGGCGCTGGCCGTGCTCGTCGCCGGCGGGCAGGTGGCAGGCGACGTGCTGGCGAAGTGGGCGGTGTTCGGAGAGCTCTCGCTCGGCGGTGAGCTGCGTCCCGGCGGAGGCGCGCTCGCTGTCGCCGAGGGCACGCGCCGAGCGGGCCTGCAGGGCCTGATCCTGGCGGAGGAACGGGCGGCGGAGGCCGCGCTCGTGGAGGGCATCGAGGTGACCGGGGTCCGGAGCCTGCGTGGCGTGGTCGAGTGGTTGGGGGACCCGGGCGCTGGGCGCGACCGGCCCGCGCCGCTTCCGCGCTGCTCGCCACAGCCCGCCGGCGAGGAGGCCGGCCCCGACCTGGCCGATGTCCGCGGCCACGAGGTCGCCATCGACGCGCTTACGATCGCGGCTGCGGGGGGTCACAACCTGCTGCTGGTCGGGCCGCCGGGGACCGGCAAGACGATGCTGGCCCGTCGGTTGCCGTCCATCCTCCCGCCGCTGTCGCGGGCGGAGGCGATCGAGGTCACGCGAATCCACAGCGTGGCCGGCCTGCTTGACGGCGGGGGTCTCGCCGCCTGCCGTCCCTTCCGCGCACCCCACCACACCATCTCGCCATCCGGTCTCGTGGGCGGCGGTCGGGGGCCCTCACCGGGCGAGGCCAGCCTCGCCCATCACGGCGTCCTGTTCCTCGACGAGCTCTCCGAGTTCCCGCGCTCGAGCCTGGAGGCGCTGCGACAACCGCTAGAGGACGGCCGGGTGGCGATCGTGCGGGGTCAGCACATGTGCGTGTTCCCCACGCGGTTCATGCTGGTGTCGGCCACGAATCCCTGTCCGTGCGGGCTGCTCGGCGTGATGGAGCGCTGCAGCTGCTCGGATGCCGACCTGGCCCGCCATCGCCGCCGCCTGAGCGGTCCCCTGCTCGACCGCCTCGACCTGCTCGTCCGAATGACCCGGCCGCGCGCGGAGGAGCTCGCCGCTCGCCCCTATACGAGCTCGGCCGCTGCTCGCGGGCGGGTGGCGGCTGCGCGGGCGGTGCAGGAGCGCCGGCTCGCCGGCACGGGCGCCACCTGCAACAGCCACATGGGCTCGCGACTGGTCGGCGTCCACGCCGCGCTGACCCCGGCGGCGAGGCGGGCGCTCGCGGCCGCCTACGAGCAGTCGCAGCTGAGCGCACGCGGGCACCATCGCGTCCTCCGAGTGGCGCGCACGGTCGCCGACCTGGCCGGGAGCGCGCGCATCGAGGCCGGTCACGTCCACATGGCCGTGACGCTTCGCCACGATTCGGCCGGCCGAGTTGCGGCGTGAGCCGCACGGGTGAGCTTCCGTGCGGCGCCTGCCTGCGTCGCACCTGGTTGGTCAGCGCGCTCGCTGCGCATATCGAGCAGCTGGGCGGGCGCATCGATGACCAGCGCGCGCTCTTCGCGCTCGACGACCTGAAGCTCGTCGATGCGCTGACCCGACCAGGGAAACGACGCCTCCAGGTGCGCCAGGGCTACGAGACCTTCCAGCCTGCGGGCGCCCGTCGGCGGTGTCGGGCGGCCGGGCTGACTGCCCTGTGCCGCCACGATGCGCGGTATCCACGACCGCTGCTCGAGATGGCGGACGCTCCCGCCGTGCTGCACGTCGCGGGGTCGCTCGCGCCGCTGGACCTCGACGCTGCGCCGGCGGTGGCGATCGTCGGGGCCCGGCGCGCGTCGGGCTACGGCCTCGAGGTCGCGCGCAGCCTCGGCCGTGGGCTGGCAACCGCCGGGCTGACGGTGATAAGCGGCATGGCGCTCGGCATCGATGCCGCGGCACACGAAGGTGCACTGGAGGCACAGGGCTCCACGATCGCCGTGCTGGCCGGCGCCGCCGAGATCCCCTACCCGGCAAGCAAGCGCTCCCTACACGCGCGAGTTCGCCGCAACGGCGCTGTGATCTCCGAGCTGCCGCCCGGGTTTCGCGCCCGACGCTGGTGCTTTCCGGCCCGCAATCGCGTGATTGCGGGATTGGCGCGGCTGACGGTGGTCGTCGAGGCCGCGGAGCGCTCCGGCGCCCTGATCACCACCAAGGTGGCCGGCGACCTGGGTCGCGACGTGGGGGCGGTGCCGGGCCGGATCACCTCGCCACTCGCCACCGGCCCCAATGCCCTGATCGGCGATGGGGCCGCACTCATCAGCGGTGCTCAAAAGGCGCTCGACGTCGCGTGCGGGGTGGGCATGCGCGTGGCGGACCCAGGCCGAACACCTTCGCTGGCGCCTCGACTGCGCCGCGTGCTGCTCGCAGTGGCCTCGGGCACCGACACTCCGGCGGCGCTGGTGGCGAGCGGCGTGAGCCCCGCCGACGCGGTGGCCGGCCTCGGCGAGCTCGAGTTGCACGGCCTGCTGCGCCGAAGCCTCGATGGGCGCTACCTGCCGGTGGCCCCATAGAGCGCGCTCGGTAGCCACGTCTAAGCTCGGTTGGATGACGGCCGACCGCCCCATCACGCGCGTCCTCTCGATCGCCGGCTCTGACTCCGGCGGGGGAGCCGGCATCCAGGCGGATCTCAAGGCGTTCGCCCGCAACGGCGTGCATGGGATGACCGCGATCACCGCGGTCACCGCGCAGAACACGCTCGCGGTCAGCGCGGTGGAGCCCGTGTCGCCGGCCATGATCGTGGCCCAAGTGCGGGCGGTGGTGGCGGACATCGGAGTCGACGCCGTCAAGATCGGGATGCTGGGGACGGCGGACACGATCGCGGCGGTGGAGGAGGCGCTGGATCTGATGGCCCCAGGCACCCCCGTGGTGCTCGATCCGGTGATGGTGGCCGAGTCCGGCGCGGAACTGCTCGAGCCCGCGGCGCGCGACGCGCTGATCGGGCGGCTTCTGCCGCGGGCCACGGTCGTCACGCCCAATGTTGCGGAGGCGCTCGTGCTCGCCGGAGGGCCGGAGCGCGGCTCCGAAGACCTCGCGCGTGCGGTTCACGCCCTGGGCCCCGACGTCGTGGTCGTCACGGGGGGGCATCGGGAGGACCCGGTTGACGTGTATTTCGACGGGGAGCGCCTGGAGAGCCTCGGGGGGCCCCGCTTCGCCGACGGCGCCGCGCACGGCTCGGGTTGCACGCACTCCTCGACGCTTGCGGCGCAGCTGGCCCTTGGCGCGTCGGCGCTCGAGGCGGCTCGGACGGCAAAGGCGGTCGCCGCCGAGGCGGTGCACCGCGGGCTGCGTGAGTTGGGCGGTGGCGTCGGGCCGGTGGCCGTGCTCGGCGCGCCAGGGCCAATCGATGCCGTGAGCCCTCTGGCATAATCGAGTGCAGATGAGGTTCCTGCGCATGAAGCCCGGACATGGCGAGGTGCTCATAGCGGAGGGCGACCTCGAGGTCTCTGCCGAGGAGCGGGCCTTGATCGAGGAGTTTCGACGCCAACTCGATCACGGGATGTGGGCCGCGGTGCCCACGGTCGACGGGCGAGGCCGGCGCGAGGCTGAGATCGTCAAGGCATTCACAGACGTCCCGCGCGACGCGGAGCGGGTCATCTTCTTCCCGCGCGCAGCCGGCGGCGCTGGCTGACGGACCGGTGGCTAACCTGTGCTGCTCGCTCTCTGCGCCACCCTGATCGTGATCGTGGCGCTGCTCTGGGAGGTCGCGATGCCGCGGCTGTCACAGGGGCTGGCGCGGCGCCGGGCCAATCGGCGACGCGTGGCCGGCGAGGGATTCGACCCCGGACGTGAGCGCCGCGCCGAGCAGCGCGCCCGCGTGCTGCTGCGGTCGTGCGTCAACGACGAGGAGTGGGAGATGTACCGTGACCTGGGGTTTCTCCGCGTGTGGGGGACCCAGGCCGAAGGACCGGGTGCCGGTGGCGCGCTGTACGCATACCTGATCTACCCGCACAAGCCGATCGTGGCCTACCTGCCCCAAACCCGTGAGCTGCTTAACGAGTACTGCGTGGAGTTCCCCGACGAGACCCGACCCTACGGCAGCGCGCTGCTGCCCGAATCCGACGATGTACTGGCCAAGTGGATGGCGCTGACCGGTGACGAGCGACGGCTCGTCGCCAGCGCCAACATGCACATGCCCGGCCGTCAGGTCGACCCGCGCCAGGTCCGCCGCGACCTGTGGCGGGTGGGTGAATGGGAGCGCGAGCGCACCCGACGTCAGCGTCGCGGCCCGGAGCGCGACGGCAGCGTTCCCGCTCCGTGAACGGGCGTCCCTCCGAAAGCCGGAACGGCTTCGACCTCAAGCACCGCAGCCGTGCGCTGACCGAGGGGCCCGAGCGGGCTCCCGCCCGTGCCTACCTCAAGGGCATCGGCTTCGACGAGGAGGCGCTGGCCAAGCCGATCGTCGGCGTCGCCTCCACCTGGATCGAGACGATGCCCTGCAACTTCCATCTGCGCGCCCTCGCCGCGAAGGTCAAGGAGGGGATACGCGCTGCGGGCGGCACGCCGATGGAGCTCAACACCATCGCGATCTCCGACGGGATCACCATGGGCACCCAGGGCATGAAGACGTCGCTGGTCTCGCGCGAGACGATCGCCGACAGCATCGAGCTCGTCGGCCGCGGCCACCAGTTCGACGCCGTGGTGGCCCTGAGCGGGTGTGACAAGACGATCCCCGGGACCGTCATGGCGCTCGCCCGTCTCGACGTGCCCTCGGTCATGCTCTACGGGGGCTCGATCGCCCCCGGGCGCTTCCACGATCGCGACGTGAGCATCCAGGACGTCTTCGAGGCGGTGGGCGCCCACGCCGCGGGCGACATGAGCGACGAGGAGTTGGGCGAGCTCGAAGCGGCGGCATCGCCCGGCGCGGGGGCGTGCGCCGGTCAGTTCACCGCCAACACGATGGCCATGGCCTTCGAGGTCCTCGGCATCTCCCCGCCCGGCGCCGCCATGGTCCCGGCCATGGACGGCAGCAAGGGGGAGGTCGCCTATGAGGCGGGCCGACTGGTGCTCGACGTGCTCGCGCGCGGCCAGCGGCCCAGCGAGATCATCACGCGCGAGAGCCTGGAGAACGCGATCGCCGCCATCGCCACCAGTGGGGGCTCGACCAACGGCGTGCTGCACCTCCTCGCCGTGGCACGCGAGGCCGGGGTGGCGCTCGACATCGACGACTTCGACCGCATCAGTGCGCGCACGCCGCTGCTGTGCTCACTCAAGCCGGGGGGCGACTACCTTGCCGTCGACCTCTACGAGGCGGGGGGGATCGCGCTTGTGGCCCAGCGCCTGCTCGAGGCGGGGCTGCTGCACGCGGACGCTCCCACGGTCAGCGGGCGCACCATCGGCGAGCATGCGCGCGAGGCGGTCGAGCGCGAGGGCCAGGAGGTGGTCCGGCCGCTTTCGAACCCGGTCAAGCCGACCGGAGGACTGGCCATCCTGCGCGGCAACCTCGCGCCCGAGGGCTGCGTGGTCAAGCTGGCGGGTCACGAGCGCCGCAGCCACAAAGGGCCCGCCCGCGTGTTCGAGTCCGAGGAGGCCGCGATGGCCGCGGTCAGAGCGAAGGCGATCCGCGCCGGCGACGTCGTGGTCATCCGCAACGAGGGCCCGGCCGGCGGGCCGGGGATGCGCGAGATGCTCGGGGTCACCGCTGCCCTGGTGGGCGAGGGGCTGGGCGAGGAGGTGGCGCTGATCACCGACGGGCGTTTCTCGGGGGCCACCCACGGACTGATGGCCGGGCACGTCGCCCCCGAGGCGTTCCGCGGGGGCCCGATTGCCGCCGTGCACGACGGCGACGAGGTCACGCTCGACGTGGAGGGACGGCGCTTGGACGTCGGCCTCGACGCCGAGGAGATCGCCGAACGCGTGCGCGCGTACGAGTCGCCTCGCGCGCCGTACCCCAGCGGCGTGATGGCCAAGTACGCGCGCCTGGTGTCCTCGGCTTCGGAGGGCGCGGTCTGCGGTTGAGCGCAGGCGGCGCGAGGCGCGAGGTCCGCCGAAGCTAGGACGGCTCCTCGGCCAGGAACTCGTCGAGCAGCGCGTTGAAGCGCACCGGACGTTCGACCATCGGCACGTGCCCGGTGTCGAGTAGGACGACCTTTCGAGAGCCGGGAATCAGGCGCTCGTATTCGCCGGCGGATTCCACGGGGACGGTGCGGTCGTCCTCACCCCACACGATCAGGGTGGGGCAGCGCACGTCCTCCAGGCGATCGCGGTAGTCGTAGTCCAGCAGCGCGTCGAGGGCGTCGGCGGCGGCGGGCTTACCCGTACCCCGGACCAGCTCCATGCTGATCGGTACCGGGAGCCGATCGGGATGATGAGCCACCATGCCCAGCAGGGCCCGCCGCAGTCGGGGCCGGCGCATGAGCGTGCTCGCCCGGGCCTCGGGGAAGGAGGCGTAGGTGTTCACCGCGCGGGCGAACGCGACCACGGATCGGCGCCGTAGGAACTCGGCCGACAGGCCGATGTACTTCGTGGCGAGGCCCGCGGCCGACACCAGGACGAGGCGCTGCACGCGGTGGGGGAACTTGAGCGCCAGCTCGGCGCCGACGAAGCCGCCCATCGAGTTGCCCACGATCGCCGCCTGATCGACGCCCAGCTCCTCCATCACGGCGTCGACCGTGCGCCCGTAGTTCTCGATCGACACGCCTTGCGCCGGCATCTCGGAGTGCCCGAACCCCGGGAGGTCGAAGGCCACCACGCGATGGCGCTCGGCGAAGTGGGGGAGGTTCTCCAGCCAGTTCGACCACGACCCGGAATGACCATGCACGAAGACGATCGGGGGACCGTCGCCGAGCTCGACGAGGTTGATGCGGCGAGCGTTGACCTGCAGCCACCGCTGGTGCTCGCGCCAGTCGACGTCTTGCCACGCCGAGCGGACGGGCGGCCCGTAGCGATCGAGATCAGGCGTCGCCGCGACGTGATCTGCGATGGAGGAGGGGCTCGCTCCCATGGAGCGTAACCTAGCGCCGCGGT
Source organism: Actinomycetota bacterium (assembly GCA_030945905.1). GTDB lineage: Bacteria > Actinomycetota > Thermoleophilia > Solirubrobacterales > Solirubrobacteraceae > JALYZC01. Next base: position 13,305 of record JALYZC010000254.1, read on the forward strand.
ACCGTCGCGGCGCCGGCGAGCGGATCAGGCACAATGCGACGAGCGCTCGCGCATGACCGACTCCCCACGCGACACCACCACGAGTGCCCCCGAGGTGCGGGCGATGCCCGCGCCCGAGCCCGCGGGGCTTCCCGCTCGGCGTGAGCAGGACCTCCGCGACCATCTGCCCGGCATCGAACCCGAACGTCAGGTCGATGACTGGGGACGCTCCGAGCGGGTCGAGGGCGCGCTCGATCGAGCGCTGATCGACTTCTTCTACCGCTACTGGTTCCGCGTCGAGGTCGAGGGCATCGAGAACGTGCCTTCGACCGGCGGTGCTCTGCTGGTGTCAAACCACGCCGGGGCGCTGCCCCCCGATGCGCCAATGATCGCCAAGGCGATCAAGGAGGAGCACGCCAATCCCCGCCCCGTGCACCTCACGGTCGAGCACTTCTTCAAGGGCTATCCAGGGTTCGCCATGCTGCTGCCCAAGATCGGCGCGGTCCCTGCACACCCGGCCAACGTCCACCGCCTGCTCCACGACGAGGGCGCGCTGGTGCAGGTCATGCCCGAGGGGGCCAAGGGCACCGAGAAGCTCTACCGCGACCGCTACCGCCTCCGGCGCTTCGGGCGCGGCGGCTTCGTCGCGGCGGCCATGCGGGCTCGCGCCCCGATCGTGCCGATCGCCATGGTCGGAGCTGAGGAGGCGGCACCCATCTTCGCCCACGTACCCGCCCTGCAAAGGCTCACCGGCCTGCTCTACTTTCCGATCACGCCCACGTTCCCGCACCTGGGGCCGTTCGGCATGTTGGGTTTTCTCCCGGCGAAGTTCCGCATCCGCTTCCTCGAGCCCATCCCCACCGACCAGTGGGGGCCTGAGCCCTGGCAGGACAAGGGGCTCGTACAGACGGTGGCGGCCGAGGTGCGCGCGCGCATCCAGGACGAGTTGCTCGACCTGGTCGCGACCCGCCGCAACGTGTGGATGGGCTGATGCGCTCGCGCCGCGTCCTGGTCACCGGCCTCTCCACCTACTGGGGGGGGCGGCTGGCTGAGGCGCTCGAGCAGGACCCGGACGTGGAGGTGGTCATCGGCGTGGACTCCGAGGATCCGCGCGTAGAGCTCGAGCGCACGGAGTTCATCCGGGTGGGCACCCAGCACGCGCTGATTCGCCGCATCGTCCAGGCCGCGGAGATCGATACCGTCATCGACACTCGCCTGGTGGTCGACTCGAGCTGGACGTCGCCTGCCAAGGCCCACGAGAACAACGTCATCGGGACGATGAACATCCTCACTGCCTGCACCGGCGAGGATTCGCCCGTGCGCAAGGTGGTCTTCAAGTCCTCCGCTCACTACTACGGGTGCGAGCGCGACGACCCGGCGTTCTTCACCGAGGAGATGGAACGCCCCCATCCGCCCCAGACGCCGATCGAGCGGGACATCGTGGAGGCCGAGGGCGCGGTGCACGAGTTCTCTCGGCGTAATCCCGACCTGACCGTGACCGTCGTGCGCTTCGCCAATGCACTGGGCGCGGGGGTGAAGACCTCGCACAATCGCCTGTTCGCGCTGCCGGCGGTCCCGACCATCCTGGGCTTTGACCCGCGCTATCAGTTCATCCACGAGGACGACATCGTGGGAGTACTCGAATTCGTGGTGCGCAACGAGCTGCCCGGCGTGTTCAACGGTGCGGCGGATGGCGTGCTCGTCCTCTCCGAGGTGGTCGCCCTGCTGGACAAGCTGATGGTCCCGGTCCTGCCGCCGTGGGGAACGGGCGCGGTGGTCCGTCAGCTGCACCGTTTGGGCGTGCACATTCCCAAGGAGATGCTCAGCCAGATGCGCTACGGGCGCGGCCTGGACAACCGCCGCCTCAAGGCGGCCGGCTACGCCTACCGCTACACGACGCGCGAGGCCGTCATCAAGCAGCGGGAATACCAGCGCGTGGCCCCCGTGCTCCGAGGCGCACGCGAGCCCTACCAGTATGAGCGCGAGGTCGAGGAATTTCTGCGCTGGAGTCCGAATGTGCGGCGCAGGGGCGCCGGCGCCGGCAAGGCCTGGCGTCCCTCCTCGCGCCAGGTTCACGATCTCCAGAGGACCCTGGCCGCGCTCGACGAGCCGGGTTCGCCCGGCACCGCGGCCGGCGATGGGCCGGCCGGCGCACGCGCCGGCGCGGTGGAGGACTCCCCGCCCCCTCTTGCACCGGCTGCCGTGGAGGAGTACGAGTCCCTCGCAGTCGCCGACCTCCTCCGCCTGCTGCCGTCGCTGCCCCACGCCGACCTCGACGTCTTGCGGCGCCACGAGGCCGAAGGCCGGGCGCGGCCGCAGGTGCTCGCGGCGATCGACGGAATCCTGGCGCCCGGCCGCTCCTCCGCGTCGTAGTTACGGTCAAATTCGGCCGTTTGCGGGGTGTTCGGTGCTGCCAGGCACCGGCAAACCTGGTTGCAACGGCTGCCGAATGGGTACCGTGCCTCTACAATCGCCCTGGAGTTGACCTCGCATGCCTAAGCGCTCCCTCATCGCCGTCGCGTCGGTCTTCGCCCTGCTCCTGGTCGGTGCGGTCGGCCTGTATCTCTACGACCACGGCCGCCGTGACCACCTGGCCAACGGCGTCAAGATCGCCGGGATCAAGGTCGGGGGGATGAACGCCTCGGCGGCCGGCGACAAGGTGCGCCGCGAGCTCACCGCGCGCCTGAACCAGCCGATCGTCGTCCAGCGGGCGCACCAGCGCTTCGAGCTGAGTCCCCGCAGCGCGAACGTCGGCTATGACATCCAGGCCACGATCGACGAGGCGACGCGCCGCAGCCGCGAGGGCTCGATCTTCACGCGTACCTGGCACTCGGTACAGGGCAGCGCCGTCAACGTGAACCTCGCGCCCAAGATCTCCTACTCGCGCCCGGCGGTCACGCACTTCGTCCGGCGGGTGACCGGCAAGATCGACCGCCCCGCCAGGGACGCCTCGCTGGACTACTCGGCGGGCGGATTGTCCAAGGTGCCCGGACGCGACGGCCTCAAGGTCAATGCCACGCAGCTGCGCAACGCCATCGTGTTCGACTTGGAGAACCAGCGCTACCAAGGCGCTCTGACGCCGGTGGTCTCGCGCCTGCGGCCCAAGGTCACCACGGCGCAGCTCGCAGACCGGTATCCGTCGGTGATCGTCATCAACCGCAGCAGCTTCGAGCTCAAGCTCTACAAGCATCTGAAGATGAGCAAGAGCTACGGGATTGCCGTCGGTCAGGCGGGCCTCGAGTCCCCGGCGGGGCTGCACAGCGTCACCGACAAGTCCATCGATCCCGCATGGAACGTGCCCAATGAGTCCTGGGCGGGGTCCCTCGCGGGCCAGACCATCCCCGGTGGCGCCCCCGAGAACCCGATCAAATCGCGCTGGATCGGCTTCTACCCCGGAGACGGGATCCACGGAACCGCCGATGACGCGTCCATCGGGTCCGCCGCTTCACACGGGTGCATCCGCATGCACGTCTCCGACGTGGAGGACCTGTTCCCTCGCGTCTCGGTCGGCGATCCTGTCTACGTGATCTAGTCGCCCTGGGCCGCGTCGGGCGCAAGCGTGCGGCCGATATCCCCGATGGCCACCTCTTCCCAGCCGCCCGCGAGCAGAGAGGGGTACTGGCCACCATGGCGAAAAGCAAGTGCGCCGATGAAGATTCCCCGCGTTCGCTTGCGCAGGACCACGTACCACATGGTGGATGCGTCGCTGGGACCCTGGATCCGGTACCAGGGTGGATCGGGCGCCCCGTCCTGCGCCGTCAGTCCGGCGTCCCTGAGCTGGCGTCCGGTGGCCACCTGACCGGAGGCGGTGTGAATGAAGAAGGCACCCACCGACCAGGAGCCTAGCGGGGCTTGGGGCGAGGCTCTCAGGCTGTTCGACCGCGACCTGCGTCGACGGGGCTCGGCCGAGAAGACCCGTCGCGCCTACGGGGCCGACCTCGGCCAGTTCGCGCGTTGGGCGACCGAGCGAGCGCTCACGCCTGAGCGGGTAGACATGCGCAGCCTCCGCCGCTACGCCGCGTCGCTCTCCGAGCGGGGCGCCGCCCCCACGACGGTGGCTCGCAAGCTCGCTTCGCTGCGCGGCTTCTTCCGGACGTTGGTCGAGCACCAGCGCATCGAGCAGAACCCCGCTGACCTGTTGAGCGCACCCAAGCGAGGTTCTCGCCTGCCCCGGACCCTGAAGGCATCCGAGGTGGCGGCGCTACTGGACCGCATCCCCGCCAGCACGCCACTGGAGCTGCGCGATCGCGCCCTCTTCGAGCTCGCGTACGCCGCCGGGCTGCGGGCGGAAGAGATCGTCAACCTCGACCTGGGCTCGGTGGACTTCGACGACGAGCACGTCCGCGTCGAGGGCAAGGGAGCCAAGACGCGCTTCGTCCCGGTGGGCGAGCACGCCGTTCGCGCGCTCGAGGCCTACGCGTCACGCGGGCGGCCGGCGCTGAGCCTCACGCGCCCTGCTCTCGATCGCTCGCCCCTGGGCGAGGAGCCGGCGCTCTTCCTCTCCAAGTCGGGTCGGCGCCTCTCGACCTCGGACGTGCGCAGACGGCTACGCGCGTGGACGCGACAGGCGTCGCTGCAGACCGGCGTGTCGCCACACTGGCTGCGCCACTCCTTCGCGACCCACCTGCTCGACGGCGGCGCGGACCTGCGCGCGATCCAGGAAATGCTCGGACACGCGTCGCTGTCCACGACGCAGGTTTACACTCAGGTTGAGTCTGTGCGGTTGCGATCGGCGTATTCCAAGAGTCATCCGCGTGCGTGAACTACAGGGCGTTATGAGGTAGAGCTGTGGAGACGAACGTCAAAGCCGTTGAGTTGCGTGATTTGTGGCGTCGTTTTCGGGTGGGTGGGGATGGGGGGGCGCGTGAGCGTTTGGTGGTGGCCTATGCGCCGTTGGTGAAGTATGTGGCGGGGCGGATGGGGTCGGGGTTGCCGGCGCATGTGGAGGAGGCGGATTTGATTTCGTATGGGTTGGGGGGGTTGATTTCGGCGATTGAGCGTTTTGAGCCTGAGCGTGAGATCAAGTTTGAGACCTATGCGGTGCCGCGGATTCGGGGGGCGATCATTGATGAGTTGCGGACGTTGGATTGGGTGCCGCGGTCGGTGCGGGCGCGGGCGCGGGCGATTGAGCGCGCGAATGTAAAGCTTGAGCATCGGTTGCAGCGGGCGCCGTCGGATGAGGAGATGGCGGCTGAGCTTTCGATGGGGGTCGGGGAGTTTCAGGATTGTTTGATCGCGATTTCTCATTCGACGATCGCGGCGTTAGATGAGTTGTGGTCGGTGTCTGACGCCAGTGGGGATCAGGTTTCGCTGCTGGATACCTTGCAGGACCCCAGTTCGCCGGATCCCGCTCGGGTGATGGACGCCACCGATCTCAAAGACCGCGTGGCTGACGCGATCGCCAGGTTGCCCGAACGCGAGAAGCTGGTGATCGCCTTGTATTACTACGAGAACCTCACGCTGCGAGAGATCGGCGAAGTGCTCGGCGTCACCGAATCGCGGATCAGCCAACTACACACCAAAGCCGTCCTACGCCTCCGCTCACGCATGACCGACCACAACCTCGCAGACGAACTCCACAACCAAGACTAAACCGCTCACGCCGGCTCAGGCATGCC
>JALYZC010000049.1 GCA_030945905.1 Actinomycetota bacterium
CGGTTGAGCTGAGGCGTGGGGATGCGTGCCTTCATCCGCTCGCCGAGCGCGATCGCCTCGGTGAGGACCCGCCCGACGTGGCGACCCGAGATCGCGCTGGCGGTGAGCACCCGCGGTCGCAGGCGCAGCTTCTGCGCCACGCGCGCGCGTTGGTGCTCGAGATCGACGCCCTCGACGCCCGCGAGGTCCCACTTGTTGAGCACCAGCGCGGTCGCGCAGCCGCTGGTCATGGCCAGGTCGGCGATCCGCAGGTCCTGCGCGGTCACGCCGGCCTGGGCGTCGCAGACCACGAGCGCCACGTCCGCACGCTCGGCGGCGCGCCGCGAGCGCAGCGCGGTGTAGTACTCGACGTCCTCCGACACCTTGGCCTGGCGGCGCAGGCCGGCCGTGTCGACGATGATCAACGGTCGCCCGCCGACCTCGAGCCGCATGTCGATGGCGTCCCGCGTGGTCCCCGCGCGATCGGAGACAATCACCCTCTCCTCGCCCAGGAAGCGGTTCACCAGCGAGGACTTGCCGACGTTCGGGCGCCCGATCACCGCCAGGCGCAGCTCTTGCGCGCCGGCCGACGCGTCTGCGCCGGCGTCCTGGGGCAGCGCCGCCACCAGGCGATCGAGCAGGTCTCCGGTCCCGAGTCCATGCGCCGCCGACACGGCGATCGGCTCGCCCAACCCCAGGCCGTAGAGCTCGGCCGCGAGGGGGGCCTGGCCTGGCGCGTCGCACTTGTTCGCGGCCACGACAACCGGGATGGCGCCGCGCCGCAGCAGGTCCGCCAGCTCCTCGTCGCCCGGGCGCACCCCCGCGGGCGCGTCGATGACGAGCAGCGCCACCTGGGCATCGGCCAGGGCCGCTCGAGCCTGCTGGCGGATCGCGGCGGCCATGTCGTCGCGGGCCTCCAGGTCCACGCCTCCGGTGTCGATGAGAGTGAAAGCGTGACCATTCCACTCCGTCGGAACCTCGTTGCGATCGCGGGTCACCCCCGGCTGCTCGTGCACGACCGCGTCGCGGGTACCGGCAAGGCGGTTGACCAGGGAGGACTTGCCCACGTTGGGATATCCGATGACGGCGACCTTCATCGTGGGGCCAGTATGACCGCGCCCGCGGGGGATCCTCGCCCGATCCGACCGCCGCGGGAGCCCCGCTACCTCAGTTGCTACCGTTTTTTGGTGCTCGGATGTCGCTCAGTGCTTTGGGTTTGCGCCACGATCGTCGCCGGGCTGCTCGCTGGCGCGGCGCCTGCCGGCGCCGCCGTGAGTCTGCCGACGGGCTTCTCCCAGACCACGACGGTCCACGGCCTGTCGCGTCCGTCCGCCGTGGCGTGGACGCCTGACGGCCGCATGTTGATCGCGCTGCGCGATGGAAAGCTGCGCGTGATCAACCCCACAACCGGAGCAACGGTCACACCGCTGACCGTCCCGACCAGTACCTACGGCGATCACGGCTTCCTCGGACTCGCCGTGGATGCGGCCTACGCGAGCAATCACTACGTCTATCTGCTCTATACCTACGAGAACAATGCGGGCGATTACAGCGGCCCCAAGGTCTCGGAGCTGCGACGCATCCAGCTCAGCGACACGAACGTCGTCACCGATCAGCAGATAATCCTAGGCTCCGAGAGGGCAGATGGCACCTGCCCGGCGCCCGCGAACACCAACAACTGCATTCCCTCGGAGACCGACTCGCATTCGATCGGCACGGTGCGGGCTGACCCTGACGGAACCCTGTGGGTTGGCTCGGGCGACGCCGCGGACGGGGACGGCGTGCAGGAAGGCGCCTTTCGCACCTACGACGAGCAGAGCTACGCCGGCAAGATCCTCCACGTCGATCGCAACGGCAACGGGCTGCCGAGCCATCCCTTCTGTCCCACGGACAGCGACCCGAGCCACATCTGCACCAAGATCTACGCGAAGGGCTTTCGCAACCCGTTCCGATTCACGCTGCGCGGCGGTGGGCAGGGTCTCGTGGTGGGGGACGTGGGATGGAACACCTACGAGGAGGTCGACCTCGTGCAGGCGGGCGGGGACTATGGCTGGCCGTGCTGGGAAGGATCGATCAAGACCCCTTCCTACCAGGACGACCCCCGCTGCAACGGGCCCGGAGGCGAGTATTCGAAGTCGGCGACGCCTCCCGTTCACTCGATTCCGCACGACGGGACGGGCCTGGCCATCGTTGGGGGCCCGACCTATGTCAAGCCCGCGGGCTCCGGCTATCCGGCCGGGTACGACGGCAAGATCTTCTTCGGAGCCTACGGCGCCGGACTGCTCAACACGCTCGATCCAGCCAACGCCAACGCGGTGGCTGCGTTCGGCAGCGGCAACTACGGATGGGTCGACCTCGAGAGCGCGCCGAATGCCGGCGGGCTGTCCTACGCCGCCACCGGCGATCTGGTCTATGTCGACTTCGGCACCGCCCAGGACGGGACGGGCAGCATCGGACGCGTCTCCTACACGCCGGGCAGGAGTCCGCCGCAGGTTATGGCCACGGCCACCCCCACCGCCGGACCCGCGCCGCTCACGATCGGATTTCGCGGCGACCAGACGACCGATCCCGACGGCGGTCCGCTCATCTACGACTGGGACTTCGGGGACGGAACCGCACACTCCAGCGCCGCCAACCCGACCCATACGTACGCCTACGGGCCTTATGTCGCGTGGTTGACGGTGACCGACTCGACCGGCCTGAGCGCCACCGACTATGTCAGGATCGACGCGGGCGGACCCACGATCACGAGCATGTCCCCCGCCAACGGATCGCTGTACACCGACGGCGCATCCGTGCCGCTGCAGGCGTCCGCGACGACCACCCCGGCCAGGAGCCCGGTCAGCTTGTCGTGGAGCGTGATCCTGCACCACAACACGCACATCCACGACATCGGCACGTTCAGCGGCGGGAGCACCAGCTTCACCCCGCTGGTCAACCACGACGCCGACTCCTCATACGAGATCACCCTCACGGCTACGGACGACAACGGCGTGGAGACGTCTCAGACGCGTACGATCAATCCGCGCACCGTCACTTACACGCTCGCCAGCGACCCTCCCGGGGCGCCGGTGAGCTACGGCGGCACCAATCAGACGGCGCCCTTCACCGCGACTGCGGCCGTCGGCTACCAGACCTCGGTCTCCGCAGCCGACCAGTTCTCGAGCGGCGATGTCACCTACACGTTTGACCACTGGTCTGATGGGGGCGCCCGACTCCACAACGTGACGGTCCCCAGCGGCGACGCGACGCTCACCGCGGTCTACCGACAGCCGGTCTCCGCGCCCAGCGCGGTCACCCCCTCCGCAGGCGCCATCGTGACCGCCGCGGCCTCGAAGGACCGGACCGGACCCGCGGTGTCGCTCACCCTGAGCCGCCGAAACCTCCTGCGCGGACGCGTGAACGGTATGGCCTCTGACCCGAGCAACATCAACGTCGTGCAGGTCGCGCTGCGCGCGCGGTCTAAGCCCCACGGCAGGTGCCGGTGGTGGTCATCGCTGAGCCGCGGCTTGCGCGCCGCCTCGTCGTGTGCGCGCCCACGATGGATGACCGCCAAGCTCTCGCCGGTCCTCGCCGACCACCGCAGCCGTCCCTGGACGGTGAACCTCAAGCGAGGGCTGCCCGCCGGGCGCTACGTGCTGCTGGTCCGCGCCGTCGACGGCGCGGGCAATCTGACCTCCAAGGTGGGCCGGGCGACCGAGATCGCAGTCAAGGTTTAGCCTCGTCCACGAGGGCGACGATTCGCTGGACCACCTCGTCGGTCGATAGCTCCGTGGTGTCGACTTCGACGGCTCCGGATGCCGGGGCCAGCGGGCTGTGGGCGCGCGTACGGTCGCGCTCGTCGCGCAGGGTCTGATCGGCTTGGACCGTCTCGGGGTCGGTCCCCAGCTCCGCGGCCCGCCGGCGCGCGCGCTCCTGTGGGCTGGCGGTGAGAAACACCTTGACCGCGGCGTCGGGCGCCACCACGGTCCCGATGTCGCGTCCCTCGGCCACGTAATCGCCCCGGGCCATGAGCTCGCGCTGGTGCTCGACCAGGGCGGCGCGGACCTCCGGGTCGGCCGCCACCTTCGACGCCGCCTCGGAGACCGCCGCGGCGCGGATGGCGGCGGTGACGTCGCGGCCGTCGATCCGCACGCGCTCGCCGAGCTCGAGACGAAGCGAGCGGGCGACCGCCGCGGGCTCCTCGCGGCGCTCGAGGACCGCGAGCGCCACGCAGCGGTACATGGCCCCGGAGTCCAGGTAGGTGAACCCCAGGGCCCGGGCCGCGGCGCGGGCCACGGTGGACTTTCCGGCGCCCGCCGGGCCATCGATCGCGACGATCACGCCAGCGCCCGCACGTGCTCGTCAAACAGCGGGTAGGAGATCGTGGCAGCCTCCATCCCTACCACCTCGACGCCGTCCCGGGAGGCCAGCCCCGCGACCGCGCCGAGCATCGCCAGCCGATGGTCACCCTGGGCGTCGAGGACGCCCCCGCGCAGGCCACCGGTTCCGGTGACCGCGAACCCATCGGCCCGCGCCTCGATCTCGGCCCCCAGGCCGCGCAGACCGTCGACCACGGCGGCGATGCGATCGCTCTCCTTGAGCCGAAGCTCGGCGGCTCCGCGCACGACGGTCTCTCCCTCGGCGAAGCAGCCGAGCAGCGCGACCAACGGCAGCTCGTCGATTGCCAACGGGACCTCGTCGGCCTCGACGGTCGTTGCGCGCAGAGCGCTCGAGCGCACCTCGAGATGGGATACAGGCTCCCTACCCGGAATGTCATGCGGCTCAGGCTCGAGATCGCCCGCCACGGCGGCGCCCATGCGCAGAGCTATTCGCAGGAAGCCCGACCGCGTCCAGTTCACGCCGACGTCGCGGACGGTCAGGCGCGAGCCGGCCACCAGAATCCCGGCCGCGACCAGGAAGGCCGCCGAGGAGGCGTCGCCGGGCACATCGATCGCCTCGAGCTCGAGCTCGTCCACCTGCCCCACCGAGACCCGCAGGCCCTCTCGCG
>JALYZC010000057.1 GCA_030945905.1 Actinomycetota bacterium
TTGTAGCCCGTGCCGCGCCATCCCACGCCCAGGTAAGCACCAGCGAAGCCCGGGACGGCACCGATGACGAACTGGTCGTCGGCGACCAGGTCGTAGTCGCAGCCGTCGACGTCGGCGACGGGCTCGACCGTCGCATCGCGCAGGCCCGGGAGGCACTGTTCGACGAAGCTGCTCACGCTGTCGATCGCCGTGGTGGTGCGGGGCAGGTCCGGCGGGTGGTAGTAGCCGATCTTGACCTTGTCGACGAGACCCTCCACGATGGGGTGGCAGTAGATCCCCGCGTCGAGGTAGGCGATGACCGGCATGGCGTCGGACGTGAATCGGGCGCGAGTCGCGGCCGGAGGCGTGAAGTACCTAGCCTCGATCGGGCGGTCGCGGGTGATCGGGATGTGCAGGTCGCTGCCCTCGAGCCGTGCCAGCACATCGTTGGTCCCGTGGCCGGCGGTGATCACGAGCGAGCGCGACGTCCACACGTCCGCGTCCGTGACGACCCGAACGAGTCCTTCGTCATGGACGACCAGCCGGATGCTGACCTCCTGCACGACCCGCACACCACGCTCCGCCAGCGTCCGCAGCAGCGCCGTGGTCACCGCGGGTAGGTTGACCACGCCGCCGTCCCGGTCGACGTGGCCGATGTCGGCGTCGAGGTAGGGAAAGCGCTCGCGCAGAGCTTCGCCGGTGAACGAATCAGTGGGAAGCCCGAGCCCGGCGAGGATGCGGTGGCTGAGGTGGGCGTAGGTGTTCGTGAGCTCCGGCGTCACGGAGCGCTTGGCGATGTTCATGCACCCACAACGCACCAGCGCCTCCGTGCCCGTCTGCGTCTCGAACTCGCGCCACAGCCGCAGGGCCTCGCGCGCGAGCCGGGCGTAGGCCGGGTCCAGGTAGTCACTGCGGTACGAGCGGGTGCGGCCGAACGAGGCGGTCATCGGATCGCCGACGCGTCCACGCTCAAGGATGACGATCCGGTCGAAACGCTCCGACGCGTGATAAGCCGTGAACAGGCCCATGATCCCGCCGCCGATGACCAGGAGGTCCTCGGTCATGCGGCGGTCAACTCCAGCGGCCGAAGCTCGTCGGCATAGGTGACCGAGGTCCGGTGCAGCGCACCGCCGTCGTCAACGGTGTATCGCCCCAAGCGCCAAAGCGGGGCGGAGTAGGCGTGGATCGAGACCGCGCACCCGGTCTCGCAGACCAGCCGGTGGATGTGTGAGGGGTCAAACGAGAAACAGTCGTCCGCGCGGTACTCGTGGCGGCGTTCGCCGGCGCCGAGGCGCAGCTTGAATTCGGCCAACGCTCCCTCCACGACCCGCACCGCGCCGCTGGAGGTGTCGTGATCGTGCCATCCCGTGTCGCTGCCGGCGCGCCAGAGGATCGCCCACACATCGACACGGGCGTCGCGGTGCAGCGATGCGTACATCCGCTGGTTCGACCTGCGGTCGATCTGCAGCTCCCAGAGGTCGGGCTCGGCCGCCACGTGGATGACGACGCGCTCCAGGGCCGCCCGGGTCAGGGTCTGACCGGGCATGCGGCTCAGCTCCTCGAACAATCCAGTCAAACCGGGACCTCCTTGATCGTTTGCGCGCACAGTCGCGCGGGATTGCGGTATTGCAGGGCGTACAGCGCGGCGGCGTCGAGGCCCAGGGGCGCGGGCGTGGCGTAGGGACGATCGGAGCCGTGGCAGATCACGTCGACTCCAAGCACGCGTAGGACGGCGTCCACGGCCTGCGTCCCGTAGGACGAGGTCTCGACGAAGGTGAGCGGATCGACCGCGCCGCCGGCTCCGCCGCGGGCCCGCTGACGCTCGCCGTGCAAAGGACCCAGGCCGGCCAGGGCGACGAAGCAGACGGGCAGGTCCGGGAAGCGGGTGCGCCCCCCGTCCGCCCAGGCCCACCAGGCAGCGTGAAGCTGATTGACGTAGGAGACCGTCGGGGTCCACCATCCTGGGCGCTGCGCCTCCTGGCCGGCGGTGGGCCCGGGGTGCACGAGCAGCGGCCGGTCCCGGAGCGCGTCCAGCAGCGGCGCGAGGCGATCGAGGCCGTCCGGAGCCGACAGCGTGTCGGCGGCCACCTCGAGTCCGATCGCCCCACGATCCAGCGCGTCGAGGAGGGCGGCCGGATTCGCCTCGAGGACTCCCGCCGTCGCCCAAGCGCGAAACGGGTCGCCGAGCGCCAAGACGCCCGTCAGCCAGGCCTCCGCGAGCTCGACCGCCTCGCCCGGCGGCAGGCGGTCGATGCCGAGGGCCGCGGACGGCGCCAGGCAGATCAGCTCGTGATCGGACACGCGGCGCGCCGGATCGTGCAGGGTGGGGTCGACGTCCCAACGGTCCCCGCCGAACAGCACAAGCGTCCAGCCATCCAGTCTCGGCGGGTGGCGGCGTGCTCTCAGAGCGTCGAGGAACTCCAGCGGCCAAAGATGTTGATGGATGTCGATGCGCATGGTGAAGCGTTTCAGTGAACCGTTTCAGTGAATCACAGGAAGGCCGGGAAGTACATTGGCCGCGCGGAGAATTTTTTGCCCGGTACGGTTGGACAGATGGCTCTGCGCCGACGCGCCACGATCAAGGACGTCGCGACCGCGACCGGCCTGTCTCAGGCGGCGGTGTCCTACGCGCTGCGGGGCGTGCAGACCTCGCCGGAGACACAGGAGCGCGTACGGACCGCCGCCGATGAGCTTGGCTACACGGGCAACGCGATTGCCCGGGCTCTCGCCCAGGGCCGGACCGGCCTCATCGGCGTACTGGCCGCGTCACTGCAAGATCTGGGCGAGCAGCGTTTCGTCGAGTCTGTCGGCCAAGCCCTCGAGAGGCACGGCCTGCACATGGTTTTGATCGACTCCGACGGCGATCCCGATCGAGAACAGACCCTGGCCGGCCAGCTGGCCGATCAGCTCGTCGACGGCCTCGTCGTCTCGCCGCTCGACCCGTCAAACGCCATTTGGGCGGACATCGGCCTCGCCCTGCCCATCGTCACGGTCGGAGACGCGCTGTCAGGCCCTACCGTGGGAGAGGTGCTGTTCGACAACCGCGCCGGTGTGTCGATGGTGCTCGAGCACCTGCACGACCTCGGCCACCGTCATGTCGCCGTGCTGACTCCGAGCCGCCCGACGACACCCGCTCGCGCCGCCGAGACCATCGTCCGCGAGGTGGCCGACCGGCTGGGTCTGGACGCGACCACGGTCAACTCCAGGCATTCGATCGAGGCGGCGACGGAGACGGCCCGGA
>JALYZC010000055.1 GCA_030945905.1 Actinomycetota bacterium
CCCAATCCAGGCTTGTTACCGATGCGGTGAACTGAAGCCTGCCGAGGAGTTCGCGTGGCGTCGAAAGGCGCATAGCCAACGAGACAGCTTCTGCCGGCCGTGCCGCGCTGCCTACAAGCAGGAGCACTACGCAGCGAATCGCCAGCGCTACATCGACAAGGCCGGTGCCCGGAAGCGCGAGTTGGCCCTCCAACGCACGAGATTCCTCATCGAGTTCTTCAAGGTCAACCCATGCGTCGACTGCGGAGAACGAGATCCGGTGATTCTTGAGTTTGACCACTTGCGCGATAAGTCCTTCGCGATCGGTACAGCGCTCTCAGGGAGGAACTGGGACAGCATTCTTCGAGAGATCGCGAAATGTGAAGTGGTGTGCGCGAATTGCCATCGGCGCCGCACGGCGCAGCGAAGAGGAGCTCTTCGAGCCATCTTGACCGGACCCGGAGAAGGGCCACAGTACGAAGCGGGCGACCGGACTTGAACCGGCACCGAGAGCTTGGAAGGCTCTTGTGCAGCCGTTACACCACGCCCGCGTGCTCCGGCAGAGATCTTAGGAGCCTAGCCAGCGCATGGCGTTCCGATCATCATCTCCCCGAGTTGCTCTTCGGTCATGCCCGCTTCGCGCGGTGCAGCCAACCACGGCGTTGGGGACCAGATGGACTCCCCGCTCGGCGGCGGCCACGCTCAGCCTACCCTCCCATCCGCGCCCGCAGCCAGCGGCCGTTGCGCACCGCGAACCCCTCCCAGTCGTTGTTGAAGTAGGCGAACACCTCGACCCGCCGGCGCCACTGCGCGAGGCGTCGGGCCCAGGTCTCGAGCTCGCGTTGCGAGTAGTTGCCGCGCCGGCCCCTGGCTCCGTAGTGAAAGCGCACGAACGTCCAGTCGGCGGTGTGCTCGTAGCTCTGGAACGGACGCTCCGGGTGATCGCCGATCACCAGCGCGACATCGTGCTCGCGAAGCAGGGCATAGACCTCGGGGACGAACCAGCTCCAATGGCGGAACTCGAAGCAGTGGCGCCCGGCTGGCAGTGAGCCGAGTGCCTTGGCGAGCCGGTTGTCGTCGCGATGGAAGTTCCCGGGCAGCTGCCACACGATCGGGCCCAGCTTGGGCGTGCCGAGGAGTGGCTCGATGCGCTCATAGAAGCGCTGCACCCCCGACTCCATGTCGGTGAGCCGCTCGCGCGAGCCACTGGCGCGGAGCCATGCCACGGGGGTAGACCCGCTCGCGCCAGTCCCCGTAGTTCCAGCCTGAACAACCGATGTGGATCGGGTTCACGCCACAATTGTGCCTGCAGGCTCGCCCGCGCCGAATACCGTCGGCGTTCGCCGGGTAGAGCGGGGCGACGGCAAAACGATCAGGAGGACGGATGCCCAAGGAGATAACCGCGCGAGACGCCAAGCTCGCCCAGTACCTCAACGAGGCCTACGGCAAGGAGCGCCAGCTCGAGACGGCACTCCAAGCCCACATCGCCATGACCACTCGGGCCAGCTATAAGAAGCGCCTCAAGGAGCACCTGCGCGAGACCAAGCGCCATGCCAAGGATGTCGAGCGGCGCATCAAGAAGCTGGGGGGCGCGCCAGAGCCGGTCGCCGAAGCGGCCCAGCGCGTCCAAAGCGTCGCGAACAAGGCAGCCGCGCTCGCCCAGGGCCCACTGCATGCGGTGCGCGGCACCGGCGAGGCCGAGAAGCTGCTCAAGAACGCCAAGACCGAATATGCCGACGAGGCCGAGGAGATCGCCACCTACACGGCGATAGAGACCCTGGCGCAGGCGGTCGGCGACAAGGAGACCGAGAAGCTCGCGCGGACCATCCGTCGCGACGAGGAGCGGATGGGCAAGTTCCTCGAGCGGTTGATCCCCCAGCTCTCCAAGGCGGTGGCCAAGGAGGAGATCCCGGCTGCGGAGCGCAACGGCGGCACGCGGCGCGGCTCCTCCACCAGCCGCCGTTCGAGCTCCGCAAGCCGCAGCACCGGCCGCAGCAAGAGCACGAGCAAGGCGGGTTCGAGCTCGAAGGCCGGCGCCTCAGGCGCCCGCAAGCCCGCGAAGCGGTCGGCCTCGGAGCCCTCGAGCGCCCGTGCGCGCGGGCGCTCCTCCGGCTGACCGGTAGGGCCCGGGACGGCGTGCGGGCCGCCGTCCCGGCTTCCGTCCGACGAGGTGACCACCATGCCGGCCATGGTTCGCGCGCTGCTCACCTGCTCTGAAGACGAGTGCACCGACGTCTACGAGGTCTACGGGCCTCTCGAGGAGATCGAGGCCCTCGCCTGCGATTGCGGCTGCGGGCTGGCGATCGTCGGGTGGCCGGACACCACCGACGAGCTAGCGGCCTCGAGTGGCGTCGAGCTCCTGCCGCTGGCGGCGTAAGCCCTTCGTCGGACGAGCGGGGGAGCTGGGATTCGAACCCAGGTTCATGGTTTTGGAGACCACGCGAATAGACCGCTAACTCACTCCCCCGGGGAGCCGGAGAACGTCCCGGATTGCAGCCAAGAATAGACCTGATCCGGCCGACGGCACACTCACGACACCGTCGATTGCGCAACTTTCGGCCGGTCGATGCGTCCGAGGTCCAATGCCTACATCTATCACTTCCTCCTTTCGCTCCCGCCCCCGGGTGCGCCTCGCCGTGCTCGCGTGCGCCGGTGCGCTTCTCTGCTCCGCAACCGCCGCCCAGTCCGCGAGCGCCTTCGAAATCGCCGTTCAGGACGATTCGACCTTCCTCTACGGCAACGGATATCCGCGGGCCCGGGCCTTCCAGCAGGCGCGTCAGATCGGTGCCAGCGTGCTGCGCGTCAATCTCATCTGGGCTGACTACGCGCGCCTGGGATGGGCGCCGTATGACAGCGTCGTCGAGGCGGCGCGCGCAGCCGGCCTCAATGTCCACCTCACGCTCATGGGCACGCCCAAGTTCTACGATCGCAAAGCCAACCGGATGCTGAGCTCGAAGAACGCCTCGGCCGCCCGAATGGGCAGCTTCGCCAGCGCGGTGGCCAGCCACTTCCGTGGCCGGGTGATGCGCTACTCGGTGTGGAACGAGCCGAACCTGAGCTACTTCCTGGAGCCTCAGTCAAGGGCTCCGAGCCTGTATCGCAACCTGTACCGAGCGGCGTACGGCGCCATCAAGTCCGCCGATCCGGGCGCCCAGGTGCTCTACGGCGAGCTCTATTCCGGCAACCTCAGCGGAAAGGGAGGCACCGCGCCGCTGACCTTCCTCTCGCGCGCGGCCGGCGGTCTGCGCGCAGACGGCTTCGCCTACCACCCCTTCCAGTTCAACTTCGGCCCGTTTCAGCGCAACCGACGCTACGTGGCGCTCGCGGGGGTCTCCCAGCTGCGATCGAGCCTGCGCCGGCTGGCGCGAAGCGGGGGCCTGCGCACCCCGGGCGGTGGGGCGCTGCCGATCTACTTCACCGAGTTCGGATATCAGGTCAAGGGCAGCTGGGTGCTCAAACCGGAGCGAAAGCGCGCGACGTGGACGGTCGCCGCCTTCCAGCTCGCCAAGCGCAGCGGGGTCCGTTCGATGCTCTATTACCACCTGGTGCGCAGCTACAGCCGACGGTGGGATACCGGCATCGTCACCTCGAGCGGCGCGCAGATGGCGCCGTTCTCGGCGCTCGTGCGGGCTCGAGCCGGGCTGGTCGGTTTCTAAGCAGCCTTCTCCCTGACCAAGGCGACGATGTCATAGGAACCGCAGTTCAGGCACTGGCCGGCCACCCGGCCGCCCGCATGCGCCATGACGTGGGCGCCGCAGTACTGGCAGGCACAACGCACCTTGCGGTGCGCCGGTGCGCTCGATCGGCCAGGGAGGCGGGCCGATCCTGAGTTCCAAGGTGCCATGACGTCCTGTCTGTGGGAAGGTTGCGGCCTTCGGCGAGGGCCGAGCCGCTGCGGCCGCGAGGCACCGCACGCGCTACCCGGCTTTCATCGTCATCTGCGCGCTCTTCCTCGATCCCCCAAACGGGTGAATGCACGGAGCCCTTAGCCGTCTCGGCGCGGCTCAGCAGAAGTCCCGCGCCAGATGCCTGACCAGGTCGGGGAGCCGATCTGATTCCTGCGCCTGCTCCAGTTGTCGAACCGCGCCGTTCTCGCGTGCCAGGCTCGGGACGAGCAGGAGCTCGGCTTCGCAACCCAGGTCCTGGGCGTGGGGCCGACAGCGAGAGAGAAGCTCATCGAGTCCCTCGGTCAGCGGGCGGCGCAGGTAGGCGTCGGGATCCACCAGACTGGCATGGACGCCGTCGCGAGCCGCGAGGAAGCGGTTCTCGTTGAGCACCTCGGGGAGGGCGAGCAGCTTGGCCGAGACGAAACCCTCCGAGAGCTCCAGGCGCGAGACGGACTGCACGAGTGCCGCCAGGGCGGCGGTGTCCTCAACGCGCGTCTGGCTGTCCATGATGCGGATCTCCACCGTCCCGAAGCGAGGCTGGGGCCGCACGTCCCACCACAGGAACGTCGGATCGGGAAACGCCTCGCAACGGATCAGCAGATCGACGGCCTCGGTGTACTCCGCGTAATCCGCAAACGCGCGGGGGATCCCGACGCGGGGGAACGCACCGAACAGCGGCGTCCGGGCGGAGGCAAGGCCTGTGTCGCGACCCTGCCAGAACGGAGAGTTCGCAGACAGCGCAAGGAAGGTCGGCAGATGACCCCGCAGCCGATTGGCGAGCTCGATCGCGGCTTCGGGCTCCGGCACGCCGACGTGGACGTGCATGGCGAAGGTCGGCTCCCGTCGCGCGAGTTCGCGCATCGACCCGTGGAGAAACTCATAGCGCGCGCCCTCGGAGACCACCGTGTCCTGCCAGACCGCGCACGGATGGATCCCCGCCGCGGCGGCGTCCAGATCGAGCCGCTGCAGCTGCGTCGCAAGCTGGCCCCGGAGGTCGCCCAGCTCGGCGGTGGCCTCCTTCACGCGCGCGTGTATCCCGGTGGCCACCTCGATGGCGGAGCGATGCGTCTCCGGCGTGACGTGGTCCGCCAGCTGGGAATCCAGTCGCGGGAGCACCGTCTCGATGCGCTGGGCAAGCGACCAGTCCTCCGGATCCAGCAGCATGACCTCCTCTTCGATGCCCAGCGTGTAGGCGCCATCGACGGTTCCACCCTGCCATTCGGCCCAGGCGGCCTCGTCGGTCATGCCGCCCGGGCGGGGGGCTCGCCGGCCGCGCCGACCCGAGCGGCATCGATGAAGGCTGCAAAGATGGCGGCGTGCTCCGGGTGCTCGACGAGGGACTCGACGTGCCACTGGACGCCGAGAACGAAATCGCGATCGCTGGCCTGCAGCGCTTCGACGACACCGTCATCTGACCAGGCGATGGCGCGCAGGCCCTCCCCCAGGCGATCGACCGCCTGGTGATGGAAGGAGTTGACCGAGAGCTCCTCCGCGCCCACGACCGCGGCCAGCATGCCGTTCGGATCCAACCGGACTCGGTGCGTGACCTGTTCACCGGGCTGCTTCTGGCGGTGGCGCCCGTTGCCCGTCCGATCGGGAAGATGCTGCACGAGGCTCCCGCCGCGGGCGACGTTGAGCAGCTGGGCGCCCCGACAGACCGCGAGGACGGGCATACCGCGCGCGTCCGCGCGCGCCGCGATCGCCAGCTCGAAGCGGTCGAGCTCGGGCCAGGTCGGGCCGAGGTGCGGGTCAGCCGATTCGCCGTACCCGCTGGGGTGGAGATCGGGGCCACCGGATAGGCAGACGCCCGCGAAGCGTTCGAGCAGACCGTCGACCACCTCGAGGGGCATGGGGGGAATGACGACGGGCAGCGCGCCGGCCGCCTCGATGGCGTTGAGGTAGGACAGGCCCAGCGCCATCTCGGTCGCCACGGGCTCGCCCTCCGGGGTCGGGGAGAACTGGCCGGCGCTGCGCATCTCCGAGGTCGTGACTCCGATCAGCGGCCTCACGCCAGCACCCGTGTGTCTTTCGCGCCGCCCCCCTGGGAAGAGTTCACGACCATGGCGCCCGGTGCTCGCGCGTACCGGGTCAGGCCGCCGGGCAGCACCGCGCATTCCTCGCCGCGACCCACCGCGAATATGCGCAGGTCCACATGACGGGGCTGCAGGGTTCCCTCGGCGACGGTCGGATGGCGCGAGAGCATGACGAGATCCTGAGCGATGTAGCGCTCCGGCTCGCTGTTGACCCTCCGCGCGAGCGACGCCAGCTCCGAGGGCTCGGCATGAGCGCACACCACGACCCCCCACCCCCCATGCCCGAAGCGGGGCTTGACCACGAGGTCGGTGAGCCGTGCGAGCGCCTGGCTGCGCACATCGGGATCTCCGAGGTCGTGGGTGGTCACCGAGCGGAGCATGGGCTCCTGCCCAAGATAGAAGCGCACCATGTCCTCGACGTAGGCGTGGACCAGCTTGTCGTCGGCCACGCCCGTGCCAAATCCATTGACGCAGGTCAACCGCCCGTCCCGCCAGGGCCGGAGCAGCGCCTCGCCGAGGGCGGTCTGACGACCCTCCTCATCGCGCAGCCGCGAGTCGTCGGTTCGCCGGTAGAGCGTGTCGATTCGGCGCCGGGATCCCTCCACCCACGCGAACAGCTCCGAGCCGTGGACCTCCAGGTCGGCCAGGGTGACGATGGGCAGGCCGAGAAGGTCCGCGATGGCCGTGTGCTCGAACCACGCGCTGTTGGTGGGACCGTCGGAGAGCAGGGCGATCGAGTCGTCGGCCCGGGGGCCGGAACCGCGAAGGGAAAAATCCAACCAGGCTCGGCAGGCCGCGCGCAGATCGTGCTGGGGAGCGCCGGTGGGGCCCGGCACGCGGTCGGCCACGATCTCGTTGACGCTCACCGCGTAGGCAGACCCCGACGGCGTGCGCAGGTTGTCCTCGAGCACCTCGAATCGGCCGTCGTGACCGCGAACCACGTCGAACCCCGCCATCAGCGGGGATCGTGTGATCACCTCGGCGGCGCCGACCAGGTCGGGCTCGTACCCCGGGGCCCCGGTGACCGCGTGGGCCGGAACCACACCGGCGCCGACGATCGCCTGCTCACCGTAGGAATCGACGAGGAAAGCGTGCAGCGCACGCGTGCGCTGTGCGAGGCCCGCGTCGAGCGCTGCCCACTCCTCGGCGGAGATCAGTCGCGGGACGGGATCGACCGTGAACGCCGTCGACGCGCCGCCCGGGCCGGCGAACTCGAGCCCGCGTTCGATCACTCCGTTGCACACCGTGCGTTCCAGCGCGTCGAGGTCCTGGGTGGCCAACTCGGCCAGCAGATCGCGGTAATGCTCGCGTGGACGGCCGTCGGCGTCGTAGGCCTCGTCAAAGCAGTGACCGAGGTCATACGGAGCGGCAGGCGGAGCGTTCCGATGGGGCACGAGGTCCATCCAATCAATCCGAAACGGCGCGGGCGAGCGTCAGCCGTCGGACCGCGCCTTTGTGGCCCGCGTGCAGCCTGGCCATGAAAGCCTACGCCGGCGAGGGAAGCAGCCGCGCCAGCTGGATGTGCGTCAGGCCGCCGAAGTAGGAGAGCTCGATCAGGCGCCGGCGCGGTGCCGGGATGGCACCGAGGTCGGCGGGCATGCCTCGCACGGCCGCTTGAGCCGAGCGGGTTCGCAGGTGATCGCAGATCAGGTGGCAGAACGTCCTCCGGCGAACCCACGCCCGGTCGCTGACCGACCATGCAGCGTATGCGAGCGCCCCCACCGCGCCGGTGGCCGTGAAGAGCACCCCCGCGGCCGCTACGGCGGCGATGTCGCCACCGCCGAGGACGAGCACCGCGGCGCCGGCGCCCGTGCTCGGACCGAGTGGCAGCGCCCCGAGGACGGCGACGGCGATGATCACCGCCGTCGCGTCCAACACGGACGCGTCGACGCCGCTGGCTCCGAGCACCAGCCAGTTGCGGACGATCTGGAACACGATGCCCAGCGTGACCAGGGCGATCACCCGGGTGCGCGCACGAGCGTCGCGCATCACTCCGAGCCCCAGACCCCACCCCTGCGGGCGCCGACGCGACACCGAGCGCAGGCCGAGCAGGGCACCGAGCATGGCGGCAAAGGCGGCCGGCGGGATCCACCAGGGCAGGCCCAGCGGACCCACCAGCGTGAACGAGAAGAGCGCCGCAAGGCCGGCTTCGACCAGCAGGATCGGGACCTCCGTGGCGGCCAGGGCGAGCGCCTTCGGGCTGGCTCCCGGAGCGCTGCGCCGGAGCGCCGCGATCCGCATGGCAAAGCCGAGCTGACCGTTGATGATGTTGACCGCGTAGCCGACACCGGCCGCCCGATAGACCCGCCGGCGACTCACCGCGCCCCCCGCCGCCCGCACGCAGAGGTTCCAGCTCTCGCTGCGCGTCAGCAGCGATGCCACCTGCAGCACCCCGGCGAGGGCCAGGATTCCGAGCGGGGCGCCCCCGAGCGCCCGGAGGAACTCGTCCCAGCGTCCCGCGAGGACCACCGCGATGGTGGCGAAGGCGGTGAGGCTCCCGACGAGAGCCAGTGAACGACGATGCCTGCACGCGACTTGCGCTACCCCCGCGGACAGGCGCATCACCGAAGGGAACTCATCCGTGGGTACGAGCCCGGCGCAGACGCGCCTCGGCGTGCTCACACGCGCGCTCGAGCTCGCGCAGCCGCGCGAGGCTGGTCGGCCGCGAACCGCCGTAGACTTTTGCTCGGTAGAGGTCGTATCGCTCGCGCGCGTATCGCGCCTCGGCGACGCGCTGCTCCATCGGGTCAGTGGGCATGGCCGGGCGGCGCGATGCCTAGACGCCGCGTTCGACGCAGACCAGCCAGGTCTCGCGGGCCGCCACGTCGGCGCGACCCGCCGCCAGCTCCCGACTCGCCTGCTCCTCTGCCCGAGTTCCCTCCGCCACCGCGAGCTGAGCCATCAAGCGGCTTTGCTCCTCGCGAGCTTCATCGAGCCGGCGCATCGCGCTGGCGCGTGCCTGATCGCCCTGCGACGGAGCCTCCTCGAAGCGCATATTCATCCTCCTACCCTCTGGAAAGGACTCACACGAGGGAGAGGGAAGATCCGCCGAGCGATCTCTGGAAAGGCTACCGCACCCCCTGCCGATCCACCAGCGGCCTACGCCGCCGCCAGACAGTGCGGGCGGAGGGACTCGAACCCCCAAGCTCTTGCGAGCACCGGCTCCTAAGGCCGGCGTGTCTACCGATTTCACCACGCCCGCGTAGGTCATGCGGCGGGTGGGATTCGAACCCACAAGCCCTTACGGACAGCACCTTTTGAGGGTGCCCTGTAGACCAGTTCCAGCACCGCCGCGAGGACGTTTCGACTATAGGGCACCCGGGAGGACCCGCTCGACCCGCATCCGCGCTCACGAACTTGCCACGATGCGGTCGCGCCCCTCGCGCTTGGCTCGATAGAGGGCGTCGTCGGCGCGGCTGACGAGCGCCTCGGGCGCCTCTGATCCGTCATAGCGCACGACGCCCGCCGAGCAGGTCGCCCTCTCGGGCGTCGCCTCGCGAAGGCGCTCGATGACCTCGATGCCCCGTGCCAGGTGGCAGTTGGGCAACAGCACGACGAACTCCTCCCCTCCATAGCGGGCGAGCACGTCGGTCGGGCGCAGCGCCTGGCGCCACGTTGCCGCGAGCTGCTTGAGCAGGCGATCGCCGGCCTGATGTCCGTGCTCGTCGTTGAAACGCTTGAAGTAGTCGAGGTCGAGCATGGCCACGCACATCGGCTGATCCTCCCGTTCGGCGCGCGCCAGCTCACGAGAGAGCGCCTCCTCCCACGCGCGACGGTTGGCCAGCCCGGTCAACTCGTCGGTACGCGCCACCGTCTCCAGCCGGGTGAGCAGGTCCGAGCGTTCGATCGCCACCGCCGCCTCGGCGCCCAGCAGATCCATCAGCGAGCTCAAGCGTTCGCTGAGATCCTCCACCCGATCCTCCCAGGCGACGGTCAGCACGCCGATGGAGAGGCCGTTGCGCAGCACGGGCTGCCACAACGCCGAAACCACGCCGAGCAGCTCGGCCGTCCGCTGGCTGACGGCGGGATGACCGACGAGATCGGCGGCGAAGAACGGCTGGCCTGAGCTGAAGGCCACCGCCGCGCCGGATCGATGCCCGGCGAAGGGGAGGCGGATCGGGGCGGCGCGGCTGCCCATCATCGCCGTCGATATCAGCTCGCGTCCCTGCGGATCGGCCTCGAAGAGGATCGCCACCTTGCAGCGCGCGACGCCGACCGCCGCCTCGCAGATCGCGACGCGGGCCGCATGAGCGTCGTTGACGCTCGCGAGCTGGCGGACCACGTGGGCCACGACGGCCATGTCCTCCGCGCGCGCCAGGACCTCCGCCTCGGCCTCCTTGCGCTCGGAGATGTCGTGAATGAACGCGTTGAGGGTGACCCCGTCCTCGCCGGGGATGGTCGTGAGGCTGAGCTCGGCGGGAAATTGGTGGCCGTCGCGGTGGAGAACGTCGAGCTCGATGCGCCCGTTGGGCAGGGCATCGTCTTCGCTGCGCCGGAGCCGCCCCAGCTCGGCCTGGAACGCCTCGCGGTTGGGCGCCGGGATGATCAGCTCGACGAGCGGTTGTCCCAGTGCCCGCGTGCGGGACCATCCGAACGCCACTTCGGCCTGGGGATTCCACCCGACGATCGCACCGCCCTCGTCCATGGCCACGAACGCCTCGTTCGCGCCATCGATGATCGACCGCGTGCGCGCCTCGACGTCGCGAAGGCGCTCCGCCTGCCTTGCGGACTCCTCGGCGCGCTGGCGCACGCGCGCGGACAGGCGCGAGATCAGCGCGCCCGCCACGAAAACGGTCCCGACGGTGACCAGCCAGCGAGCGAGCGGTGCCCCTGATGGCACGCCGAAGGCCAGCACCGCCGCGTAGGCGGCACCGATCAGCGCCGACTGGACGATCGCCTGCGCGGTGGAGAAGAAGTAGAACGCGTACAGGCCCACCCAGATGTAGAACATCGCGTAGACGCTCGATCCCTCTCCCGAGAAATAGACGGCCGCCGTGACCAGCCCGGTGCCCAGCGTCGCGAGGATCCTGTAGGCGGCCGGCGGCAGCATCCGGCCCAGGAGCAGCAGCGGGACGGACATCGCGTAGGCCACGACAATGGTGCCGGCGAGGCCCAGCTCATCCTCGACGCGCGCATGCGGGAGCGCGAGCGAAATGAGGCCCAACGTCGCCCCGGACGTGAAGAGAAAGGCCAGCGAGCGCGCAAGCTCGGCGCGGTCGGGCACGCTCGCCCCCGCATCGTCGAGCCCATCGGGTCCGCTCTCGGATGAGGGATCCAGACCCATGCCCGGCTCAGGCCACGATGGCGTGAAGGTCCGCGATGATCCCCCGAGGGGCGACCAGGATGCCCGCCGGGAGGTCGGCGCCCTCGAGGCGGCGCATCTCCAGGCCCCCGCGCTCGCAGAGCAACGTGCCGGCCGCGATGTCCCAACGTTCGACCGCACGTTCGTAATAGGCGTCGTAGCGACCGCAGGCGGTCCACGCCAGGTCGAGCGCCGCGCTGCCCATCCGCCGTACGTCCCGGACCACCGGCAGCAGGCGGGTCAGCACCTGCGCCTGGCGCGCGCGGACATCGGCCCCATAGGCAAAGCCCGTCGCCACGAGCGCAGTCGCCGGGTCCTCGCTCTTGGAGGCCTCGATCGCCGAGCCGTTGAGGGTCGGCGAGCCGGATCGCGCGACGGCGAAGGTCTCCCCTCGCATCGGATCGTGGATCACGCCCGCGAGGGCGCCCTCGGTGTCCTCGCACGCGACGCTCACCGCCCACTGAGGGATGCCGAACAGATAGTTGATGGTGCCGTCGAGCGGATCGACGACCCACTGCAATCCGCTCGGCTCACCGCCGTCAGGCCCCTGGTCGCCACCCTCCTCGCCCAGCACCGCGTCCCCCGGGCGTGCGACGGCGAGCCGACCGCGGATCAGGCGCTCCGCGGCGAGATCGGCCTCGCTCACCAGGTCGGTCGGCGTCGTCTTGGACCGCAGGGCAGCGGTGCCCCCGCCCAGGAAGCGCTCGCGCAGGAGCCCGCCCGCCTCGATCGCGACGTCGGTGGCGAGCGCAAGCAGGTCCTCGGGTAGCGCGGGGACGGTCACGGGTGCAAGGGTTGTCCCGGTCGGGCGGCACCGGCAAGCGGCTCGGTGGCGTCCACAGCGCGCAGCCTAGCCGAGCCCGGCGGACGCCCGCCGCACCGCGGCGTCAGCCTCACACCGGGGAGATCGCGTTGCGTTTGGCCGGCCATTCGCGTCGCTTGCCGGCGGACGCCGCGAAACGGCGGATGAGCTCGGCTCGGAGATCGTCAGGCCCGACGAGTGCGTCCACCGGTACGTCACCCATCGCCGTCGAGGCCGTCGGGAGCGCGAGGCAGGCATCGGGCTCCAGCGGCGG
This sequence comes from Actinomycetota bacterium, assembly GCA_030945905.1. GTDB lineage: Bacteria > Actinomycetota > Thermoleophilia > Solirubrobacterales > Solirubrobacteraceae > JALYZC01. The sequence goes on from JALYZC010000055.1 coordinate 12,278, forward strand.
ACCGGCCATCGCGTAAAGACCAGCGCCGTATGCCCTGCGGACGATCACCGAGATCTTCGGCACGGTGGCCTCGGAGACCGCCCCGATCATCCTGGCGCGGTGGCGGATGACGTGCGCGAGCTCGCCTGCGGGGTCGGTCAACCGGGCAACGTCGACCAGGAAGAGTAGCGGGAGGTTGAACGCGTTGCAGGTCCTGACGAACCGCGCGCCCTTGTCGGCCGCATCGGCCAGCAGCGCCCCGTCTCGCACCGTGGGTTGGTTTGCCAGCACTCCGATGGCCCGGCCGTTGAGCCGGCCGAGGCCGACGATCAGCTCCGGCGCCCAGCGCGCGTGGAGCTCGAGCAACGAGCCGGCATCGAGCAGCGAGTCCAGCAGCTCGAACATGTCGAACGACTGGTCCTCGTTCGCGGGCACGATCTGGCCGATCGAGCGCTCCGAGGCCGGCGCCGCGGGGCGGGCCACGGGCGCCGCCCATTCCCAATGCGAGGGAAAGTAGGAGAGATAGCGCTTGGCCACGGCGACCGCCGCCTCGTCGCCGACCGCCAGCAGATGGCCCCAGGCGTCGTCGACCATGGAAGCCTGGGCTCGGTCCACGATCACGAGGTCGCAGAAGGCGGGGATGTAGGCGCCGGCCGCGGAGTCGGGGCCAACGAGCATGCACACCTGCGGCACGACACCCGAGAGCTTGACCTGCATGTGGAGGATCCGGCCCGCACCTCGTCGGCCTGGGGATGCGTGGACCTGGTCGGTGCCGGGGCCTGGGGAGGAATCGAGGACGTAGACGATGGGCACTCGCGCGGTCAGCGCCTGCTCCTGGATGCGGATGATCTTCTCCGCCGCTTCGGGCGTTCTCGGACCGCCTCTCGAGGTGCCGTCATCGGCCATCAGGGCCACCGGCCGGCCCGCGATCGTGCCGGTTCCGGTGATGACGGCCTCGGCGCCCACGCTCTCGCGCCCCCGGCCGGCGAGCAGGACGTTCTCTGAGAACGAGCCCTCGTCGAAGAGGCTCTCGATGCCTTCCCGCACTGCGCCGGAGTCTACGTCGGCCTGCTTCGGGTGACTACGATCCCGCCGATGTCCGGCTACGACCTCGCGCACGCCTATGAGACCGTGAACATCCACCGCAGGGAGGGTGCCGCGAAGATCGAGCTCAACCGTCCCGAGACCCTCAACGCCTGGAACCGGCAGTTCAGCTACGACCTGCTGGCAGCGGTCCGGGCCGTGGCCGCTGACCAGACGGTCCGCGCCGTGATGGTGACCGGCGCCGGACGCGGATTCTCCTCGGGCGCCGACCTGCGCGAGATCGGCGGCCACGAGGACCGCACCCCGGAGGGCGAACCTGACCTGCACACCACCCTGACCGAGCGCTACCACCCGATCATGACCGGCATCCGCCGCATGCCCAAGCCGGTGCTCGCGGCGGTCAACGGGCCGGCGGTGGGCATCGGCTGCGCGCTCGCGCTGTGCTGCGATCTGATCGTCGCCGCCGAGTCGGCGTACTTCTCCTTGGCCTTCGTGAACATCGGCCTCGTCCCCGACGGGGGCTCTTCGCTGTTCGTTCCCGCCCGGGCGGGCATCGCGCGGGCGTTTGAGATGGCGATGCTGGGCGATCGCGTGCCCGCGGTGCAGGCCGAGGCGTGGGGGCTGGCAAACCGTGTCCACCCCGACGCATCCTTTGCGGCCGAGGCCGACGAACTGCTGGGTCGGCTCGCCGCAGGCCCTACCCGCGCCTACGCAGGGGCCAAGCGCGAGCTCAACCACCGAATCTACGCCGGGATGGACGAACAGCTCGAGCTCGAGGCCGATATCCAGCAGGAGATGGGGACCTCGAAGGATTTCGCCGAAGGCGTCAACGCGTTTGCCGAGAAGCGTCCGGCAGAGTTCTCAGGCGCCTGACCTCGCACGGGCGGTGGCCCGGTACCGAGCGCCACAGCGCTCGCGTTCCACGTGGTCGCGCACCCGGCCGCGCGATAGGATCGCGCGGCTTTGCGCTTGTGGCCCCCCGAGTCCCCCCGCTTCCGGGCCTTCATCGTCGCCCTCGTCGCGGTCTCGGCCACCCTGCTCGTATTCGCCGCGAGCGCGTTCGCCGGCGCGTTCACCCCGGAGTCGGGAGGCTCGCCAAACGCCGACAAGATCGACGGGCTCTACAAGATCGTGCTCTACGCGTCGATCGTGGTCTTCGTCGGGGTCGAGGGCACGCTGCTCTACTCCGTGCTGCGCTTCCGCGCCCGCAAAGGGCGGGTGGCCGCCCAGATCCGCGGCAACACGACGCTGGAGATCGGATGGACGGTGGGGGCGGCGCTGATCCTCGTCGTGCTCACCGCGGTGACCTTCGCCTACCTGGGGGATATCCGAAACCCCGCCCGCTCCGGCCCCCACGGGCTTCCCAGCGCCAACGGCGTCACCTACGCCGCGGTTGACCAGGCCAGCCCGCCCGGCGGCAGGCAGCTGAAGATCAAGGTCAACGGCCAGCAGTTCGTGTGGCGCTATGCCTACCCCAACAAGGCCTTCGCCTACGAGACGATGGTCGTCCCGGTGGATACCACCGTGACGCTCGACATCGAGTCCCAGGATGTCGACCACTCGTGGTGGATTCCCAAGCTCGGGCCGAAGTTCGACGCCGTTCCTGGGTACGTCAACCACAGCTGGTTCAAGGTACCGGCCAGCCAGATCCCCAAGGGCAAGACCAGCGTGACGTTCCGGGGGCAGTGCACGGAGCTGTGCGGCTACGGACACGCAAACATGGTCGCGCGAGTGCGTGCGGTCCCCGTGGATCGCTACGAGCAGTGGCTCGCGAGCCAGAAGCAGAACATCGACCAAGCAAACAAGGGGGCGGCCGCGGAACGCCCCAAGTTCCAGCCCATCCCCTCTCCCTAGACAGGAAACCTCACGTCCATGGCCACTTCCGAGTACGCGCTGCGCGACCTTCCGCGCCCCCAGGTCCTCGCCGACGAGGTCACACGGCCCGCGCGGGCCCGCTGGCTGGAGTGGTTCTCCACCGTCGACCACAAGAAGATCGGGATCCTCTACATGGTCACGGCCTTCATGTTCTTCCTGGTCGGGGGAGTGGAGGCGCTGTTGATGCGCGTCCAGCTGGGCACGCCCGACAACACGTTCCTCACGCCCACGGCCTACAACCAGCTGTTCACGCTGCACGGCTCGACGATGATCTTCCTGTTCGTCGTCCCGATGATGTCGGGGTTCGCCAACTACTTCGTGCCCCTGCAGATCGGGGCGCGAGACATGGCCTTCCCGCGCCTGAACGCCCTCTCCTTCTGGCTGTTCCTGTTCGGCGGAATCGTCTTCTACTGCTCGCTGTTCTTCTCGCCGCCGCAGGCCGGCTGGACCAGCTATCCGCCCCTGGCGAGCTCGGCCTACCTGCCCGACGGCGGAATCGACGCGTGGATCTTCCTCATCCACCTCACGGGCATCTCATCGATGCTCGGCGCCATCAACCTCTACGTGACGATCCTCAACATGCGGGCGCCCGGAATGGGATGGTCGCGCCTGCCGCTGTTCTGCTGGGCGGTCCTGAGCTTCGCGGTCCTGCTGATCCTCGCCCTGCCCTCGATCGCGGCCGCGGTGACGCTGCTGCTGACCGACCGACACTTCGGCACGACCTTCTTCGACCCGACACAGGGAGGGTCGGCGCTGCTCTGGCAGCACCTGTTCTGGTTCTTCGGGCACCCCGAGGTCTACATCATGATCTTGCCGGGCTTCGGGATCATCTCGGAGATCCTGCCGGTGTTCGCCCGTAAGCCGATTTTCGGCTACAAGGCGATCGCCGCCGCGACCTTCGGCATCGCCTTTCTCTCGCTGCTCGTCTGGGCCCACCACATGTTCGCCACGCCCGTCTCGGCGGTGGTGCTGGCCTTCTTCATGATCTCGTCGATGTTCATCGCCATTCCCACGGGAGTGAAGGTGTTCAACTGGATCGCCACGCTGTGGCGGGGCACGATCCAGATGAAGACCCCGGTCTACTTCGCCGTGGGATTCCTGGCCTTCTTCACCCTCGGCGGCATCTCGGGGGTGATCCTGGCCATCTTCCCGCTCGACTGGTACCTCACCGACACCTACTTCGTGGTCGCCCACTTCCACTACGTCCTGGTCGCCGGTGCGGTCAACGCGATCTTCGCCGGCATCTACTACTGGTACCCGAAGATCACGGGGCGGATGCTCTCCGAGCGCCTGGGCAAGCTCTCCTTCTGGATGACCTTCGTCGGCTTCAACGCCACCTTCCTGGTCCAGCACTCGATCGGGCTCGAGGGCATGCCCCGGCGCGTCTACGAGTACTCGGATGTCGCCGACCTGCACCTGCTCAACCTGATCTCGACGATCGGCTCGTTCATCCTCGGGCTGGGCGTGCTGGTTACGGCGTACAACCTGGTCCGGAGCCTGAAGCGGGGCGTCGTGGCCGGACCGGACCCCTGGAAGGCGAACACGCTCGAGTGGTTCACGGCGTCGCCGCCTCCGGACAACAACTTCGACGTCGTTCCGCGCGTGCGCTCCGTGGAGCCGCTCAAGGACATCCGCCGCCAGATCGATCGACAGACCTCCCCGGGCGGTGAACCGGTTCGCGCGCCGGCCCAGCAGACCGAGAAGGCTCAGGCCTGATGGCCGATGCACGCACGGCGGCCCCGGCCGTCCGCGCTCCGCTGGCCGGACGGGGCCAGAGCCGGCCGCGCCAGCTGCTCGCCGACTACGCGACGCTGACCAAGCCCAAGGTCCAGTCGCTGCTGCTGCTGACCACCGCGACGACGATGTACGTGGCGGGCGACCCGCCGGTGTCGTTGGTGGCATGGACTTGCTTAGGTGGTTACTTATCCGCCGGCGGGGCCGGGGCGGTAAACCATTACTACGACCGCGACATCGACGCCCGGATGGCGCGCACCGCCGACCGGCCGGTGCCCTCGGGGCGCGTGGCGCCCCGCGCGGCGCTGTGGTTCGGACTCGTGCTGGCGGCGGCGTCGTTCCTGGAGCTCAGCCTCGCCGTCAACCTGACCGCTGCCACGCTCGCGCTGGGCGGATTCGCGGGCTATGTCGGGGTGTACACGATCTGGCTAAAGCGCCGCACCCCCCAGAACATCGTGATCGGAGGTGCCGCGGGTGCGGTGCCCCCGCTCGTGGGATGGGCGGCGACCACCGGACACCTCTCCTGGACGGCCATCTATCTCTTCGCCATCGTCTTCTATTGGACCCCACCCCATTTCTGGGCCCTCTCCCTGCTCATGAAGGACGAGTACGAAAAGGTGGGGATCCCGATGATGCCGGTGGTTCGCGGCGAGCACGAGACGCGCCGCCAGATCCTGCTCTACACCCTGCTGCTCTACGGCGTCTCCCAGCTGCCGTTCTGCGCCGGCGGGTTCGGTGCCGTCTACCTGGTCGCCTCGATGCTGCTCGGCGCTGCCTTCATCGTGGGCGCCGTGCTGCTCTACCGGCGGGCCGATCGCCGGTCGGCGCTCCGTCTGTACCTGTTCTCGCTCGCCTACCTGGCGCTGCTGTTCGGCGCGATGGTGGTCGACGCCCACGTATGAGGAGTTAGCCATGGATCGCCGTCTGGCCAATAAGAACATCCGCAGCGGCCTGATCGCCGCGGCGGTCGCGCTGTTCATGTTCGGCATGTCCTTCGTCGCCGCCGTGATCTACGTCTCATGAGCCCCGAAGCCCCTCCCGAGGCTCCCCCCGTCGGAGAGGAGATCCACCTTCCCGGCCCGAGCTTCCTTCCCCTCTACATGGCGGTGGGGATCACCCTGGGCGTCATCGGCATCACGATCAACGTCCTGATCACCGTCATCGGGGTGATCATCTTTCTCATCACGCTGGTCCGCTGGATCCGAGAGACCCGCGAGTCGATGGCCGAGCTTCCACTCGATCACGACGGGCACTGAGACGCTGCCGGACCGCCCAGCTATCGGGCGGGCAGTCCCATCGAGTGTGAATGCGCCAGCTTCCCTCGTCGGGGACGGTCGATACATCCTGCTCCGAGGCCAGGCCGTATTGAACGGAGATGACGCCTCGACCGACCACCGTCCGCCACCGCACGAGCCTCTTCGAGGATGCGGTGCGCATCGTCGAGGCGGAGTTCGCCTCCGAGCTATCCCTGGACGAGATCGCGCGCCGGGTGGCGTCCTCGCGACGGCAACTGCAGCGCGCCTACGCGGAGATCGGCCGGACCACCTTCCGCGAGCACCTGACGTGTGTCCGGATGGAGCAGGCGGCCGGGCTGCTCGCCACGCGCCGCCTGACCGTGCGGGAGGTGGCCGGACGAGTGGGCTACCGCCAGCCGGCCCAGTTCGCAAAGGCCTTCCGGCGCTATCGAGGGCTGGCCCCATCGGCCTATCGGGTGCATTCCATGCTCGGCCTCGCCGAGCGCAGCGCCGCCTGACCGGCGCCCACGAGGGTCCGCGCGAAGCGACGCGGCGGGATTTCGGGTGGGGCCGAGGACACCTGTGCGGCGGCGTTAGGACGTTGTCGTTCGTCGCGCCAGTTGCGTAGGATCCCGCGCGGCCATGACCGAGGAGCGCCGGATCGTTGCGTAGGCAAGAGCTGGTACAGATGCTGGTTATCGGCGTGATCTCGTCGGCGATCGGGATCGCCTTGGCGCTCTCCATCCACTGGTTCCCCATCCAGGCCTCGAGCCAGGCGAAGGCCATCGATGACCTGTGGGACGTGCTCCTCATCGCCTCCGTGCCCGTGTTCGTGCTCGTCGAGGTGGTCGTCCTCTACTGCGCCTGGAAGTTCCGGGTGCGCCCCGGCGAGGAGCTCAAGGACGGCGCGCCGATCCATGGCAACACCAAGCTCGAGGTCGTCTGGACGGCGATCCCGGCCCTGCTCATCTTCGGCTTGTCGGCCTACGCGTACGTGGTGCTCAAGGACATCGAGAAGAAGCCAAAGCACGAGATGACCGTTGACGTCACCGGCCAGCAGTTCGCTTGGAGTTATCAGTACAAGGCGCAGGGCAAGCCCACGGTCAGCACCGACACGCTCTATCTGCCCCGAGGCCAATCCGTGCGCTTCCGGGTCCACGCCGCTGACGTCATTCACGATTTCTGGGTGCCCGCGTTTCGCCTGAAGATCGACGCCGTGCCCGGCGTCACCACTCGATATCGCGTGACGCCCTCGCGATCGGGCAGCTACGCGGTGGTGTGCGCCGAGTTGTGCGGCCTGGGACACTCCACGATGCGCGGCACGGTCCACGTCCTCGAACGGGGAGCCTTCGAGGGCTGGCTGGCGCAAAAGCAATCGGCCAAGCCCGCGGGCGCGGCCGCGAGCTGATCGGAGGAACGAACACGATGGCAGCCACCGCCAAACTGCGAGCCCCGGGGTTCTACCGCGCCGGCGCGTTCGGTCTCATGGGCCTCGCGTTCTCCTATGCCATCACCAGCGCCGTCCGCGCCCTCTACGGCTGGGATCCGATTGTCAGCGGTAACGCGGTCTGCCTGGTCGCCCTGATCGCCGTGCCGATGTTCTGGCTGGTCGGGCTCGGTGCGTTCGACTACTGGTTCCGCTGGGCCTCCGGCAAGCCCACGCTGCCCGAGGATCACTCCGCCCACGGCGCTCACAGCTGGAAGGACTACTTCCGCGTCAACACCGACCAC
>JALYZC010000084.1 GCA_030945905.1 Actinomycetota bacterium
CCATCAGGACGCAAGCGGCGGCGCGCGCGACACGGCGCTCGCCTACGCAAAGGGCATCGGCGGAACCCGCGCCGGAGTGATCGAGACATCGTTCAAGGACGAGACCGAGACCGATCTGTTCGGCGAGCAGGCCGTGCTCTGCGGCGGGGTGACCGAGCTCGTCCGCGCCGGTTACGAGACGCTGGTCGAGGCCGGGTATGACTCCAAGCTCGCCTACTTCGAGACGCTCCACGAGCTCAAGCTGATCGTCGATCTGATGTACGAGAAGGGCATCACCGGGATGCGCTACTCGATCTCCAACACCGCGGAGTACGGCGATCTCACCCGGGGCAAGCGCGTGATCGGCGAGCCCACGCGCGAGGCGATGAAGCAGCTGCTGGCGGAGATCCAGAACGGCGACTTCGCGCGCGAGTGGATCGCCGAGAACCGGGCGGGCCAGGAGAACTTCAAGCGCATGCGCGAGGAGCAGGCCGACCACCAAGTCGAGCGCGAGGGCAAGGAGCTGCGCTCGATGATGGACTGGATCGAGACCGACTTCTGAGCTCGCGGTCGCGCCCGCAGCCACGTACTGCCATCATGGCGGGCGTGTCGTCCCTCCCGGTGACGCCAGCAACCTTCGAGGCCAACGGTCACGCGCCGCCGAGTACGTCGCGCCCGACCCAGGGTCATCCGGCCCCGGCGTCGAACGCCGACGCCATCGCGGCGCTCACCCTCGGCGTCGTCGGCGTGACGAGTCTCGTCCTCAGCTTCGGCCTCCTCGTCCCGCTGAGCTTGCCCTGCTCGATCCTGGCGTGGGTGTTCGGCCTGCGTGGCAAGGACCGCAGCGCGCGAGGCGAGACGCACGAGGGCCGCTCGCAGGCGCAGGCCGGGCTCGTGCTCGGGAGGGTCGGAGTGGCTCTCGGCGCGCTTGCGCTGATCGCCTGGGCGACGATGGTCTCCTGGGGCTTCTGGTTGGACCTCATCGGACCCGGGGGCGAGGGAGCCGACTGACCCCATGGGGTGGGGCGCGCCGCGGGGTGGCTCCCGGCGCCTCGGCTATCGTTGGTCGCCCTCGCATGAGCGCGGCGAATCCCTACATCAAGCAGTACCTCATGACGGCGGGGCCCACGCCGCTGCCGCCGCGCGTCCTCTCGGTGATGGCCGAGCCCGTGCTCTATCACCGCTCGCCGGCGTTCGACTCCCTGTTCGCACGCGTGCTCGAGCGTCTTCCGGTGGTGTTCGGGAGTGCCAACGACGTGATCGTCTTCACCTCGAGCGGTTCGGGCGCCATGGAGTCCGCGGTGGCGAACCTGGTCAGTCCCGGCGAGCCGATCCTCGCCTGCGCCGGCGGCAAGTTCGGCGAGCGGTGGATCGAGCTCGGCGACGCCTACGGCGCCGAGGTCGTGCGCTATGAGCCGGAATGGGGCGAACGCCTGGACCCCGACGAGATCGAGGCGCGGTTGTCCGAGCGCCCCGAGATCAAGCTGGTGTTCGCAACCCTGTCGGAGACCTCCACCGGCATCGTGCACGACGTACAGACGATCGCCGAAGTGGCTCGCGTCCACGACGCCATGCTCGTCGTGGACGGAATCTCCGGGGTGGGGGCGGCCGAGCTTCGCCAGGACGAATGGGGCATCGACGTGGTCATCGGAGGCTCGCAGAAGGCGTTCATGACTCCTCCCGGCCTGGGGTTCGTCAGCGCCTCCCAGCGTGCGCTGGACTTCGCCGCGCAGGACGCGGGACCGGCCCGCCCGCGCTACTACTTCGATTGGAGCCGAGCGGTGGCCGAGCAGCGAACGGCCTCGCCGGCGACGCCGTTCACGCCGGCGGTCACCCTGATCTCCGCCCTCGACGTGGCGCTCGAGCTCATTCACGAGGAGGGGCTCGAGCGGGTGCTCGCGCGCCACGACCTGCTGGCCCGGGCCACGCGGGCCGGGGTCGAGGCGCTCGACCTCGACCTGTTCGGTGATCCCGACGAGCGCAGCACGGTCGTCACGGCGGTCGAGCTGCCGGCCGACGTCGACGGCGGCAAGGTCCCCGGACTGCTGCGCGAGCGTGGGATCACCGCCAACGGCGGCCAGGGCCGGCTCAAGGGCCGCATACTGCGCATCGCGCACTGCGGCTACTTCGGGGCGTTTGACGTCGTGGTCTCACTCGCGGGCCTAGAGTTGACTCTGCACGAGCTGGGCCATGACGTGGAGCTGGGCGCCGGGGTGGGCGCCGCGCAGCGAGTGTTCGCGCAAGCCGGCGTGCCCGCGCTTCCACCCCCCGCGTGACCGACCCGACGCGCATCCTCGTCAAGGAGCAGATCGCCGAGGCCGGCGTGGCGCTGCTGCGCGCACGCTTCGAGGTCGACGTGGGTATCGAGTGGCCGGACGAGGAGCTCGCGGCACGCATCGCCGACTACGACGGCATCCTCATCCGCTCTGCGACCAAGGTCACGGCGGACCTGATCGACCGCGGGGAGCGCCTGAAGGTGATCGGGCGCGCCGGCATCGGCGTCGACAACGTCGACGTCGATGCTGCGACCAAGCGCGGCATCATCGTGGTCAATGCGCCGCAGTCGAACATCGTCGCGGCCGCCGAGCACACCATCGCCCTCATGCTCGCGCTAGCCCGCAACATCCCGCAGGCGCACGGCTCGCTCACCTCGGGCAAGTGGGAGCGCTCGAAGTTCGGCGGCGTCGAGGTGTACGAGAAGGCCCTCGGCATCCTGGGCCTGGGGCGGATCGGCCAGCTCGTCGCGCAGCGGGCCAAGGCGTTCGGGATGCGCGTCCTGGCCTTCGACCCGTTCGTCTCGGCCGACCGCTACCGCGAGCTGGGCGTGGAGAACGCCGAGAGCGCGGATGAGCTCTACGCTCGCGCCGACTTCATCACGATCCACCTGCCCCGCACCGAGGAGACCCGCGGCTGGCTCGACGCCGACGCCTTCGCCAAGATGCGCGACGGCGTGCGGGTGATCAACTGCGCCCGCGGCGAGCTCGTCGTCGACGAGGCGCTTCAGGCGGCGCTTGACTCGGGGAAGGTCGCGGGCGCCGCCCTCGACGTGTTCCCCGCCGAGCCGATCACCGACTACCCGTTGTTCGACGGTTACGCGAACGTCGTGGTCACGCCGCACCTGGGGGCTTCGACCGCCGAGGCCCAGGACCGTGCGGGGATCCAGACCGCCGAGCAGATCGTGGCGGCGCTGACCGGTGGCGTAGTCAGCACCGCGGTGAACATCCCCTCGGTGGGCGCCGAGGACATGCAGGTGCTCGCTCCCTTCCTTCCGCTCTGCGAGCAGCTCGGGCGCGTGGGGGTCGCCCTGGCCGAGGGTTCCTCGATCGATCGGGTGGAGATCGAGTTCCTGGGGGCGGTCGCCGATCTCGACACGCGGCTGCTCTCGATCGCCGTCCTGCTCGGCCTCCTCAGTGGCCACACCGAGGAGGCCGTCAACCTGGTCAACGCGCCCTCGATCGCCCAGGAGCGCGGCATCGGCGTCGTGGAGACCAAGCGCACCAGGGCCGACGACTTCACCGACCTCATCCGCGTCACGGTGGTCAGCGGCGAGGAGCGCCTCCGCGTCGTGGGCACGACGCTCGGGCAGCGAAACCGACCGCACCTGCTCGAGGCCTGGGGCCAGCGCTTCAACGTCCAGCTCGAGGGTCACCTCGCGCTGTTTCGCTACTGCGACGTGCCGGGCATGATCGGCCGCGTGGGCACCGTCTTCGGCGACCACGGCCTCAATATCGTCTCCGCCGCGGTCGGCCGGCAGCCCGACGGCGACCACTTCGGCGAGGGCACGCTGGCCGCGATGGCCATCACCACCGACCGACCGGTGCCCCGCGAGGTGGTCGAGGAGATCGTGGCGTCGGAGGGCTTCGTCGACGGGCATTCCGTCGCCCTGTAGCACTGACTCGATGTGGGGTCTCCGCGGCAGGATCGTTGCCACGGTGCTGTTCCTGGGCATGTGGTTCTTGTTGCCGTTCGGGCTTCCGTTGAGCATCTACCTCCTGCTCAGCGCCGCCTATGGGTACGTAGTGAGCCGCTGGTGGGCACCGGTGGGAATTTTCCTCGTGTTCATGGCGGTTGTTGCATTTTCGGTCGGTCTCGATGATGACGCCGACGCGAGCAATGTCCCTTTCGCCATCTTCGCCGGCGTGATCCTGGCGGCGGTCGTTGCTGTGGGCGTGCTGCTGGCAAGGTTCACTTCGTGGCTTCGGGGGCGGGGGAGTCATCGTCTACATGGGTTCTGAACTAAGAGCCCCGGCAGCGGCTGCTACCCTGCGCCCAGATGTCGTACCTGCTCGACCTTCGCGAACTTCTCCTCCTCCCCCTTCGGGGGGAATAGCGCGTGGCGGCCGCCGAGCCGCAAACCGACACCGAGAAGCCGCGTAGGACGAGACTCACAAGGAGCGACATGACGACATCGCCGGACCCCAACCGAGTACTGATCTTCGACACGACCCTGCGCGACGGCGAGCAGTCGCCGGGGATCTCGCTGAACACCGCCGAGAAGCTCGAGATCGCCCACCAGCTCGCTCGCTTGAGTGTGGACGTGATCGAGGCGGGCTTTCCCATCACCTCGCCCGGCGATTTCGAGGCGGTGCGAACGATCGCCCGCGAGGTGGAGGGACCGGTCATCGCCGGACTCGCCCGCACCCACGTCGCCGACATCGACGCCGCCTATGAGGCGGTCAGGGATGCCCCACGTCCGCGCATCCACACGTTCATCTCGACGTCGGACATCCATATCGAGCACCAGCTGCGGACCACCCGTGAGGACGTCAAGGGCCAGGCCCGGGCGGCGGTGGCGCACGCGCGCCAGTACGTGGAGGACGTCGAGTTCTCACCCATGGACGCCACCCGCGCGGACGTCGAGTTCACCGCCGAGGTGTGCGCCATCGCGCTCGAGGAGGGTGCGACGACGATCAACATTCCCGACACGGTCGGCTACACGATGCCGCATGAGTTCACCGCCCTGCTTCAGCGCCTGTACGAGCTCGCGCCCGGCCTGCGCGACGCCGTGGTCTCCGTGCACTGCCACGACGATCTCGGCCTCGCCGTCGCCAACTCGTTCGCCGGCGTGCTGGCCGGCGCGCGGCAGGTGGAGTGCGCGATCAACGGCATCGGCGAGCGGGCCGGCAACGCCTCGCTGGAGGAGATCGCGATGCTCCTGCACACCCGTCAGGCCGACGTGGGCCTGGAGACCGGGATCGTCACCACGGAGATCGCGCGCACCAGCCGTCTGATCTCCCGGCTCACCGGGTATGCGGTGCAGCCCAACAAGGCGGTGGTGGGACGCAACGCGTTCGCGCACGAGTCGGGCATCCACCAGGACGGGGTGCTCAAGGAGCGCACGACCTACGAGATCATGGACGCCACCACGATCGGCCTGGAGGCCAACGCGATCGTCCTGGGCAAGCACTCGGGGCGCCACGCCCTCCAGCAGGCGCTGGAGGAGCTGGGGTTCGAGGTCTCCGGAGATGCGCTGCGCCACGCGTTCACGCGCTTCAAGGAGATCGCGGACAAGAAGAAGCAGGTCACCGCGATGGACCTCGAGGCGCTGGTCACCGACGAGCTGCGTGACGACCTGGGCTATTACAGCCTCGAGTGGTTCGAGGTCGAGGCCTCCTCGCGACGGCCGCCGCACGCCACGGTCGGGATCCGCACCCCCGAGGGGCGCGAGCTGACCGGGTCGTTCACCGGCGACGGGCCGGTGGATGCCGTGTTCCGCGCGATCAACGCCGCCACCGGCAAGGAGGCCAAGCTGCG
>JALYZC010000109.1 GCA_030945905.1 Actinomycetota bacterium
ACGACGTACCACGGCATCAGCCACACCAGCGAGAGCAACAGCGCCAGGGTCGCCCAGCTGGCGGAGTCCAGCCAGTCGGCGCCGCGCCAGGCGCGGTAGACGAGGGCGGCCACCATCACCACCAACAGGATGTTGGCCACCGCCTGGGTTCCCGAGCCGACCGTGTCCACGCCGAAGAGCACCTGCGCGACCTGGCCGGGGAAGCTCTTGTAGGAGATCTGGGCCCCCTGGTTGGCGAACGAGGTGAGTGCGGCGATCGGATTGGACGGGAAGAAGATCACCGAGAGGACGACGATGAACGCGCATGCCGCGGCGACGCCGATCATCAGCTTGCGGCGGTGCGCGGCGCCCACGAGCATGAACGGCAGCAGCAGCCCGCCCGAGGCCTTGATCGCACCGCCCATGACCACCATCGCGCCCGCGGCGGCCTCGTTGCGCCGGATCAGCAAGAGCAGCCCGCCGAGCAGGAAGAGCAGCATGAACATGTCGTTGTGCGCGCCCCCCACCCCGTAGGCGAGCCACAGCGGGTTGAGCCCCACGAACAGCATCGCGGGCACGACGGGACGCCGGAGCTCGCGCGCCAGGCGGCCGACCAGGGCGATGCATCCCACCGCCGCGGCGGCGACCGCGATCTTGAATGCCCACAGCCCCGCGGGGATGCTGAGCCAGGCGAAGGGCCAGAACCCGGCGACGAACAGCGGACCGTAGGGGCTGTTGAGCTTGGGCCAGGTGACCCAGCGGAAGGAGGGGTCCTGGGGCACGGTCTGGAGGAAGTGGGTGAACGGGTTCAACCCGTGGCGCGCGCCGATGCGCAGGTACCCCAGGTAGTTGAACACGTCAGTGAGCCACATCGGAGGGGCGAGCAGCCACACGAGGTGCAGCAGGCCGATCGCCGCGATCGCCCACGACCAGCGCACGGAGTCCGCATAACGCATGACGAGCAGGTAGAGCCCGTATAGGGCGAGGATGAGAAACATGAATCGCGGGAGCGTGAGCACCAGACCCGTGCCCTTCAGCGGCCCGGCGAGCCAGCCCGGGAACCCGAAGCCGGGGCGCTGGCTCCAGGTGACGAAGAACGTCGAGCTGGAGGCCATCCCGGCGGCCAGCAGGTAGCTGGCGATGACGCTCAGGCCGAGCGCGCTCCCGGCGACCCATTCGGGCGCAAGGGTCAGGCGGCGGGTGTGAACGGTGCGAATGGCTTCCATGGCGTTGGCGAACAGCCTAGAGCCGTGCGCGCGGGTGGGGTGTTACGGATCAGCCAGCTCGCGTAGCGCGGTGCGCGCGAGCTCAGCGTCTTGCACCGGCAGCTCTCCGGCCAGTATCGCGACCGTGTCAGCGGGCTGGGCCAGCCCCACCGCGTGGGTGATCGCGCCGCGGCGGTCGTCGATCGCCTCGGCATCTCCGCCGGCGCCCTCGAGGATGTCGCGTATGGCCCGAGGGTCCTCGAGCCCCGGGTTGTCCGAGCTGACGATCAGGTGGTCCGCGAGCGCGCGAGCCCGGGCGCCCATCTCGGTCCGGGTGGGCGCGAAGCGGGAGCCCGTGGCCCCGAACACGCAGATCAGCCGTCCGCCGGTCCGCTGGCGCAGCACCCGTAGGGCGTGCTCCACGGCATCAGGGCTGTGCGCATAGTCGACGACGACGGCGAAGGGTTGGCCCTCCTCGATGGCCTGGAGGCGCCCGGGAACCTGTCCGGACGCGGCCGCGGCGGCGATGATCGCCTCGCCCTGCACTCCCAGTGCGCGCGCGGCGGCGGTGGCGGCAAGGACATTTGACACGTTGAAGCGCCCGATCAAGGGGGAGCGAAGCGCCAGCGGCCCATCGGGTGTCTCGACGCGCACGCTCGCCCCGCGCTCGTCCAAGCGCACGTCGCGGGCGCGGACCTCGGCGTCGCGGTCGATGGCGTAGGTGGTCGCGCCGGGCAGCTCGGCGGCCAGGCGGCGTCCGTGCTGGTCGTCGAGGTTGAGAATCGCCCGTTCCGCCGGCACGTGCTCGAACAGCCGTCGCTTGGCATCGAAGTAGGCATCCATCGTCTCGTGGAAGTCGAGGTGGTCGGGGGAGAGGTTGGTGAACACCGCCGCCGCGAAGTGCAGGGAATCGGCGCGGTGCAGCGCGAGGCCGACCGAGGAGACCTCCATCGCGCAGGCTCGGTCGCCGCCGTCGACCATCGCCCGCAGATCGCGCTGGATCTCGATCGCCTCGGGCGTGGTGCGCACCCCCGTCCGATCCGACCCGGCGATCACCGTCTTGACCGTGCCGATCATGCCGCAGGACCTGCCCTCGGCCACCGCCATCTGACGCAGCAGGTAGGCCGTCGTGGTCTTCCCGTTGGTCCCGGTGATGCCCACGAGGTCGAGCCCGGCCGAGGGGTCGCCGAAGAAGCGCGCCGCGGCCGGGGCCATCGCCTCGCGCACCGAGGCCACGACGACCTCGGGGACGCCGAGGTCCAGCGATCGCTCCACCACCAGCGCAGCCGCCCCCCGAGCCACGGCGTCCGGGGCGAAGTCGTGCCCGTCGACCTCGAATCCCGGCACACAGAAGAACAGGCTCCCGGGCGCCACGACCCGGCTGTCGTAGGCCAGGCTCGACACCCCGACCGCGGGCGCCCCGGGCAGGAGATCGGCCAGCGTCATCTGGCGAGTCGGGAACATCGGGACGCGTCGCGACAATACCCTGCGCCACCCATGAGCACTCCGACTGTCCACCCTCCGGCGGGGCAGACCGGCGAGTTCGATCTCGTAGAGCAGCGACTCGCCCGCCCCGCCGCCGTCATGGCGGTGGGCACCGCCCTCTCCCGCGCGACCGGCCTCGGGCGCGTCGCCGCGATGGCGATCGCCCTGGGCGTCGCGGAGTCGCGGCTGGCGGACTCCTACAACATCGCCAACACGCTCCCCAACATCGTCTACGAGCTCGTGCTCGGCGGGGTGCTCACGTCGGTGTTCATCCCCGTACTGGTGGAGGAGCTGCGTACGCGCACGCGGGATCAGGCCTGGCGCTCGGTGTCGGTGCTCGTGAGCGCGGCGATGCTCGTGCTCGTGGCCATCACCGCGCTGACGGTCGTCGCGGCGCCGTGGATCATCGACCTGTTCAGCGGGCGGGTAACGGGCCCCGAGGGCGCCGAGCAGCACCGCATCGCGACCTTCTTCTTGCGCCTGTTCGCCCCCCAGGTCGCCCTGTATGGATTCACCGCGATCGGCGACGGGCTCCTCAACGCCCACGGGCGCTTCGCCGTACCCACCTTCGCGCCCATCCTCAACAACGTCGTGGTCATCGCGACGTTCCTGGTCTTCGCCGCCGTAACCGTCGGTACCCCGACCAACGCCAGCGTGCTCGACGACACCGGGCTCAAGCTCCTGCTCGCGCTGGGCACCACCGGGGGAGTTGCAGCCTTCGCCGCGGTCTACCTCCCGTTCCTGGCCCGCCTGCCAGGCAGGATTCGCGCGCGCGTCGACCTGCGCCATCCGGCGGTGCGCAAGCTCGGCCGCCTGTCCAGCTGGACGTTTGCCTACGTGGTCACCAACGTCATCGGCGTCGTCGTGTCCTTCTACCTCGCCAACGGGGTGCAAGGCGGGGTGACCTCCTACGTGACCGCGTTCGCGTTCTTCCAGGTGCCGATCGGCATCGCCGCCGTCTCGGTCATCACTGCGCTGACCCCCAAGATGGCCGCCCATCACGTGGATGGCGATCAAGAGAGCTTCCGGCACCGCGCGGCCGGCGGGCTGCGTCTGTGCGGACTGCTCATGTTGCCCGCGACGGCGCTGTACCTCGTACTCGGTCAGCCGCTGATCACCACGTTGCTCGAACACGGCGTCACCCACGCTCGCAGCGCGCACCTGGTGGCCTCGGTCCTACGCTACTTCGCCATCGGCCTGCTGCCCTTTGCCGCCTTCCAGCTCCTACGGGCAGCGTTCTACGCCCGCCAGGATGCCCGCACGCCGGCCTACGTCAACGTGGTCGAGAACGCTGTGACGATCGGCCTGGACATCCTGCTGTTTCCCCTCATGCACGTCCAGGGCCTGGCGCTCGCCCATTCGCTCGGCTACGTGGTCGGGTGCGTGGTGGCGGTGGTGCCGCTGCGGCGAGCCATCGGCGGTCTCGAGGTCCGGCGCACGGGGATCGAGGTGGCCAAGGTGGTCCTGGCCTCCGCCGTGATGGCGGCCGCGATGCTCGGCGCGGTGGCCGTGATCGACTCCGCGGTCGGCCCGGGCAGCGCGCGCGGTCTCCTGGACCTCGCCGGCGGCGGCCTTGTGGGCCTGCTGGTGTTCGTCGCGCTTGCCTGGATGCTGCGCGTGCGCGACATGGCGTTCTTCGTCGACCTGATCCCGGCGCGAGTTCAGCGGGCCGTGCGCATCGGGCAGTAAGGTCGCGGGGTGCCCACCGACTGGCGAAACCTCGCGACCCCGCTCTTCGTCGCGGGCATCGTGCTCTTCCTCGTCGCCATCCTGGGCGGCGGCAACGTGGTCTTCGGTCTCGCCGACCTCCTGATCGGTGCGGCGATCGGCATCTATGCCGCCCAGGGCGCCCCGCCCGGGGCCCACTACCCGCAGCTCTTCGTCATCGGGCTCGCGGTGGCGGCGGTGGCGGCGATCCTCGACGGGCTGCTCACGCTGGCCGACCAGACCGCGATCACCGGCGCGCTGACGTTTGTCGTGGTGGCCGGGGCGGGCATCGCGCTGGTGGGCTCCGGCTCCCCGCGGCGCTAGCTGCCGGTCCGCGCCCGCCTGCGATCCTGCTGGGATCGGCGCTCTGCTCGCTCTCATCATCAGCGTCCCGAAGAACGTCGGCTATCCGATCCTCGGCCTGCTGGTCGGTTTCGAATCAGCCGGCGTGCCCGTTCCCGGCGAGACGGCGCTGGTCGCCTCGAGCGTGCTGGCCAAGCACGGCGAGCTGCAGATCGAGGTGGTGATCGCGATCGCCGCGGCGGCGGCGATCATCGGCGACAACCTCGGCTACCTCGTCTCTCGCCGCGTGGGCCGGCGGGTCCTCGAGCGCCCGGGCCGCCGCCAGCAGCGCCGCCTCGAGCTCCTGGCTCGGGGGGAGATGTTCTTCGAACGCCACGGGCCGAAGGCTGTGTTCTTCGGCCGCTGGATCGCCGGACTGCGCGTGTGGGCGTCGTGGCTGGCGGGGATCACCGAGATGCCGTGGCCCACGTTCGTGCTCTGGAACGCGCTGGGCGGCATCAGCTGGGCGATCACGGTGGGCGTCGCGGGCTACCTGCTTGGCGAGGCTGCCGAACAGATCCTCCAGGGCGCGGGCATCGGCGCCCTCGTCGTGGCCGCCGTCGCGCTCGTCGCGGTCTACGTCTACTTTCACCGGCGACGGGGCCGCGAGTCGTCCACCGGGCCGGAATCGCCCGAGGCCGGGCCCCGGGCCGAGAACCGCTAGCTCCGCGCGGCCTCGATCGCCTGCTCGCGGGTCTCGACGATGGTGAACGTCGCGCTGGTGCCGGTGATGTCGAACAGGCGAAGCACGGTCGGGTTCGCGCAGGCCAGGACCAGGCGGCCGTCCTTGCGCATGACTCGCCGAAGCCCGTTGAGCAGGACCATCAGCCCCGTCGAGTCCATGAATGTCAGTTCGATGAGATCCACCACCAGCGCGGTGTGTCCGCTCTCGATCGCCGCCCGAAGGGCGTCGTCGAACACCGGAACGGTTGCCACGTCGAGCTCGCCGCTCAGCGTGATCACGTGCGTCTTTGCGTCGAGCGTGTCTTCGGTCAGCTGGAGTGCGGGCAACACGCGGGGTTCTTTCCGCATCGGGTCATGCCCTCCTACCCAACCGCGCGGCACGGGCGCTTGTCAAGGCTAGTCCCCGCAGCTGCTCGGGTGTTGCTTGCAGTACTGCTTGAACTGATCGTTGGGGTTTGCGCCGGGGCTCGGGGTGGGGCGGTTGGGGTACACGCCCCCGGTGCCGTCGCCGCTGCTCTTGGAGCCATCCGAGCTCGGCGTGCCGCCGGTGTCGGGCGCCGGAGCGGGCGTCGTCTGGCTGCTGCCTTCGCTTGCGCTCCCGACCGGAGCCGGCGTCGTGGTGGCCGGCGGGGTGGTGGTCACGGGCTGGGGCGCCGGCGGTGTGGTCTGGACCGTCTTGGCTTTCTCCTTGCTCTTGCCGGAGCCGCCGCAGGCGCCCACGCCCAGGCCCAGGCCCACCACCAGCAACACGGCGGTCCATCGCAAGATCACCATCGCGGCATTGTGGCAGCGCGGGGAGATGGGCCGACCCCGGTCCCGCTACGGTCTGCCCCGTGAAGCTGGCGACCTTCATGGCACCGGAATCCTCCATGCCGCGCGCCGGCGAGGTCCGCGGGGAGGAGATGATCGCGTTCGACGATGACCGCTCCGTGCGGGCCCGACTCGCCGAAAGCGAGCTCGCGCCCGCAGATGGCGAGCGCTGGCCGCTGGACGCCGTGGCCCTGCAGGCGCCGATTCCCGATCCTCGTGCCATCTATGGCATCGGCCTCAACTACGCCACCCACGCCGCCGAGACCGGTGGCGAGCGCCCGGAACGACCCATCGTGTTCACGAAGGTTCCCGGCGCCGTGGCTCCCCCCGGCGGACCGGTTCGCCGACCCGCGGCGGTCCGGCGCCTCGACTACGAGGGCGAGCTGGCGGTGGTGATCGGGGCCGGCGGGCGGGCCGGCGGCTTCGCGGTGGCCGACGACGTCAGCGCCCGCGACCTGCAGAAGCGCGAGCCGCAGTGGACGCGCGCCAAGGGAGCGGACACGTTCTGCCCATGGGGTCCCTGGATCACCACGGCGGACGAGGTCGACCCCCGCGACCTGCGCCTGCGCACCTGGGTCAATGGCGAGCTGCGCCAGGACGCACGCACGGCGGAGTTGATCTTCGGCGTCGACGAGCTGATCGACTTCCTCGCCGAGACCCACACGCTGGCGCCCGGCGACCTCATCCTCACCGGAACCCCGTCGGGTGTGGGGATGGCGCTCGACCCGCCGCAGTTCCTAGACGCCGGCGACGTGGTGAGGATCGAAATCGAGACGCTCGGCGTCATCGAGCACGCCGTCGTGACCGCCTGACCGGGCGGCCCTCTCCGGCTCTCAGTGCTCTTCTATGACCCGGTCGATCAGGCCGTAGGAGGCGGCCTCCGGCGCTCCGAAGAACCGGTCGCGTTCCATGTCGACGTGGATCTCCTCGAAGGACTTGCCCGTGTGGTGGGCGTAGATGCGGTCGATGCGATCACGGGTGGCCAGAACCTCCCGGGCGTGGATGTCGATGTCGGTGGCCTGGCCCTCGAAGCCGGCTGACGGCTGGTGGATGAGGATGCGGCTGTTGGGAAGGGCGAGCCGCTTGCCGGGGGCGCCACCGGTCAGCAGCAGCGATCCCATCGACATCGCCACGCCGAAGCAGATCGTGCTCACGTCGGGCTTGATGAAGTGCATCGTGTCGTAGATCGCGAGCCCCGAGTAGACGTCGCCGCCCGGAGAGTTGATGTAGATCGAGATGTCCTTCTCGGGATCCTCGGACTCGAGGTGCAGCAGCTGGGCGACGATGAGGTTCGAGACCTGGTCGTCGATGGGGGTGCCGAGGAAGACGATCCGCTCGTTGAGCAGGCGCGAGTAGATGTCGTACTCGCGGTCGCCGCGCGAGTTGCTCTGAATGACCGTCGGGACCAGGGGCACAGGGCCAGTGTAGATGCGGCCCCGCGGGCGCACCCGATCGGGATCGCTAGCCTCGAAGCAGATGCTCGACGCGACCTCCCCACCCGCGCTGTCCCTCAGCGGTCTGACCAAGCGCTACGACGACGGACTCCTCGCCGTCGAGGACTTCGATCTCGAAGTCCCCGACGGGGAGTTCTTCGGGCTCCTCGGCCCAAACGGCGCCGGCAAGACCACTCTGATCAGCGCCGTATGCAATCTGATCCGTATCACTGCCGGTGAGATCCGCGTGTTCGGCCACGACCACCGCTCCCTGGCCGCCCGACGCCTGATCGGATTGGCCGAGCAGGACGTCAACCTCGACCGCTTCCTGGACGTCGAGGAGACCCTGCTCTACCACGGCGGGTACTACGGCATGTCGCGCAGGGAGGCGCGCCGCCGTGCGGAGGAGATGATGGACGTGTTCGACCTGCGCGCGAAGGCGCAGACGCGCGCGCCCAAGCTCTCGGGCGGTATGCGGCGGCGCCTGCTGCTGGCCCGGTGTTTGATGCACGAGCCGCGGCTGGTGATGCTTGACGAGCCCACGGCCGGGGTCGACTTCGAGCTGCGGATGGAGTTGTGGCGCTACATCCGCCGGCTGCACGGCGCCGGCACCACGATCCTGCTGACCACGCACTACCTCGAGGAGGCGGAAGAGCTCTGCGAGGAGATCGCGCTGATCCGCGGTGGGCGCCTGCTTGCGCGCGATTCGGCCGCGGGACTGCGCGACGCCTATGACGCGGACTCGCTCGCCCAGGTCTACCTCAAGGCGATGGACGGAGAGCTGGCCGACGTCGAGTCCATCCAACGGTCGGGGCTGACCTCGTGAGCTGGGTGCAACGCCACCGCGGCCTGCTGTGGCTCACCGGCCGCGAGGTCCTCCGCGTGATGAAGCTGTGGACGCAGACGATCGTGGCTCCCGTGGTCTCGGCCTTCCTGTTCATCCTGGTGTTCGGGCTCTCGCTGGGCGCACGGATCAAGCACATCGACGGGGTTTCCTACGACGTGTTCATCGTGCCCGGGCTGGTCACGATGGCGATGGTCCAGGCCGCCTATTCCAACAACTCCTCGTCGGTGTTCCAGGCGCGCTTTGACCGCTACATGCACGATGTGCTCGCCGCCCCGATGCGCAGCTGGGAGGTCAACCTGGGGCTCTCGCTGGGCGGCGTGGTGCGGGCGCTGGCCATCGTCGCCGGCCTGCTGGCGCTCGCGCTGCCGGTCACCGGCGCGCCGATTCGCCACCCGGAGGTGCTCGTGCCCGCGATCCTGCTCGCCCTGGCGCTCTTCTCGTCGCTGGGCGTCGTCGTGGGGATCTTCGCCGAGAACTTCGACCACCACATGTTCGTCAACAACATCCTGATCCTGCCGCTGACCTTCCTGGGCGGAGTCTTCTACTCGATCGATCGGCTTCCCGAGCCGTGGCGCGAGCTCTCTCACGCGAACCCGATCTTCTACCTGATCAACGCGGTGCGCTACGGCTTCATCGGCCACAGTGACGTCAGCGTGGCGCTGTCGCTCGCGATCACCGGGGCGCTGGCTGCGGGAGCGGTCGCATGGAGCTCGTGGCTGTTCGCCACGGGACGCCGGCTCAAGGCCTGACGCCGGTCGGCGCAGTCGCCTACCCTCCCCGTTCGCCCGCCTCCAGCTACCGCTAGGCTCGACCCGTGTTCCCCGTCAACGCACCCAACCTGCTCACCCTCCTGCGGATCCTCCTGGTTCCGGTGCTGGTCGTCGCGCTGCTGGACCAGACGCCCAACGGGGACGTCCTGGCCGCGGTGGTGTTCGCGATCGCCTCGATGACCGACGCCGTCGACGGCTACCTCGCCCGCCGCCGCTGCTCGATCACCACCTTCGGCAAGCTCATGGACCCCCTGGCCGACAAGCTGCTGGTGATCGGCGCGCTGCTGACGCTCGTCTCGCTCGGGCGGCTGGCCGCCTGGGTGGCCATGGTGATCATCGCCCGCGAGTTCGCCGTGACGGTGCTGCGCCTGGGCGCGACCCAGCAGGGACTGGTGATCCCGGCCGGCACCTTCGGCAAGGTCAAGACCGTGTGTCAGGTGGCCATGGTGTTCGCCCTGATCCTGGTGACCGGCTCGCCGGCGTGGCTCGACGCGATCGTGTACGTCACGGTCGCTGTGACGGTGCTCTCGGGCGCCGACTACTTCTTCGGACTGCGCCGGACGCTCGAGCGCGATCGGCACGAGCGCCAGTCCGCGCCGGACCGCCCGACGATGTCCTGACCTAAGCCGCTCCGTCCAACCAGGCCCGCATCGTCGTGTGGTGCTCGGCGTGTTCGCCCGTGGCGACTTCATGGCGCAGCTCGCCGAGCGTTCCGAACCGCTCGGCGAGGACGTTGTGCTGATGGATCGTCTCGAGGTTCTCCTGCCGCGCAGACACGAAGACGGGATCGGCGAGTGCGGGATAGGCGGCGATCACGCCGCCCACCATCTCGCGCACGCAGTCCTCCACGAACCGCGGCCGTCGGTGCGCCTTCTCGACCACTGCGTGCTCGTCCGAGCGCTTCATCAGCTCGTAGATCTCCGAGGACATGGCGTCCTCGACGAGGCTCAGGAGCACCAGGGCGTCGATCGCGTCCTCACATGCTTCGGTGCACCCCACGTGCAGCGTGCCGATGCCGCGCTGGTTGTGGGTGGCGACCGGAACGTGCTCGAGCACCCGATCGATCTGCTCGTGATCGAACCCGTCGGCCGACAGCCGCTCGCGCGCCCGTCCTTCGATGAGGCCCTGTGCACACGGACACGCGGTCATGCCTTGCGCGGCGACTCCGACGAGCCGGCGCGTGCCGCGTTCGGACGCGACCGCCGAGCCGAACAGCGTGTACATCTCCTGCGTGACGATGCCCGACACGGGTGCGGGCTTGTGCTCGGGAAAGCGAGCGGCGATCGTCACCTCGGCGCGTCGCGCGTCCTGGCGTTCGCGCACGAGCTCGGCCACGTGCTGGGCGAGCGTCTCGGCCTTGAACGTCGCCTCGCCGAGGATGACCTCCCCGATCGCGTCGTTGATGACCTCCTCGAAGCGCGACATGTGCGCGCCCTTCTGGCGCGGCCCAAGATCGACGAAGCACTCCAGCTTGGCGTGAAAGAGCTGCTCGCGGCCCTCGGTCTGCATGCGGATGACCTTCTCGACCCCGCTGACGCCGACGCGCGAGAGCGAGACGTGCACGTTGGGCAGTTGAGCCTGCACGTCCGGGGTGCCGACGGAGATGACCGGGGTCTCGGGCATCGCGAAGCTAGGGTAGCGGCCCCGCCCCGGCCGAGCGGACTCTGGAAATTGTGGTATCAATCGGCGGTGGCTGAAGCCTCCCCGCCTTGTGAGTGAGGGAATCAAGGTACAGTCCCTCGCGGTGCTCGCCGCGGATGCCGGACCGTCAGGACAGTGGATTGGGGGGCAAACGCCGCGTGCGGAGGCCCTAAGGTCGCGTCAGAGGAAGTAGCTGCGTGGGTTCCAAGCCTGATGGACTGCTCGCGGACGATCTCGTGGTCGCCGAGATCGATGAGCTGCGCGTCCTGATCGCGAAGGGTCAGGAGCGAGGCTTCCTGAGCTTCGAGGAGATCGCGCTGTGCCTCGAGGAGGTGGAGGTCACCAAGGAGCAGGTTCTCGAGCTGCACTCCTACCTACAGGAGCAGGGGATCGAGGTCGTCGGCGCCGACGGCAAGCCTGTGGCCGCGGAGCCCGCCAAGGCCGAGCGGGCCGTGCAGATCAATGGGGCATCGCCAGCTGAGGCCAAGAAGCCGGAGGTCGACCTTACGATCGAGCCCAGCCTTGACTCGCTGCGGCTCTATCTGCGCTCGATTGGGCGCGTCCCGTTGCTCGATGCCAAGCAGGAGGTCCTGCTGGCCAAGGGCATCGAGCGCGGTGACATGGCGGCGAAGCAGAAGATGGTGGAGGCCAACCTGCGCCTGGTCGTGTCGATCGCGAAGTCTTATCTCGGTCGTGGCCTGAGCTTTCTCGATCTCATCCAGGAGGGTTCGCTGGGCCTGATTCGTGCGGTGGAAAAGTTCGACTATCGCCGGGGGTATAAGTTCTCGACCTACGCGACGTGGTGGATCCGCCAGGCGGTGACCCGTGCGATCGCCGACAAGGGACGGACGATCCGCATTCCCGTCCACATGGTCGAGAAGCTCAACAAGGTCGTCCACGTGGAGCGAGCGCTCGTCCAGCAGCTCGGGCGCGAGCCCGAGGCGGAGGAGATCGCCGCTGAGCTCGAGTGCACCGTGCGCGAGGTCCGTGACATCCTGCGCATCGGCCAGCAGCCGGTGTCCTTGGAGAAGCCGGTCGGCGAGAACGGGGACTCAGAGCTCGGCGACCTCGTCGAGGACCAGACGGCCGAGTCGCCGTTCGAGCTGGCTTCACAGAACCTGCGGCGCGAGAACGTACGCGGCGCCCTCGCCGGGCTCCCCGCGCGCGAACGCGAGGTGATCGAGATGCGCTTCGGGCTCACCGGCGGTCGCGCACGCACGCTCCAGGAGGTCGGACAGGCATTCAACGTCACCCGCGAGCGCATCCGCCAGATCGAGAACCACACCCTCAAGAAGCTCGAGGCTCTCCCCGAGGCCCAGCGCCTGCGCGACGCAAGCTAACCCGCGCGGCCCCTCAACGGCCTCTTGTGTTGAACTTCGGCGTATACCTCGGCCGCGCGCTCCTCGCGGTCGAGGGCGGCGAGGTAGCTCGCGTAGCCGCCGACGTTCGTCAGCTCGCACCACCGGGCGTAGGCCTTCCTGGTATCCCGCTGAGCCGCGCGCCACACTAGGAGGAGCTCGTCCACGTAGTGACCATTGGGGTATTCGGAACCGGCGAGCAGTGCGACAAGCCTGTCCGTGGCCGCGTAGCCGAGGGACCCCTGCGCCGATTCCATCATCACGCCGGCCCCCCGGAGGCCAGCTCGAGGCGCTCGTCGAAGATGGTTTCGACTTGGCGTCTCTGGTGCCCGTTCAGGCGTCGAGCGGGGGCTTTCATGACAGCAGCTCGGCGGGATCGGATACCAGTCGAAGGCGCCGGGCGATGTTGGGGAAGCGAACGAGACGTTCGAGGGGCTTGCTTCCTCGAATCACGGCGAATTCCCACCCGCCGCGCTTGGCGCGTTGACTTGCGTGGAGCAGAACCTGGACCCCGACCGCATCCAAAAAGCTCAACCGGCGCGCGTCGAGAACCACGCGCCGGACACGGCCCTCCACGCCCAAGAGCTCACGAGCTAAGACTCCGGCGGAGCGCAGATCCAGCTGCCCGACCAGAGACAGCCAAGCCACCCGGGGACCGTCGCGCTCGGTCGTGACCCGAAACGGCGGCGCAAGCGCAGGCGATGGCGCCGAGCCTGCGGTCTGTGAGGCAGTATTCATCGGGCTCACCGGCCTGACTGCGCGAGCGGCGACTCGGTGGCAAGCGCCTCTTGACGCAGTTGCCACAGCGCCTGGGTCAGACGCGGGAGAGTTGTCTCGTGCTGATCGCAGACCGCTTGCAGTCGAACAACCTCTCGACGCAGCCGGGCGTTTTCGACCGCCAAGTTGTCACCCGAACCATTCGCGGGACGAAGTGCACGAGCGGGACCCTGGGCTCGAGCAGCGCTCCCCTGCATACTCATTTGTGACCTCCGGTGGGCGTCGCCACCCCTGGACCAAGTGTCCCTGGGCGTGAATCCCGTCGATGGAGTGAGTCTCTGATGCCTTAAGGCAAGACCCGTCAGGCAGAAGCCGTACGTCCGCTAGCCAGCTTCGCCATATCGACCAAACAGCTACCGCCTAAACCACAGATTACCTTAAAGGGCGGGCAGCCAAAACGCCCCGGCGGCGCGTTTTGCAGGGCCGCTCATGCAATCGGCACCAGGAGCGCGGCAGGGAGTGCAGGTCCGACCGGCCTCATCCTCACCGGCGAACACGGCTGCGTGGAGGCCGGGAGCGGCCGTCAGTCAGCTTGACCGGGTTCAAAGCCGGTCATGTCGGTGCGTCGGTCGCCGAGGAGGAACGTTTCGACTGATACGTCGTTCTCGACGTTGGTTTCGCTCAAGAAGGTGCGTACCGCGCGTCCTGTGGCTTGCTCCACGATGGTCCTGAACTCGTCGGCCATCTGCTGCTGAAAGCGTCGGCGGATGTGTTGGATGGCTTCTTTCTCTCCGCGCCCGACGAGTGTCTTCTCGGCGCGGGTGAAGGTCTCCTCGAGGACGACGACTACAAGATCTTCGGTGTAGTACGCCTTGGCGCGAGTTGGTCCCTTGCCGTAGTACTCGCTCTGCAGACGCCCGATGCCATCGGCGATCTGCGCCCGGATCTCTCCAACGTTCTTGTTGCGATGCTCGTTAGCCATGCGAAGCCAACGCGATGATAGATCGCTCTTCGCGTTTACGCTAGGGGGCAGAGCGTCCCCAGTAGCGTTCCCGAAGCCGTCCGACCGACCCGCGCTCGCCTCAGGTCCGCCCTGCCGCGCCGAACACTAACGACGGGCCTTTGGCACCACACGGGCGATGGATGCCGGGCTGCGCGAGCATTCGCTGTCTGGCCCGAAGGCCGCGACCCCCTTCCGGTCGGACGATTCCGCAGACGGATCGAACATATGTTTGTAACTGGTGGGCTGGGTGGTGTAGCTATGGGTGACCAAGGATCAAATGATGGGAGCCAGTGAACATGGCTGCACAGACTCAGACTCAGCGTCGGGCGACTGCGAAG
>JALYZC010000093.1 GCA_030945905.1 Actinomycetota bacterium
CCCACGAGCAGCGCCGCCCCGGCGCCCAGGCCGGCCGCGGCGAGTGCGGTGGCGGTGGCGGGCACGGCGGGAAAGCCGATGTTCAGGGTGCGTACCAGGGATACGATCAACGCCAGGCCGAGAATCGCGGCCACGGCGGCGCGGAGCCGGGGCGGGGCCCCGCGCGAGCTCACGGCGATCGCCGCCGTGCAGGCGAGCAGCGTGGGCAGCAGGTAGCGCGTGGTGTCCAGGGCCAGCACCGTGGAGTCGATCCCGGTGTACGGCGCGGCCATCCACAGCAGGAAGCCGAGCGCCGAGGCGGCGCCCAGCGCCAACGCCGCGCGAGACCGGCGCACGAGCGGCAGCACGATCGCGGCGGGGAAGAGGACCAGGCCGCCGGCGAGCATCTCGGCGTAGGCACCCAACCGTCCATCGAGCATCACGCCGGGGTGGTCGAGAAAGCTGGTGCGCAGCGGCGCGAGCTTGGGCGGGACGGGATCGCCGAACGGCGTCGCCACAAATGGCCACAAGGGGGAGCCGTGCTCGATGAGATTGCGAATCGGCCACACGGCACAGAGCAGCAGGGCGACAACGGCGCCTCCGGCCAGCGGGGCGGCCAGCGGGCGCAGCGCCGCCCGCTGGCGCCACGCCCCGAACCCCAGGATCAGCGCGAGCAGCATGACGGGCGTCGTCTTCGTCCCTACCGAGAGGCCGGCGGCGAGGAGCGCCGGAACCAGGAGCAGCGGACGAGGCCCGCGGAACGAAAGCCCCACGAGCGAAGCCACGACGCCCAGCCACACCGTGGCCGGCAGATCGGTCAGCGGCCCGCCGAGCTGCGTGGCGGTCAGGGGGAGGACCAGGAACGCCGCGGCAGCCAGCCCGGCGATCAGCCGCGGGACGTCGAGGGCGCGCAAGCCCGTCCACGCCGCCGCGACGAGCAGTGCGGCAAGCGCCGGCGAGATGATCGACGCCACGACCCAGGAACGCGAGAGCCCGATCGCCCAGGCGATCAGGACCTCGTGCGTCACCGGGTAGTTGCCGACCGGCAGCCCCTCGAAGACCGCGGCGACCGCGCCCGGTGAGCCGTCGTGCACCCATGCGCCCGGCAACCCCAGGTGGTAGGTAAGCGCGTCCAGGCTCAGGTAGGGATGGCGCAGCTGCCACGCGCACACCGCGAGTGCTGCAGCGCTCGCCGCAGCCACTCCGGCGCGAGTGCCGAGCGCCGCTTCGCCCCACCATGTGGCGAGGCACCTGCGCGGGGGGTCGTGGTCCGGGAGCAGGACCCTGGCGGCGCCCCATGTCAGCCCGGCGCTGACCAACAGCGCGATCGGCGAGCCGCCGAGACCCGCGATGCCGAGGCCGAGGGCCCAGAGCACGGCAGCCGCCGCGGCGACCGGCGCCCCGGCGACGACGACCTCGAGGCCACGGGCCCCGATGCACCCGGCGACGCGCACACCTGCCCCACCCAGGGCGGCCGCGGCAAGCGCGAGCGCCACATGGTGCAGGAGCGTCACCGCTCGCATCGTATCCTGCCCCCCATCATGAGTCCCGTCCCGGCGCATACGTGAACAGCCCCACCGGTAGCCACGAGGCACTGCTCCAGCAAGCCCGCGAGCGCACCTGGTATCACGCATTCGAGCTGGCGCCCGGCCTGGTGACGGAGGGAATGTTCGACCTGCGTCCCTTCGTGGACCGCTACGGGCTGCCGGAGCGTCTGGACGGCTTGTCGGCGCTCGACGTCGGGACCTTCGACGGGTTCTGGGCGCTCGAGATGGAGCGTCGCGGAGCCACGGTGGTCGCCCTCGACGTGGATGACTGGCGCGAGCTCGATTGGCCGCCGCGGCGCAGGCCGCGCGAGGATCGTGCGTTGGGCGAGGGGTTCAGACTCGTCCAGGATCTAACGGGCCTGCGCGCCCGGCGCGTTGTGTGCAACCTCTATGACGCGCGTCCTGAGGAGCTGGGTCAGTTCGACCTCGTCTTCTGCGGATCGGTGCTCATTCACGTGCGCGATCAGCTGCTGGCGCTCGAGCGGATGCGGGCGCTGTGCCGCGGGCGCTTCATCTGCGCCGAGGCCTATGACCCGCTGACGGGCCTGCTCCCGTTTCCGGCCGCGCGCTACCGCCCCGACCGCGACCGCTCGGTTGTCTTCTGGGAGCCCAGCGCGCGAACCTGGCGGCGAATGCTCTGGACCGCCGGGTTCGAGGGTGTCCGCGAGCACGCGCGATTCAAGCTGCGCTCGCTCCACGGGTTCTCGGTTCGCCACGTGGTGCTGCACGCCCACGCCCCGGGCTGATCTCCGTGCCCGCGATCTCCCCATCAACGGAGCCCGGCGGCCTCGAGGAGGCGCTCCCGGGGCGCCGTGACGTCGACGACGCGGGCCTCAGAGCGCGGACGGCCCGAGGCACGATCGTCAACGCGGTCTTTCTCATCGCGCTCTACACGCTGGGCTTGCTCAAGGGCTTCGTCGTCGCCGCATTGCTCACGGCGAACGACTACGGCATCTGGGGGATCGTCATGGTCGGACTGGGGGCGGTGGCATGGCTGCGGACGGTGGGGGTCAACGACAAGTACATCCAGCAGGACGAGGCCGACCAGGAGCTTGCGTTCCAGAAGGCCTTCACGCTCGAGCTCCTGTTCACCACTCTGTTCATCGTGGCGGCGATCGCCGCCGTCCCCCTGATCGCCCTGGCCTACGGTCAGGACAAGGTCGTCGTGCCGGCCCTGGTGGCGATAGCCGCCTTTCCCGCCATGGTCTTCCAGTCCCCCTTGTGGGTGTTCTACCGGCGCATGGAGTTCGTGCGCCAGCGCAAGCTCCAGGCCGTCGACCCCATCGTCAGCTTCGTCGCCACCATGGTCCTGGCACTGGCGGGGGCCGGCTACTGGAGCTTGATCATCGGTTTCGTGGCCGGCACCTGGGCCGCCGCGATCGCCGCCGTTCGAGCATCCCCCTACCGGCTGTCCCTGCGCTACGACCGCGGCACCATGCGTGAGTACTTCGCCTTTTCCTGGCCGCTGGCCGTCGCGAGCCTGAGCGGCGTGGTCATAGCCCAGGTGGCCGTCTTGACCGGGAGCCGCGTGCTCGGCCTGGCCGGCGCGGGGGCCATCACCCTCGCAAGCTCGATTGCCGCATACGCCGATCGCGTCGACGAGATCCTCACGACCACGCTGTATCCGGCCATCTGCGCGGTGCAGCACCGCATCGATCTGCTGATGGAGTCCTTCGTGAAGTCAAACCGCCTGGCGCTGATGTGGGGCATGCCGTTCGGGATCGCGGTGGCCCTGTTCACGCCCGACGTCGTGCAATTCGTCCTCGGCGACCGGTGGCGCCCCGCCGAGACGCTGATCCAGGCGTTCGGGCTGATCGCGGCCGTCAACCACATCGGCTTCAACTGGTCGGCCTATTACCGCGCCCGCGGGCAGACTCGTCCCATCGCCGTCGTAAACGCGGCGATGAGCGTGACCTTTGCCGCCTCGGCGATTCCGTTGCTGATCGTGGACGGTCTGGAGGGGCTGGCCATCGGCATGGCGCTGATGTGCCTGGTCGGCCTGTGCGGTCGCTTCTTCTACCTGACGCAACTGTTCCCGGGCTTTGCGCTCGCGCGCCACATCGCCAGAGCCATCGCCCCATCGGTGCCGCCGGTCATCGCAGTGCTGGCCGTGCGCGCCGTCGAGGGCGCTCATCGCAGGCCGCTTCAGGCGGTCGGCGAAGTCGTCCTCTACCTCGTCGTCACCGCGCTCTCGACATTCCTGCTCGAGCGTGTGCTGTTGCGCGAGGTGATCGGCTACCTCCGCGGTACGGCCGGACGCGAGCCGGGCGTGGCCGCCTGACGCGCGGCGCCGGCTACACGCGAGCGCGAGCCAAGGCAGCGGCGTGTGGCACTCCGTACCGGCCGGTGACTGCCGTGCGCACGATTCGATCACGCAGGCTGGCTCGCAGCGGAGAGGGTGGATGTGCGGGCCCGAAGGGCACCGAGTACGGGCGCGGAGCCCGCTCGACAGCGAAGCCCGCCGCCGCGAGCATGCGCCGGTGCCCCGCGACGTTGGGCACCCACCACTGCAACCCCTGGCGGCCGTTGAGCTCGGCCAGTGGTCGCCGCGGATGGCGCACGGAGAGCCCCAGGCGGACCTCCTCGGCCGAGAGCAGGACGCCATTGCACACCGAGCGCATCGCATCGAGACCGCGCAGCGGGTCGCGCAGGTGCAGCAGCAGCGAGCCGCAGACGACGACGTCAAAGCGCCCCACCGCTTCGGAGCGCAGCTCATACACACTGATCTGACGCCGCTGGACCGAGGATCCCAGCGCCTGCCGGGCAATCAGAAAGCCCTGGCCCTTCTCCGATGCCCCGTCCAGGTCCTGGAAGCGCTCGGGTCCGCTGCTGCGCATGTCCAGCGTCCAATCCCACCGTGTCTCGTCACTGACGTCGGTGCAGATCACCTCCGCCGCTCCGCGGCGCTCGAGCTCAAAGGCGAGGAATCCGTCGTAGGTGCCGACGTCCAGGCAGCGCTTGCCCCGGACGTCCGGCCAGGGCATCCGGTCGACGATCGGGCGCAGGTCGAACCAGCCGGGGGTCACGACCCCCGGGGCGAGCTCCATGGTGTGGTACCAGAGCGCGTTGGACTTGACCGCATCGGCAAGATCGCCCACGTACGCAGGCGCCGTCGCGTCCTCAGCCGTCACGGGCACGATGCTAGTGCAGTGTCCGGCACGCCGCGCGGCGTTGGGACCCATAGGATGGCGCGCCATGCCCGAGCGTCCACCCGCCGAGATCTTCAAGGCCTACGACGTCCGCGGGCTCTACGGCGAGCAGATCGACGGCGACGGCGCCGAGCTGATCGGCCGGGCGTTCGCCCGCGTCCTCGGCGAGCTCTCCGAGAAGCCGACGACCGAGCTGCAGGTGGGCCTCGGACGTGACATGCGCACCACCGCGCCCGAGCTCGGCGCACGCTACCGAGACGGCCTGGTCTCCGAGGGGGCCACCGTGCTCGATGCGGGCCAGGTGGGGACGGAGATGCTCTATTGGCTAGTGGGATCGCGTGAGCTCGACGGCGGCCTGATGTGCACGGCCTCCCACAACCCGCCGGAGTACACGGGAGCCAAGCTCGTCAAGGCGGGTGCCATCCCGTTGTCGGGGGACGCCGGCATCCAGGACGTCCGCCGCGTGATCGAGGACGGCCTACCGAATGCTCCCGGGGGCGGGTCGACGCAGGAGCTCGACATCTATGAGGAGTTCCAGGCCGACGCGCTGAAGTTCATCGATCCGGCGGCGGTCAAGCCGCTGCCCCTCGTGGTCGACGGCAGCAACGGCATGGCCGGGCCCATGGTGGGCCCACTCCTAGATCAGCTCGGCCTGGATCCCGTCACCACCTACTGGGAGCCGGACGGCGACTTTCCCGGCCACGGGCCCAACCCGCTGGTGCCCGAGAACCAGCAGTTCATCATCGACAAGCTCAAGGCCGAGGGAGCTCACCTGGGGATCACCTGGGACGGAGATGCCGATCGGTGCTTCTTCATCGACGAGCACGGCGGATTCGTGGACGGCGACTTTCTCACCGCTCTGATGGCCGAGTCGATCTTGGAGAAGCAGCCCGGTGCGACGATCCTCTATGACGTGCGCGCGAGCCGTGCGGTCGCCGACATCGTGGAGGCGGCAGGCGGAAGGGCGCTGATCAACCGCGTCGGACATGCGTTCTTCAAGACCCGCATGCGCGACGAGGGCGGCGCCTTCGGCGGCGAGGTGTCCGGGCACTACTACTTCCACGACTTCTACAACGCCGACTCCGGAACCATCCCCGCGCTGTTGATCCTCGAGCGTCTGTCGGTCGAGGGCAAGACGATGGGCGAGCTGCTCGAGCCCCTGCGCTCCAAGTACTTCATCTCCGGCGAGATCAACTCGGAGGTGGACGATCAGGAGGCGAAGATGGAGGAGATCGCCAACGCCTATTCCGACGCGGAGCAGACGCGCCTGGACGGCATCTCGATCGACTACGACGAGTGGCACTTCAACGTGCGTCCGTCCAACACCGAGCCGCTGCTGCGCCTCTGCCTGGAGTCGCTGGTCTCGCGCGAGGACATGGAGCGTCGTCGCGACGAGGTGCTCGAGCTGATCCGCTCGTGAGCGACCCGCCCCGCGGCGCCGACGCCGCGTGGGAGCGAGCCGCCGCCGAGGGGATCCATCGCCTCTCCATCCCGACGCCGTTCGCGGTGGGGCGCGTCAACGCGTATCTGATCGAGGACTCACCGCTGACGCTCGTGGACTCCGGGCCCAACTCCGCCAAGGCGCTGGATGAGCTCGAGCAGGCGCTGGCCGCCCGGGGGCACGCAATCGAGGATCTCGAGCTGCTGGTGGTCAGCCACCAGCACATGGACCACCTCGGCCTGCTGGACATCCTCGCGAGCCGCTCGGGCGCCGAGGTGCTCGCACTCGACCTGCTCGCGCCCTACCTCGAGTCCTACGCCGAACGGGCGGACCACGAGGACGACTTCGCGCAGGCGCTGATGCTCCACCACGGGGTCCCAGAAGACGTGGTGCGGGTTCTGCGCGCGGTCTCCGGTGCGTTCAGGGCGTGGGGCTCAAGCGCCCGGGTGGACCGGAGAATGCATACCGGCGAGCGCCTGGAGCTCGGCGGCCGCGTCCTCGAGGTGCTCCACCGTCCGGGTCACTCCCCGACCGACACCGTGTTCTGGGACGCGCAGCGAGGCGTCCTGCTGGCCGCGGACCATCTGATCGGGCATGTCTCGTCGAATCCGCTCGTCTCGCTGCCGCCCGGTGTCGACACAGCCCCTGTCACCGGGCCCGGACGTCCGCGGGCGCTGGTCGCGTACCTCGCATCCCTGCGGGCGACGCGCGAGCTGCCCGCGACGCTCGTGCTGCCCGGGCACGGCGAGCCGATCGAGGACCACGTGGCACTGATCGACGAGCGGCTGCGGCTGCACGACCGCCGCGCCCGCAAGGTCCTCGGGCTCGTACGCGAGCGGCCGCGCAGCGCGTACGAGATCGCCCAGGAGATGTGGGGCAACGTGGCCGCGACGCAGGCCTACCTGACCCTGTCGGAGGTACTGGGCCACGTCGACGTGCTCATCAACGACGGCCAGCTGCGTGAGATCGACGATCGCGAGGGGGTTCGTTTCGAGGCAACCGGCTGAGCTCCGCCGCGGCGGGGCTGTCAGTCCGTCGGCTCCGCTCCGTTGCTCTCGCGGACGGTCTCGATGCTCGTCACCTGTTCTCGGATCTTCGCTCGCGCCTCGTCGCGTTCCGCCTGCGCGCGGGCGAGCTCCTGTCTCAGCCAGTCGAGATGAGGCCGAGCCCACTCGGAGGCCCCCTCCGAGGCCTCTTCGAGCTCCTCCGCCAGCGCCTCGGCGCGCTTCTCGGCGTTGCGCTCGGTCTCCCGCAGCCGCAGGACCTCCGGGTCCGCGTTGACCGCGGAGGGGTCCACCGGCTCGGCGTCCCCGGCGACCGACCCCGCACGCTCCATTTGCTCCTGCAGGCGCTGAATGGTCTCCTCGTACTCCCGCTCCATGACCGTCATTCGGGCGAGCTCGTCCTCGACCTCGGCCAGGCGATGCTCCACGCGCGAACGCTCCTCCAGGTTGACCTGGGCGACATGCTCGGCGGCCGCGATCCGCTCCGCCGCTCTACCGCTCAGGTCGTCGGGCGCGCGGCCGGCTTCCTCGTCGTCGTCCGCGGACTCGCCGGTTGCCCTTTCGAGCTGGTGCTGGAGAGCCTCGATCCGATTCTGCGCTCCCTGCAGCGATCGGGCGAGCGCATCGCGCGCCGTCGTCACCTCCTCCAGCTCATCGCGCACCGATTCCGCCTCGCGCAGAGCGGCGCCCATGTCCTGAAGGCTGCGATCGGCCTCCTCGGCTCGCCGCGCCACCGTCTCGACCTGTGCGAGATCGGCCTTGGTGCTCGCCTCCAGCTCTGTGGCCAGTCGCTCGGCGGCCTCGGCGCGCGCCCCGAGGCTCGCCGCCGTCTCCGATGCGGCCGCGATCCCGGTCTCGAGCTCCGACACCCGCGCCTCGAGGTGAACGCGCAGGGCGGCGACCGTCCCGTTCTCCTCGAGACTGCCCGCCAGCTGCTCTGCACGACGGTCCGCGGCGTCGATGCGCGCCACCAACTCGCCGGCCGACGTATCCGCCTCGACAGCCCCTCCCTCCAGCGCCGCGGCCCGCCGCTCCGCCTCCTCCGCGCGCCGCGCGAGCGCCTCCACTTCCTCGGCGGTCCCCTGCACGCGCGCGGCCAACGCGTCCGCACGGGCCTCGATCGCGGCCCGCGTCCCGTCGTCGAGCACCCGATGCTGCTCGATATTGACCAGGTTGACTTCGAGTGCGCCGAGTTCGCGTTCGACCTTCGCCCGCGCCTCCAACGCCTCCCGACTCGCTCGCTCGGCTTCCTCGGCGCGCTCCTCCGCACTCTGCGCACGCTCGCTGAACTGGCTGCGCAGCTTCTCCTGTTCACCTTGCTCAAGCTCGAGACGCTCCGCGCGAGCTTCGAGCTCAGCCCGCGTCGCTTCAAGCGCCGCGACCTCCTCACGCGCCTGCGAAAGATCGGCTTCGAGCATGGCGACCCGCTCGTCACCGAGCTCTGCTCGGGCCGCCGCGCCCGCCAACTCAGCGTCAAGCCCTTGCACTCGCCCGCGAACCGACTCAAGCTCAGATCGCAGCCGCAGCGCCCACGCATCGGTCTGCTCTGAGCGCTCAGCCAACCCGGCGGCCCAATCACGAGCGCTGGCGGCCTCCGCCTCCATCTCCAAGGCGCGACGCTCCGCATCCTCCGCCCGAGAGCTCACCGCACCCACCGTCCGCTCAGCGTCCTCGATCCGCGACCCCAACCCCTCGACCTCCGCCCGGAGGTGACGATTCGCCGCCTCCGCCGCAACCGACTGATCAGCCGCCGCCCGCGCCGCAGACTCAACCGTGCTCGCCCACTCCACCGTCCCATCAACCTCAGACCCCAGCTCGGCAACCTGGCGCTGCGTCGCCTCCGCGACCTCAGCAAGCGACGAAGCTGCCTGCAGCGCCTCCGAGGTCCGACGCTCAAGCTCCCCCGCCCGGGCCTCCAACTCGACCTGCACACCCACCGCCTCCTCAGCCCGACGCCCAGCCTGCTCAACCTCCTCCCTCGCGCGCGAGAGCTGCACCTCCAGATCCGCTCGAAGCACACCGGCAGCCTCCGCCTCCTCACGCGCACTCAACAAACGCGCAGCCAGCTCATCGCGCGCCGCAACCGCCTCCGCCACCTCCCCACGCAACCCATCCGCCTGGTCGGAGAATTCCGAGCGCTCCGCAAGGGCCCGTTCCAGCTCGACCTCGCGTTCGGCCGCCGCTGCCTCGACCTGCTCAAGCCGCGATTGAAGCTCACCGACCTGCGCCTGGGCCGTTGCAGCATCGCGTTGCAGCGCTTCATGGCGCCGCGCCAATTCCTCGCGCGCGCCCTCGACGGTCTCCGCGGTCTCGCGAGCCTTCGCCAGTTCGCGCGCAAGGTCGTCTCGGGCGATGCTCGTCTGCTCGATCTGCACCTGGAGCGTGCCGAGCTCGCGTTCGAGCCCGGCGCGGTCCGTCAGCGCATCGTGCAGTCCGCGCTCGGCCTCCGTTGCCCTGGCCTCGGCCAGCCCCGCCCAAGCTCGGAGCTCCTCTGCTCGGTGCTGAGCGTCAGCGAGTCGCGCCTCGGCGAGCTCACTCCGCCGTGTGACTTCATCGGCGGAGCGTGCAAGCGCGAGTGCCTGCTCGTGGGCGTCGACCGCCTCTTGCTCCAACTGCCCGGCATGCGCCTCGGTCAACGCCAAACGCGCGGCGAACGTAGCCGCCTCATCCGCCGTCGCCGAAACCCGAACCTCAAGCGCCCGAGCCTCCCCCTCCAACTCCACCCGCCCCCGCTCCGCAACCTCCGCACGCTCACGCACCACCACAAGCTCACCCTCCAACACCGCTACGCGCTCCTCGGCGCCTTCGCGACGGCCGCGCTCGACGCCCAGCGCCTCGCCGGCCTCGCGAGCCGCGAGCTCGGAGTGCTCTCGCGCCTCGGTGACGTGGGCCAGCTGCACCTCCAGCGCCTGGCGGGCTTCGACCGCCGCAGCCGAGCCGGCCTCGGCGAGGTGCTGGGCCTCGCCCCGCGTGCGCGTTTCGGCCACCTCGAGCTCCAGCCGGGCCTCGAGCTCCTGCGTGCGGGTGCGCTGCACCTCCAGCTGCTCGGCCCGCTCGACCAGACGCGCCTCCAGGTCCGCCCTGACGTCCGCCAGCTCGGTTTCGAGCCCGCCGGCCCTGAACCGCAACTGGTCGAGCTCCCGCGCGAGCCCCTCCCGGGCAGCCGTCACCTCGTCCAGCTCGCGCCTGAGCTCCTGGGCGCTGAGCGCCTCGGCTGCGATCGCCCGCATGCGGTCCTCAGCCCGGTCGGCGCGTGACCGCAGACCTTCGACCTGGTCGGTGAACGCCCGAGAATGCGATTCGAGCTGCTCCGCCCGACCCTCGGCCTCTCCCGCGCGTGCGCGCAGCTCGGAGGCGCTCCCGACGGCGGCCTCGACGCGGGCCTCCAAATCCGCCGCCCGGTCAGCGAGGTGCGCCTGGACCCCTGCAAGCTGAGCGCGCAGCGTCTCGAGCTCCCGTTCGAGTGCTCGGCGGTTGGTCTCCAGCGTGCGCCTGATCTCTTCGAGGTCGGAGACCTGGGCAGCGCTGCGCGCGGCCTCCCTGACGGCGTCCGCCTCCGCGGCCTGGCTGAGCAACAGGTTCTGGGAGAGCTCGGACTGGGCCTCGAGATGCGCCGCGGCCTCCTGGCCGCCGCGCTGACGTGCCTGCTCGAGCTCACCGCGCAGGCGTTCGCGTTCCTCGGCTGCCGCGGTGGCTTCGTCGCGGAGCCGCGCCACCTCCGCGCCCATGTCCTGGTGGGTGGACTCGAGCTGCTCTGCGCGCGCCTGCAGGCGCGCGACCTCCGTGCGCTCGGCGTGGGCGGCCTGCAGCGCCGCCTCGGCGGCTGCGAGCTGGCGCTGGGTCGCGTGTCGCTCGTGCTCGAGCTCGGCGAACCGGCGGTTGGCCTCCGTCTCGCGGTCGCGCAGCTGGGCAAGCTCGCGAGCTGCGTCGGCGGCCTGGGCCAGGCGCTCCCTCTCGCGTGCGGACTCGAGCTTCGTGCGCTG
Source organism: Actinomycetota bacterium (assembly GCA_030945905.1). GTDB lineage: Bacteria > Actinomycetota > Thermoleophilia > Solirubrobacterales > Solirubrobacteraceae > JALYZC01. The sequence goes on from JALYZC010000093.1 coordinate 11,104, forward strand.
CTTGGCGATCGTCGCCGCGGGCTCATCGGCGGCGGGGCCTGGAGTCCGAGCACCCAGGTCGTGCTCCGCCGGCTCGGGCAGCTCGATCCGATCCCCATCGTCGAGCTCGAGCCAGAACGCGCGGGCACCCTCGGCGAGCGAGGCGCCGATCGAGTACGCACCGCGCCATACGTCGGCCTCGGGTCCGGCGCTGACGTCGGAGGAGGGGCCCGGCAGCGTGGCCAGCCGGTGCTCCCCGGAGCCGTCATCGACGATCAGGATGGGAGAACCGAGGGCTCGGGCGTCGCGTGCTCGGAAGCGGCCCGTTAGGCGCAGCAGGGTCGATTCCGCGGTAGCGGGGACCCGCTCGAACTGATCGAGCTCGAAGGCGATATTGGAAGGGCTCACGAAGCGCCAGGATTCTAGTTTCTCGTGCGACCCCGCGTGGCGCCGATGCGCTCTAACATGCGCGCGTAAACGAACGGGAGGACGGGAACAGCGTGGATCGGCGCCAGGACAGCCGCGAGGACCCGCCCGCGGACATCGCGGGCGAGGCGCAGGACAGCACCGCAACCGAGGCCGCAGCCGACGATGATGAGGTCCTCGAGGCTGCGCAACCGGGCAAGCCGGACGACGAGGAGCTCGTTGATCCGGACCCGGCCGCCGACGACGAGGCTGTGGCCGCCGAGGAGGGCGAAGATCCGGCCGGCGAGTCAGCGGCCGGCGAGGGCGTAGCCCTCAACGGCGCCGACGAGCCCGCACGCCTGCGCGAAGAGGCCGAGCGGCTCCACCGAGAGGCGCAGGCGCGCCAGCAGGCCGCAGCCGAGCTGCGCGAGGAGGCAGGCAAGCTGCGCGAGGAGGCCGCACGGCTGCTCGAGGCGCCGCAGGAGCTCCAGGCCGAGGCGGCCCGACTGCGCGAGGAGGCTCGCGCCGCCCAAGGCGTCCTGGAGGGAGGGCCCGACAGCCAGACCGACGCCGCCGAGTCCGAGCCCGAGGCCGTGTCCGACGAGCCGATCATGGAGACCGAGCAGCCGACCACGGAGATCGAGGCCGAGCGAAAGCGCGGCTGGCGGCGGCGGCGGCGCGGCTGACCGCTCAGCGCTGCGCGTCCATCTCGACGACGTGGGCCACGTTGGCGCGGTCGTCGGGCTGATCACTCGGCGCACCCGCAAACCACGCGTCGAAGATCTCGTCAAGCTGCGCCTCTGACGTCGACCGCAGCGAAAGGGCGAGCACGTTGGCGTCGTTCCAGCGGCGCGCCCCGGCGGCGGTCGACGCGTCGGCGCACAGCGCGGCGCGCACTCCCGACACCTTGTTGGCGGCGATGGATGCCCCGGTGCCGGTCCAGCAGCACACGACACCCTGCTCGGCGCGGCCGTCGGCCACGTCCCGCGCCGCCGCTTCGCTCGCCCATGCCCAGTCGTCGGGCTCGGCGTCGCTGAACGCGCCGTGCAGCACCGGTTGGTGGCCGCGCCGACGCAGCTCGTCCACCACGGCGTCCGCGACCCCCGTCAGCTCGTCTGCGGCCACCGCGATCCGCACGGCTAGGGCCTCTCGGCCGGCGCCAGGGCCCGCAGGTCGTGATCGACCATCTCGGCCACCATCTCCGCAAACGACGTCCGCGGCGTCCATCCCAGGCGGGCGCGTGCCTTCGACGCGTCGCCGATCGACGGCCTGACCTCCCGCCGCCGCACCAGCGCAGGGTCGATCCGCAGGTGCGGCTCGACGCCCACACCCGCAGCCTCAAACGCAGCGTCGACCAAATCGCGCACGGTGCGTCCGACTCCCGTGGCTATCACGTAGTCCCCGGGCTCCTCCTGCTGGAGCATCAACCACATCGCCTCCACGAAATCGGGGGCATAACCCCAGTCGCGGACGGCGTCGAGGTCTCCGAGCACGAGCTCGTCCTCGAGCCCGAGCTTGATGGCGGCGGCCGTGCGCGTGACCTTGCGGGTGACGAACTCGGGCGGTCTACGCAGGGACTCGTGGTTGAAGGCGATCCCCGAGGAGGCGTGCAGGCCGTGGTGGTCACGGTAGGCACCGATCATGAGGTGGGCATGCAGCTTGGCGATCGCGTACGGCGTACGCGGCCGGCACGGCGTGTCCTCGTGCTGCAGGCCGTCCTGCGCGGCACCGAACATCTCGCCCGACGCGGCGGAGAAGACCCGGGCGCGCGGGTGCGCCGTGCGCACCGACTCGAGCATGACCGTCACGGCCGTGGCGTTGATCTCGATCGTCTCGAGCGGCTCCTCCCAGGAGCGTGGCACGAAGCTCATCGCCGCGAGGTTGTAGATCTCGTGCGGTCGGCACAGGTCCAGCGCCGACGCGATGGCGGCCGGCTCGGCAAGGTCGCACGCGACGAGCTCGATGCGGTCGCGCACCGCCTCGAGGTTCGTGTAGCGCTCATCGGGCGAGCCGCGCACGGTCCCCCACACCTCGTAGTCGTGCGCGAGCAGCAGCTCGGCCATGTAGGAACCGTCCTGGCCCGTGACGCCGGTGATCAACGCGCGGCGTGGCATGCCGCGAAGTCTGTCACCCGAGGCGTGCGGGAGAGGGTCGAGCCTCGAGCAGACTCGAGGGCGCGGCGCTCAACGTGTGCCGATGCGCTCGCGCTCGACCTCCTCGAGCGCGTCGCCGTCGTCGATCAGGTTGCGCCGAGCGCGTACGAAGTACAGCGGGCGACCCTTGACCTCATCGTAGATGCGGCCCACGTACTCCCCCAGGATCCCCAACGTGATCAGCTGGACGCCTCCGAGGAGGAGGATGGCGATGGTGATCGAGGTGAATCCGGGCAGATAGGAGCCGAGGATCTTGAGCACGATGATCACCGGAACCAGCGTGAACGCGAGGATCGAGATGAGAAAGCCCAATACGGTCGCGAACTGCAGCGGCACATGCGAGAACGAGGACACCGCGTCGAGCGCGAACTTCACCATCTTCTTCAGCGTGTACTTCGTCTCGCCGGCGTAGCGAGCGTCGCGCTCGTAGGGCACCGCGGCCTGCGTGAAGCCCACCCACACCGTCATCCCGCGCAGGTAGCGGTTGCGCTCCCGCATCGAGAGCAGCGCCTGCAGTGCGCGGCGATCCATCAGTCGGAAGTCGCCCGAGTTCTCCTGCAGCTCGATCGTCGAGAGCTTGGATATCAACCGGTAGAACCACTTGGCGGTGACGAGCTTGAAGGTGCTCTCCCCGGCCCTCGTGCTGCGTACCGCGTAGACGACGTCGGTGCCGCGGCGCCAGTGCGCGACCAGCTCTGGGATCAGCTCGGGCGGGTCCTGCAGGTCGGCATCGATCATCACGACGGCGTCCCCCGCAGCGTGGTCGAGGCCGGCGGTCAGGGCGGTCTGATGCCCGAAGGGGCGCGAGAGGTGAACCACGCGCACCCGGGGGTCGCTCTCGGCCAGGCGGGCGAGGATTTCCGGGGTCGAATCGCTGGAGCCGTCATCGACGATGAGCAGCTCGAACGGCATGCCCTCCAGCGTGGCGCAGACCCGCTCGTAGAACTTCTCGGCCAGATCCTCTTCGTCGAGCATCGGTGCGACGACGCTGAGCAGGCGCAGGTCGCGTCCTGGCGCCTCCACCCGCGCAGGATCGGGCGCGCCGGTGATGGTCGTCGCGTCGGAGTCGGCCATGGCGGATGCGTCGGGCGGGTGGGCGCGATGGTGCGTGGCCGCCCGGTCGGGCGTCCGCCAGTGTAGTGCAGCCGGCTGGTAGGCGAGACAGCTGGTTGACAAGCACCGAAGGTACAAGCTAGATTCGAGTCCATTGCGCCCCTCCGCCCATGCCGTCCATCGTTGAGGGGGCACTCGATGCGTGTAGCGGGGGCTGACGGCAGGTTTGGTGCCCGGCGGGCTCTTTTAGGCGCCGTGGTTGCCTTGATCGTGTTCGCGGGCTCCGCTGCGGTTGCGAACGCGGCTTCGCTCTCGTGGTCGGGCCCGATCTCGCTGGACGCCGCCGACGGCCACTACGGGCTCACTGCGGTCGCGTGCCCGTCGGCGAGCCGGTGCACCGCCGTCGACGCCGTCGGACGGGCGGTGACGTTCAACCCGAACGTGCCGGGCACGCCGACGCCCACCACCGTCGACGCCGGCCACTACCTCTACGCGATCGCGTGCCCGTCGGCGAGCCAGTGCACCGCCGTGGACCGCGAGGGGTGGCAGGTGACGTTCAATCCGGCGGCGCCGGGCACCCCCACGCCGACCATGATCGAGACGGGCCATGGACCGACCGCGGTGGCCTGCCCATCGACTACCCGGTGCACCGTCGTCGATGACTTCGGGCGCCAGATCACCTTCAACCCGACTGCGCCCGGGACCCCCACCCCCACCACGATCGACAGCGGCAACGTCCTGCAGGGCGTGGCGTGCCCATCGACCAGCCAGTGCACCGCGGTTGACGTGTCAGGCCAGCAGGTCACGTTCAACCCGACCGCTGCGGGCGCCGTGTCCGTGACCACGATCGACAGTGGCAACGTCCTGCAGGGCGTGGCGTGCCCGTCGGCCATCCAGTGCACCGCCGTCGGCGGTTTCGGACGCCAGGTCACCTTCAACCCCACTTCGCCCGGAACCCCAATCCCGACCACGGTCGCTGGGGGCGGCGTCTACCTGTCCGACGTTGCCTGCCCGTCGACGCTTCAGTGCACCGCGGTGGATGACTTCGGCCGCCAGGTGACGTTCAACCCGACTGCTCCGGGCACCCCGAGCCCCACGGCGATCGACGCCGGCACCGGCCTGAACGCAGTGGCCTGCCCGTCGGCGAGCCAGTGCACCGCGGTCGGCGAGTCCGGCCGCCAGGCGACGTTCAACCCCACCGCGCCGGGGAGCCCCACCCCCAGGCCGGTTGACGCCGGCAATGCCTTGAACGCAGTGGCTTGCCCGTCGGCGAGCCAGTGCACCGCGGTCGACGGGTTCGGCCGCCAGGTGACGTTCGACCCGACTGTGCCCGGCACCCCGACCCCCACGACGATCGACGCCGGCACCGGCAACCGCCTGGGCGGAGTGGCATGTCCATCGGCGAGCCAGTGCACCGCCGTCGATGAGTCGGGGCGAGCGGTGACGTTCAATCCGACCGCGCCAGGCACGCCGACTCGCACCACAATCGACCCCGGCTACACCCTGAACGGGGTGGCATGCCCGTCGGTCAATCAGTGCACCGCCATCGGGTACTTCGTGTCCTCCAGCCGCCAGACCGAGCGCCAGGTGACCTTCAACCCGACCGCGCCCGGGACCCCCACCCCCACCACGATCGCCGGTGGCATCGTGCAAGCCATTGCCTGCCCGTCGACCACCCAGTGCACCGCTGTCGACGCCGGCGGACAGCAGACCACATTCAACCCGACCGCGCCGGGCACCCCGACTTCCACCACGATCGTGCCCGGCGGCTACGTGAGCGGCGTGGCATGCCCATCGACCACTCAGTGCACGGCGGTGGATAACCACGGGCGCGAGGTGACATTCAACCCGACCGCGCCGGGCAGCCCGGCTCTTACCACGATCGACCCCGGCCAATCGCTCGGCGGGGTAGCGTGCCCTTCCACGAGCCTGTGTGTCGCCGTCGACAGCTCCGGTCGTGCTGTCGAGGGCGACCCGGGGAACCCGGGCAGCTGGGCGGTCGAGCCGATTCCCGGAGCGAACTCGCTGTCTGGGATCGCCTGCAGCTCGATCGCGCAGTGTGTGACCGTCGACCGGGCAGGCAACGCCTTCGTGGGCGCGGCGTCGGTGCCAGTGAACGCCTCGCCGCCGTGGATCTCGAGCCCGGGTCCGGTCATGCAGGGACAGACGTTGACCGAGGCGCATGGCTCATGGTCGCCCAACCCGACCGGCTATGCCTACCAGTGGCTGCGCTGCGACACGGCGGGCAACAACTGCGTGGCGATCGTTGGCGCCGGCGGGCAGACCTACACCCTGACCGCGGACGACGTCGGCTCGACGATCCGCGTGCGGGAAACGGCGAGCAATGCCGTCGGAGCGGGCATCCCTGCCACCTCGGCGCACTCCGCCGCGGTGTCAACGTCTGGCGGTGGCAACGACGGCTCTGGTTCAGGCAGCCCATCCGGCACGCAGTCGGGCGGCCTCACCTCGAGCGCCAGCACGAGCGCGAGCCCTGACAAGGCCCCTCCGGCCGTCACGGAGTACGGCATGACCGACAACCCGTTCGCGGTGGGCGCTGGCTTCACTCCGACCCTTGGCAGCTCGGCTGCGAAGCAGCGGCCCGCGCTGGGCACGACATTCCGTTACACGCTGTCGGAGGCGGCCACCGTCAAGATCGTCATCGCACGCGGGCGCACGGGTCGACGCCAGGGCAAGCGCTGCGTGGCCCTCACGCGCAGGCTGCGCAAGGCGAGGAAGTGCGTACGCCTGTCCGTGCAAGGGACGCTGACCCGTACCAGCCACAAGGGCGCCAATCGCGTGGACTTCTCCGGACGGATCGGGTCACACCCGCTCAGCCCCGGTGGCTATCAGGCGACCCTGACCGCCACCGATGCCGCCAAGAACACCTCCAGGGCAAAGGCGATCGTCTTTACGATCGTCAAGCGCTAGCACGCACCGACGCCAAGAAGTGCTCGTGCACCCGCAGGTCCCCGCCCAACTCGGGGTGAAAGGCCACCGCGAGCACCCGTCCCTGACGTGCGGCCACGGCGTGGCCGTCGAGCTCCGCGAGCACCTCGACCGACTCGCCGTGCTCCTCGATCCACGGGGCGCGAATGAACACCGCCCGCATGGGGCCGTTCGCCACGCCCTCGAGCTCGACGTCGGCCTCGAAGGAGCGCGTCTGCCGGCCGAACGCGTTGCGGCGCGCGCGGAGGTCCATGAGCCCCAGATGCTCGCGGTCGAGCATGATCAGTCCCGCGCAGGTGCCGAGCACGGGTGTGCCCGCCCGCGCCAGCGCACGCAGCGGCTCAGCCAGACCCTCACGCTCGATGCCCAGGGTCATGACCGTCGACTCCCCGCCGGGCATGATCAGGCCGTCCAGGCCTTCCAGGCCTTCGATGCCGCGAACCTCTCGTGGCTCCGCGCCCAGGGCACGCAGGATCCGCCCGTGCGCCTCGAAGTCGCCCTGGAGGGCGAGAACGCCGATCACCGGAGGCATGTGGCGGAGCGGTTACCAGCCGCGGGGCGAGAGCAGCTGCTCGTTACCAAGCTTGCGCGCCTCGAGGCCGGCCATCGCCTCGCCGAGCCCTTCGCTGGCGCGGGCGACGCGCTCGGGGTCGGCGAAGTGGGTCGTCGCCTCCACGATCGCGCGGGCACGAGGCTCGGGGTCCTCGGACTTGAAGATCCCCGACCCGACGAACACGCCCTCGGCGCCGAGCTGCATGACCAGCGAGGCGTCGGTGGGATTGGCGATGCCGCCGGCGCAGAACATGACGACCGGCAGGCGCCCGGTCTCCGCAGTCTGGCGGACGAGGTCCAGCGGGGCGCGAAGCTCCTTCGCCGCCGTCGCCAGCTCGTCCTCGGGTAGGCCCTTCAACCGCCGCAGCTCTCCCGTGATGGCCCGCAGGTGGCCCACGGCCTCGCTGACATCCCCGGTGCCGGCCTCGCCCTTGGAACGAATCATCGCGGCACCCTCTCCGATGCGACGCAGCGCCTCGCCGAGGTTAGTCGCTCCACATACGAACGGCACCTTGAAGCTCCACTTGTCGATGTGGTGCGCCTCGTCGGCCGGCGTGAGCACCTCGGACTCGTCCACGTAGTCGACCTCGAGCGCCTCGAGTACCTGCGCCTCAGCGAAGTGACCGAT
>JALYZC010000155.1 GCA_030945905.1 Actinomycetota bacterium
CATGTCGGTCGTTCCAGGCCGAGCGCGGCTGCTGCGGTATCGACCTGGGCGTGCGCCGCTGGCCTGGATGGCGCGGGCGGTGCTCTGGTCGGGTTCGACGTAGCTGGGATACGTGACCGGGAACCGGCGCCGAAATGCCGACGCCTGGTCGTCGTGGTCCTCGACGTTGACGCCGACGAACGCGATACGAGCCCCATATTTCGCTGCCATGCGCTGCAACGCAGAAAACTCGAATACGCAGATCGGACACCCCGAGGCCCACTCGTTATGACGATCGGGTAGCCCCGAACGCGGTACAGCAGGGCGTTGATGCCCGCGGCCCGCCGCAGATCAGACGGTTAGTGTGGCCGCACCGGTTGCCTGGTCCTGCGGGGTCGGCGCCGTGGTGGGATCCTTTGGGGCCTGTTTGAGCGATTCACCGAGCGAGCCCGCTCGGGCTGGTACGCGAGAACGACGGCGTCGCTGCCCGGATACTGCTCGACTTCGACGCAGACGCCGAGAAGGTCCGAAACGAGGTGATCCGTAATCTCAGCTGCTCCAGCCGACGGCCCGCGGCTCAGCGGTCCGAGCCCGATTTCGAAGAGTGGATCCGCGTTGGTCCCAGCGCCGGTCTGCGCCGGCTCCTCAGGGACGCAGCAGCGCGAGCACTCGACGACGATCGGTCAGAGATCGGGGTCAGCGACGTGCTGCTCGAGCTCACCCGCCAGGTGGACGACGCCACTGTGCGGGACGCGATCAAACGCCGGGGCTTGTCCGAGGACCCGCCTGGGACTGATTAGGCTTAGCTGGGAGTGTCCGGCCAAGTGTGCCGAGCGCTTCCCGGAACTAGGTTGGTGTCGACGTTTGAGCACCGTGGGGCAGGAGGCGCAGCGGGGGCGGCTTTGGCAGCGGCGCCGTAAAGGCGTCAACCGTTGCAGTCGCTCAGGCTGTGTCACGCCGGCCGATGAGCCGGGCGGAGTTGGCGATGACGGGGATCGAGGACAGCTCGTGCAGCAGCGCGCCGGTGACCGGGTGCAGGATCTGGGCGAAGGTCAGGCCGACGGCGATGGCCAGCACGCCGAGCGAGAAGGCGAGGTTCTGGCGGATGGCGCGCATCGCGTCCTGGGAGAGGCCGAGCAGGTGCGGGAGTTTTGACAGGTCGTCGGAGAGCAGCGCCACGTCGGCGGTCTCGAGTGCGAGGTCGGTGCCGGTGACGCCCATCGCAACGCCGGTGTCGGCGGCGGCCAGCGCGGGACCGTCGTTGACGCCGTCGCCGACGAACGCCACCCGCCGACCCTGGGCTTGCAGATCGCGCACGACCTGAGCCTTGTCCTGTGGCAGGACCTCGGCGCGGACGTCGTCGATGCCCAGCTCGCGCGCGACGCGCTGCGCGACGGCGATCTGATCGCCGGAGACCAGCGCGGTGCGCAGGCCCAGCTCGTGCAAGCGGCGGATGGTGCCCGCGGCCTCGGGGCGCGGCTCGTCGCGCAACTCAAACAGCGCGGCAGGGTGACCGTCGACGGCCAGCGCCACGATGGTGCCCAGCCCATCCTCGCCACCGGCCGCTTGCCCGTTGCCGGTTGGGGCGGTGATGCCGTGCTCGGCCAGCATGCTGGGGCGGCCCAGCAGCAGCTCACGCTGGCCAGTTCGGGCGCGCACGCCGAGACCCGGGAGCGCCTCAAAGCCCTCGGGGTCAGGGATCCGCAGGCCGCGGTCGGTGGCGGCGCGCACGATCGCTTGGGCCAGGGGGTGCTCGGAAAATTTCTCGGCGCTGGCCGCGAGCGTCAGCAGCTCGCCCTCCGCCAGTCCGTTGAGCGGCTGGACGGAGACCAGCCGGGGGCGGCCGTTGGTCAGCGTGCCGGTCTTGTCAAACACGACGGTGTCGATGTTGGCCATTGCCTCGACGGCGGCGCCCTGTTTGACCAGGCTGCCGCGCAGCGCGGCGTTGCCGATCGACGCCACCAGCGCGGTGGGGGTGGCGAGCACCATCACGCACGGGCAGAAGATGATCAGCATCGTGATCGCCGGCGAGATGCTCCCGGTGACCGCCCACAGGATCGCCGCCAGGGTGATCGCGACCGGGGTGTAGAGCTTGGCGTAGCGGTCCAGGATCCGCTCGACCGGCGCCTTTTGCTCCTCGGCCTCGGCGACCATCCGCCGTATCTGGCCCAGGGTTGTCTCCTCGCCAACGCCGGTGGCACGGATCTCCAAAGCGCCCAGTGACGCCAGCGTGCCCGCGAACACTGCATCGCCGGCGTGCTTCTCGACGGGGATGCTCTCGCCGGTGATGGCTGCCTGATCGACTGATGCCTGACCGTCGATGACCTCTCCGTCAACCGCGATCCGCTCGCCAGGCCGTACCAGCACCACGTCGCCGGCGATGACGTCTTCAAGGGCGACCAGCTCGTCGTGACCATCGCGGCGGACAGTCACCCGTTCGGGCAGCAGCTTCTCCAGGGCCTCCAGCGCGCGTCCGGCGCGGGCAGCGACGAACTCCTCGAGCAGACCGCCGAGCAGCAGCAGCACCGCGACCACTGCCGCAGCCGAGTACAGGCCGGCGGCGATCGCGGCTGCGGTTGCGATCGAGACGGGGATATCGGCCGTGAAGTCGCGCTCGCGGATCCCCTGGATCGCAGACCACCAGATGTAGACCGAGCCGATCACCGCCGCAGCGACGTAGAGCGGCGTGCTGCCCGCGCCATGCCCGGAGGAAACCGCGCCCGACGGCTTGGCGATGATCGCCGCGATCAGCAGCAGACCGCTGATGATCGTGACCAGCGTGCCCGGCTCGAGCAGAAACTCGCGATAGCGGCCGGTGAACGTCCGCACCCCGCGAGCGCAGGTGGCGCACGCATGACCGACCGCAGACACAGGATTACCGGAAGACATGAGCGGATGTTCAGGCTATCAGGCGTGCGGGAAGGCCATGGTTAGCATGCGGGCGATGGCTCTCGGTGTCCACGGGAAAGCGACTCGCGGCTCCTCGTCGGTGCAGAACGCGCGCCAGGTCGCCAAGACGATGCCGGCGCTGGCGACGCAGGGTCGGGTGCGGATCCTCGCCGGTCTCAGTGAGGCCCGGGCCGCGGTTAGCGATCTTGCCGTGGCGGTCGAGATCGAGTCCCCGGCGGGGGGGGGAGAAAGTTGAGACATCTGAACGAGCTATCATATGTGTAATGGGTCACGGAGTTGAAGGCTGGACGCACGCCGGGCAGATGGACGCCGAGCTCGCTCGAGCGGTCGCGGAGCGAATGCAGGTTCTCGCCACCCCGAGCCGGGTGTTGATCCTCTCGCGGTTGAAAGAGGGCTCATGCTCGGTGGGGGCACTCGCGGAGGCGGTCTCGATGCAGCAGTCGGCGGTGTCCCAGCAGTTGCGCCAGTTGCGCCACCTCGGTCTGGTGGTGGGAGAGCGCCGCGGCAAGCAGGTCATCTACGGCCTCCACGACGCCCACCTCGCAGAGCTCATCGACCAGGCGGTCTTTCACGTCGAGCACCTGCGCATCGGGGATCGCCAACCCGTCGCGCCAGAACGGCAAACCCAGACCGCGTAGGCAGGCCCGCCGCGACCATGGGCGTAGTTACCCCCAGCAACTCGCGTCCAGCTCGCCTGCGCGCCGAGCGCGTGTTGGCCGACCAGCTGCTCCAGGCTCCCGCCACCCACGCCAACACCGCGCGCAACGCCCGCGCCGAGCTTCGCCGCCAGGCGCGCTGGGCACCCGCGCGGGACGCCGTGTGGAGGCTGCTCGACGCCGAGCTGACCTGCGATGCCCGCGTCGCGGTCCTCGGCGCCGGTAACGGCGACAGCGTTCCCCTGCAACGGATCGCCTCCCGCGTCCGACACGTGGCTCTCGTCGATCTCGACGAGACCGCGATCCGCACCGCGCGCCGGCGCCAACCGCGGCAGGTGCGCCGACGCATCGAGCTCATCCGCCACGACATCACCAACGGTGCGGCCGACCGAATTGCGACTGCGGTCGCCACCGGACAGATCCCCGCGCCACCCCGCCTTCACGAATCGCCGGTGCCGGGAGCTCCGTATGACCTCGTGATCGGCGATCTGCTCTACAGCCAACTGCTCTACCCGGCCCTCATCGATCTCGACGTCCCCGCGATGCGTCGCGACGCGGTGATCTCCCGCTACGCGCCGATGCTCACCCGGTCGACCGTCGGGCGGCTGCACGTCTCCACTCCGTATGGGCGAGTCCTGCATATCCACGATCCCATCGCCTGGTGGCCCGGGCATCCCCAGCCGGTCAGCCTCAGGGACATCCTGGCCACCGCCGAGCGAGATCCCCGACGGGCGATCAGACTCGCCGCCGAAGGCGCGGGACCCCACCACAGCGACCCCCGCGCCGCGCTTCGCACGTTCTCGATTCCGATTCGCGCGACCGCGCTGTGGCACTGGCCGTTCGCGCCCGGCGTCGACTACCTGGCCTGCGCCACGCTCGCCGGCGCGCCTCGATAATCCCACGCCGCCAGGGTTCGGGAGACCTTTTCAGTCTGCTATCGCCAAAACATCTGAACCAGCTAGCATATGTTCCCGCATGAGTCGCG
>JALYZC010000175.1 GCA_030945905.1 Actinomycetota bacterium
CGATTTGGCCATGCTCAGAAATAAAGTTAGGAGAGATTGTACTTGACGATCTGCAACTCGTCGCCGTCTTCGAGCTTGCGAGAGTCGACCCGCTGGCGGTTGACGTAGGTCCCGTTGAGCGAGCCCAGGTCGTCGAGGAAGTACTCCCCTCCCCGGCGTACGATCACGGCATGGTCGCGTGACACGGTGACGTCATCGAGGAAGATCTCGGCGTCCGGACGGCGCCCGACGGACATGCGCTCGCCGGCGAGACCGAAGCTCTCCCCCACCCGTCCGCCCCCGGCCCGAATCACGAGCGCGGCGCCGGTGGCCACCACATCCTCGAGCTCGACGGGCTGGATCTCGCCCGTTTCATCGACGCGGTAGGTGGCGGTGCTCGCCTCACGGTCGCCCTCGGAGGTGCCGAGATACGCCCCGCACTTTTGGCAGTAGTTGGCGCCCTCGTCGTTGACGAAACCGCACTCGGGACAGTGCACCGCCACTGACGAGGCCCCCTTCAACCCGTCCGGCTACTCGTCGCCCGGAGCGGGAACCTTGCCGGCGAGGATATTGGTCAGCCGGTCCACGTCGGAGAGGCTGAGGATGTCCTCACCGCCCTCGTGCTTCTTGCGCAGCCGGTTGACCAGCTCGGCGCGCAGGATGTCGATCTGCCCGTGCAGGATGCGCCGACGATAGGAGATCTCAAGCTCCTGCTCGGTGAGTCGCGCGATCACGTCCTTGAGCTCCGGGTCGGAGAGTGAGCCGAGATCGGGAAAGGTGTCGTCCATGCCATCTCCTGGGGGCGGAAAGCGAAGCGCGAGTATACCCCCGCGAGCGTGAGGGTCAAGTTGTACTTGAGACTTTGGGCGGAGCCCTGCTCGTAAGCGCCCGTCAGGATGCCGTGGCGCTGCGCTGGTCGCGCAGTTGCCCCATCCCGTCCCGCAGGTACATGACCGTCGCGACGAGCACATGGGCCAGACCCACGTAGAGCCCGAGCTTGGCCAGGGCATCGACCCCCACCATCGCCCAGAAGGGCGCCGCCATCACCCACCACACTCCGAGCCGGCCGGGCCAGTTGATCTTCAGCTCGATTCCGCGCTTGAGCCCAAAGCGCGCGAGCGCGAGCATGAACACTTCGCGACCCACCAGCACGGCGAGTGCCCAGCGGGGGAGCAGCTCGTAGTGCCAGCACACAGCGACTCCGCAGACGATGAGCAGACGATCGGTGAGAGGATCCAGCAGCGTGCCGAGCCGGCTGTACTGGCCGGTCACCCGCGCGGCGATCCCGTCGAGGTAGTCCGTCCACCCGATCACGGCAAAGATCGCGGCGCCGAGGGCGGTGTGGCCGTCGGGTGTATCGAACGCGACGAGCAGGAACACCGGGATCAACGCGAGGCGGACGAACCCGATCGCATTGGGGATCGTCCAGGGGTGCAGCGGCTGCCCGGCGAGTGTCTCTGGTGGGGGCGGCCCCGACCGGTCGAGACCGAACAACCGCCGGGTGGTCAACCGGGCGCGCTCGACGCGCTCGGCGCGGCGCTCGCGGCCCTGCTCGCGCCGGGTCGGACCTACGGGAGCGTCCGCCACAGCCGCCCCACTGCCTCAGCGGCGCCCTCGAGTCCCACCGAACGCGCCTCGCGCCCCCGGCGCACCTGCAGCTCGAGCTCGCCACTCTCCTGGGTCCGCCGGCCCACGGTGACACGCAGCGGGCAGCCGACCAGCTCGGCGTCCGCGAACTTCTCCCCCGGCCCGGCCGGGCGGTCGTCGTAGAGCACCTCCAGGCCCAGGTCCGAGAGCTCCGAGTACAGGCGTTCGGCGAGCTCGCGCTCCGGCGCCTCGGGCTTGCCCAGGGCGACGAGCTCGACGTCGAAGGGCGCGAGTGTCCGCGGCCAGCAGATCCCGTGCGCGTCGGCGAACTGCTCCACCGCCGCCGCGGCGATCCGGGCCGGGCCGATGCCGTAGGAGCCCATCCACACCAGGCGCTGTTCGCCGGACTCGTCCAGGTAGGTGGCCTGCAGCGGTTCGGAGTAGCGCGTCCCGAGCTTGAAGATGTTCCCGACCTCGATCGCCGCCTCGATGCGGATCTCCTCCCCGCCGGGGGCTCGGTCGCCGGGCTCCACGCGCCGGATGTCGACCGCCTCGAAGGCGAAGTCTCGACCCGGCCGGACCCCGCGCAGATGGACATCCGGTCGATTGGCTCCGGTCACGTATCCGGCTTCTCCGTCGCCCGTGGAGACCGCCTGGTCGAGGAGCACCGGCGCCTGTACCCCGACCGGGCCCAAGAAGCCGGGCGGGCCGATCACCTCAACCTCCTCGTCCCGCGCGGGTCGAAACGCAGCGCCGAGCGCGTTGCGCAGCTTGACCTCGTTCACTCGGTGATCGCCGCGCACGACCGCAAGCACGATGCCCCTGCCCTCCACCATCACCGGGAATGCCTTGAGCAGGCCACCGGCCGGATGGCCCAAGGCCCGCGAGACCTCCTCCACGGTGGTCAGGCCCGGCGTCGGCACCTCCTCTACGGTGTCGGGAGCGGGTTCCAAGGCCACGCTCTGCGCCCGGGCGCTGGCGATCTCCACGTTGGCGGCGTAGCCCGGGGCCAGGGCCACCTGATTCTCCCCCGCGGCGCAGGGCGCCATGTACTCGTGGGCCCCCAGTCCGCCCATCATTCCCACGTCGGAGTCCACGCGGTACCACTCGAGTCCACAGCGGTCGAAGATCTGGTCATAGGCCGCGATGTGCTTGGCATATCCGGCCGCCAGTCCCTCGGCGTCGCGGTCGAAGGTGTAGGAGTCCTTCATGACGAACTCGCGCGTGCGCAGAACCCCCGCACGCGGGCGCGGCTCGTCGCGCTCCTTGACCTGGAAGTGGTAGAGGATCAGCGGGAGGTCGCGGTAGGACCGCACGATCTGGGCCACGTGCGTGGTCACCGCCTCCTCGTGGGTCATGGCCAGCACGAGCTTCGCCCCTTTGCGGTCCTCGAGCTTGAACAGCTCGTCGATCCCGTCCCGTCCCGTACGCCGCCACGGCTCGATCGGCTGGAGGACCGGCATCAGCATCTCCTGGCCCCCGATGGCGTCGATCTCCTCGCGGACGATCGCCACGATCCGCTGATGCACGCGCCATCCGGCCGGGAGCCACGACCACAGCCCGGTCCCGATCTGGCGCACGAGCCCCGCCCGCACCATCAGCTTGTGGGAGACCGCCTCGGCGTCGGCGGGGGCCTCGCGCTCGGTGGGCAGCAGGTACTGGGATAGCCTCGTCATGGCGGGTGCAAGGGTAGACGGCGGCTGCCGTTTGCACTTTCGGCGCCTCTGGTAGAACCAGGGTTCAGGACCCCACTCGCAGGTCGAGCAAGGAGATCGCATGGCTTACGACGTTCCCGACCTTCCCTACGACTACGACGCACTGGAGCCGCACATCGACGAGGAGACGATGCGCGTGCACCACGACAAGCACCACCAGGCCTACGTGGACAAGGCCAACGGTGCGCTGGAGGGCACCGACAAGGCCGACTCTCCCATCGAAGAGGTTCTTCAGGACCTCGAGTCGCTGCCCGACGACAAGCGCACTGCCGTGCGCAACAACGGAGGCGGGCACTACAACCACACGCTGTTCTGGGAGTCGATGAGCCCCGACGGCGGCGGGGAGCCCGAGGGCGACCTGGCCGAGGCGATCGAGTCGGCCTTCGGCTCATTCGACGACTTCAAGGAGCAGGTCAAGCAGACCGGGGTGGGTCAGTTCGGGTCGGGCTGGGCTTGGCTCGTGCACGACGGCTCGGGCCTCGCGGTGGTCGGCACCCCCAACCAGGACAACCCGATCTCTGACGGCCAGACGCCGCTGCTCGGCGTCGACGTGTGGGAGCACGCGTACTACCTCAAGTACCAGAACAAGCGCCCGGACTACATCGATGCGTGGTGGAACACCGTGAACTGGGGCAAGGTGGCCGAGCGCTACTCGGCGGTCGAGGGCTCCTAGGGCTAGGGCTCGGGGGCGGTCGGGACCGGCTCATTCCTGGGGGCGGCTGTCGAAGCCTCCGGACTTCGTCCGGTCGGCTTCTCACCGCGAGTTCCCCAGGAATGACCGTCCCCGCCCGCCCCGGCCGCGCCGTTACTCCAAGCCTCGTTGGGGCGGGGGCTCGGGTGCTGTCAGCGGTCGTAGGTGGCGATGGCGCGGAGGGAGAGGGCGGTGAGCAGTGCGCCGAGGGCCACGATCACCCCGATGCAGGCGGCGAGCTTCCCCGCGTTCCATCCCTCGATGACCAGTGAGCGCAGGCCGTCGATCACGTAGCTCACCGGGTTGGCCCGGGCCAGGGTCTCCATCAGCGGCGTGAGGCGGTCGAACGGGACGAAGTTCGGCGTAAGGAACAGCAGCGGGAAGAGGAGCAGGAAGCTCGTGTTGGTCGCCTGCACATTGCGGGTGCGCAACGCCACCAGGATGCCGAAGCCCGCATACCCGACGCCGAACAGGGCGGAGAGCACGATCAGCACCAGGGCGCCGAGGATGCCGCTTTCCATGTGGGCGCCGAGGGCCAGCCCGGCGAGCAGCACGACGGTGGAGCCGAGGAGACCGCGCACGAGGTCAGCGGCCAGCCGCCCGAAGATGATCGACGAGCGGCGGATCGGTGCCGCCAGCAGCTTGTCGAAGTAGCCGAGGTCGATCTCGGTGACGAGTGCCAGGCCCGAGCTGGCGGTGGCCACGGCGAACATGAGCGAGACCGGCAGCTGGAATGCCACGTAGCCCTGGCCGCGGAGGAACGGCGTGCTGGCGGGGAACGTCTCGGAGACCTGCCCGATGTTGACCGCCAGGAAGAAGAGCGGGATGAACAGCGCCGGAATGGTCGCCTCCGGATATCGCGCGATCTCCCGGACGGCCCGCCGGCCGAGCAGAAGCACCTCGGTCATGCTGCCTGCGCCTCCTCCGCGCCCTCGAGGCGCCGGCCGGTCGCCTGCAGGAAGACGTCGTCCAGCGAGGGTCGCGACACCGTGATCGCCCCGACTCGGATCCTGTCGCGATCCAGGCGCCGCACGATCTCGGCGATCGAGCCGGCTCCGTCCTCGAGATAGAACGCGAGCCCATCGGTGTCGGCGACGACACGCTCGAGGCCTGGGAGCTCGCCGACGGCCGCCTCCGTCACGGCGGGGTCCGCGCCGTCGAGGGCGAGGGTGACCACGTCGTGGCCCATCTGCGCCTTCAGATGCTCGGGGGTGCCCTCCACCACGATCTGGCCCCCGTCGATGATCGCCAGGCGATCGCAGAGCTGGTCGGCCTCCTCGAGGTACTGCGTGGTGAGAAAGACCGTGGTCCCGGCGTCGTTGATGCGGCGGACCTCCTCCCAGACGGTCACCCGCGAGGCAGGGTCAAGCCCGGTCGTCGGCTCGTCGAGGAAGAGCACCTGGGGCGAGTGGACGAGCGCGCTCGCCAGGTCGAGCCGGCGCTTCATGCCGCCCGAATAGGTCTTGGTGCGCCGGTCGGCGGCGTCGCTGAGCCCCACGAGCTCGAGCAGCTCGACGGTCCGCGTCCGTGCGCTCGCTCCTCTGATCCCGTATAGGCCGCATTGCAGCTCGAGAAGCTCGCGTCCTGTCTGCACCGGATCGAGCCCGATCTCCTGGAGCGCGACGCCGATCCGGCGGCGCACCTCGGCCGAGTCGGCGACGACATCGATGCCGGCCACCCTGGCGCTGCCCCCGGTGGGGGGAAGCAGCGTGCACAGCATCCGCACCGTGGTCGTCTTGCCGGCGCCGTTGGGCCCCAGGAAGCCGAAGACCTCGCCTGTGGCGACGCTGAGATCGATGCCGGCGACCGCGTGCACCCCGCCCTTGAACGTGCGCTCCAGGGCACGCGCTTCGATCGCCTGCGGATCGTCCATGGCGGGCACCGTACATGCGGGCCCGGCCAGGCAGGGCGGCGAGCAGCCTACTCCTGGCTATACGCGGGCGCCGCGTTGTGAGCGGCGGACCGCGCGCCCCTGCCGCCGCGCCGGTAGCGGGCGAGGAGGGCCCGAACGGTGCCGGAGTAGCTGGGCGCTGGACCGCTGAGCCTCCAGGTGATGTTGATCCTTCCCTTGCGGCCGCGCAGGTGGATGACCCCCGCCTTGAGTCCGGGGGCGTGCACGTTGCGGGCTCCGACCGGTACGGGCACCGTGAGCCCGGCACCGCGGCGCAGCCGCGAGGTCCAGGTGAGCGTGGCCCCTCCCGAGCTCGTCCGCAGAGCGAAGTCCAGCGGCCCGTAGGCCGTGGCGCCCCCGCGAACCGAGACGGTCTGGCCGGGCTTGAGCCAGCTGGGTGACAGCGCCGACATCAGGACGAGGCCGGTGCCCTCCTCGCGGATCAGCATGTTGCGTAGCAGTGAGACGTACTCCGCCGCACCCCACCCGTGGGGCACGGTGGCGAGATCGACGGTCCGATTGCCAAGCGGCAGCACCCCCGTCTCAAACGAGGCGTTGGTCGAGGTGGTGTGGGCCAGCGAGTCATAGAACCCGCGGACCACGTTGGCCTGCTCGCCCCGGCGCAGCATCGTCTCGAAGGCGCGGTAGCCGATGACCCCGTGAAGCATGTGCGGATCTCCGTAGGTGCCGATGCCTTCGCCGAACTCTGAGCGCGCATGGTTCAGCGTGGCCGTCACGAGGGGATCGGTGGCGGCGAATGGGCTGCCTGGGTAGGCGGCCCAGTAGTTTCCCCAGTCCTGACCGCCCGGCACGTCGAACGCCGGCGGGATATAGCCCCCGCTGCGAGCGGCGGCGGCGCGCGCCTGAGCTTGCACGGTGCCGCGATAGTCGGCGAGCTCGGCCGACCAGCGCGCGAGGTCTGCTGACTGGTGGAGGCGCCGGGCCATCTCGACGGCCTGCTCGATGCCGGCGATCGCCCAGAAGTTGTCTCCCGCCAGGTGACCGGCGACGTACTCGTTGTCGCCCGGATTGCCGGGCGGAAGCAGGCGGAGCGGGTCGGCGGCCCGGTTGGCGATGAACCACGCCATCGCCCGGCGCACCGCCGGGTACACCTGCCCGGCAAAGGCGCCGTTGCCGGTCCGCCGCAGATGCTCGCCGAACGCCCACAGGGTCTGCCCGAACCCGTCGAGCTGTCCGGGTCGCGAGATGAACAGCCCGTCAGGGTTCTGCCAGTCGAGGAAGAAGCCGAGATCCTCGCCCGCCTGCCCGTGCAGGCCCACGAGGTCCAGCGCGTTGGCCATCACTGCGCCGTCGCGCAGCCAGAATGCGTGGTAGCGCAGGTTGTTGACCGCCTGCACCCAGGCGCCGTTCGGAGCCCGGTAGCGCGGCAGGGCAATGTCCATGAGGCTCGCGTAATAGGTATCGACGGCCTTGCGCTCGGGGAGATCGATCCGCGTTGCCGCGCGCATGAAACGCGCCCACTCCGCCGTGGTCTTTCGCCGGTAGACGTTGAATGACGAGCCCTGGATACGCGCGTACTGCGGTCCCGCGGCGATTGGCGCCACCGGCATGTGAAAGTCCAGGACGACGCCCTGTCCGGCCTTGAGCTTGGTCAGGTATGCGGTCTGGCCGAAACTGGTCTGCCGGTCCACCGGTGCGGCATCGATCCGCAGGCTCGGATACACCTTGGCGCCCGCTGGTGCGGGGGGAAAGTCGTAGATCACGCCTCCGTCCCGCAGGAGGGTCCGGCCGGCGAAGCTGTAGGCGGCGAGTGGGTTGAACTCCGCTCCCGGCTGGAAGTACAGCCCGGTGCGAGCCGGGGCTGCCGGCCGGCCGAAGCGGTCCGATCGGTAGGTGCGGGGTCCGGGGTGGGTGACCAGCGGGGCCCCGGCGTCGCGCACGAAGGCGGTGATCTGGGCGCGCGCGGCCTTCTTGCCGGTGTTCACCGCCCTGACCCTGGCGAAGTTCACCTCCTGGGAGCCCACGGAGGCGGCGAAGGTCGTGAACGTGTAGAGCACTCTGCCGATACGGCGGCTGGTCGTCAGAATCGGATAGCGGCCACCGTCGAGCGTTCGGCCCTCGGAGGGGAAGGAGGCAAGCCCCGGACCGGCGCGCAGCGAGAGCTCCGCCCAGCCGGTGTACAGGTCCGATTGTGCCGTGACCGACGTTCCCGCCGGGTTCCCGGCCACGCCGAGCTGGTCGGTGTAGCTGCGCAAGAACGAGTAGCCCGGCCCGACATCGGCGGCGGAGGCGCTCGCCGGGAGCGCCGCAGCGACGACGGCGGCTGCCAGGCATCGGAGGGCCCGCGAGGTTGGTGCCCGGCTCGCGCGCATTGCGGAAGCCTAGCGGCGGGAGCCGTGCGCCGTGCCGGCCCGTCCCCTGCGTCGATAGGCCTGGATCAAGGCAGCAGCGGTCTTCTCAAAGCTCGGCCGAGACCCGCCACGGAGTGTCCAGGAGACGTTCATCGAGCCCGAGCTCCCCTTCAGCCGGATGCGCCCCGCTGTCAGTCCTCGACCGCGGACGCCCAGCGCGGACGCCGGCACGACCCAGGTCAGTCCTGTCCCCGGCGACAGTCGCGCGCGCCAGCTCAGGTGAGCTCCCCCCTTGACCACGCGCAGCCTGAAGCTCACGGGTCCGAACTGCGTTGGCGCGTTGGCCACCGACACCGCCTTACCCGGCCGGAGCCATGAGGATGAGAGCGCCGATGCGAGCAGCACCGTGTGCCCTTCTTCCCGCACGAGCATGTTGCGCAGAAGGGTCACGTACTCGGCCGCCCACCAGCCATGCGGCACGGTTGCGGTGTCGATAGCCCGGTTGCCGAAGGGCCTGGGGCCTGTCTCGAAGGACGCGTTGGTGGACGTCGTGTGCCCCAAAGCGTCGTAGAGGCCACGGACCACGGCGGCCTGGGCGCCGCGCGCGAGTTGGGTCTCCAGCACCCGAAAGCCCAGATAGGCGTGGAGCAGCTTGGGTTGACCGTAGGTGGCGATGCCCTCGCGGAACTCGCCGCGGGCGTGACGGATCGTGGCGGTGACCGCCGGGTCGTCCGGACGGAAGCTCGCGCCGGGGTAGGCGGCCCAGTAGTTCCCCCAGTCTTGCCCTCCGCTCGTGTCGAGGGCGGGTGGGACGTACCCGGTGCGGGCGACTGCGGCTCGGACCCTGGCGCGCAGCACGCGCCGGAAGTCGGCGAGCTCCGCGGCCCAACGCGCAGCGTCGGCGTCCTGACCCAGGCGGCGCGCGATCTCCACCGCCTCGGCAACGCCTGCGTCGGCCCAGAAGTTGTCGCCGGTGAGGTGGCCCGCTATGAGCTCGTTGTCTCGGGGATCTCCGCCAGGGATCAAATTGAGGGGGTCGGAGGCGCGACCCGCGATGAACCAGGCCATCGCCCGCTGCACGGCGGGATACGCGTCGCGTACGAACGTCGTGTCATGACTGAGGGCCATGTGCCGGCCAAACGCCCAAAGCGTCTGCCCGAAACCGTCGAGCTGGCCCGGCCGGGACGTGAATAGCCCATCCGGGCCTTGCCAGGTGAGGAAGAACGGGAGGTTCTCCCCCGCCTGCTGACCGAGTCCGGCGAGGTCGAGGGCCACCGTGAGCACCGCCGCGTCGCGCAGGTAGAACGCGTGATAGCGCTGGAGATTCACCGCCTGGACCCAGTCGCCGTTGGCGTGCAGGCGATATCGGGCCATGAGGATGTTCACGAGGCTCGCGGAGAAGGTGTCGGACACCTTGGCCTCGGGAACACTCACGCGCATGGCCCCGCGGAGAAGATCGCGCCATGTCGCGAGGGTCCTGCGCCGGTAGGCGCCAAAGGACGCGCCGGACACCTGTTTGTATACCGAGCTTGCCGGGGCCAGCGGCGTGACCGGCATTCGGAAGTCGAGCGAGCGGCGCTGGCCGGGCTCGAGCCTCGTCTCGTAGCGCGTCCGCCCAACGATCGTCTGGCCGTTGATCGGCAGCGGTTCGCCGCGCATGGTCTGTCTGAGTCGCACCCCCTTGGGCGCGGACGGGAAGTCGTAGAGGACGCTCCCGTCACGCAGGAGCGCATGCCCACGGACCTCGTACGAGGACCGGGGATCGAAATCGAGTCCGGGCTGGAAGTACAAGCCCGGCCGGTCGGGCATGACAGGGCGGTCGAAGCGGTAGGAGCGATAGACGGATCCCCCGGGCCGCTGCGTGGACGGAGCCCCTGAGTTGCGGACGAATGAGGTCACTCGGGCGGCGCCGGCTCTCCTGCCTGCGTTGAGCATCTCCACACGGACGAAGTTGACCTGGGCACCACCCACCGGCGTGGCGAAGGCCGTGAAGGAGTAGAGAATGTCGCGTTGGCGAGCGCGACCCCGCAGGATGGGGTACCGGTTGCCCTCCAGCGTGCGTCCGTCCGACGCGAATGCCCGCTCGTCGGTTCCTGCGCGCAGCGACAACTCTGCGAACCCCGTGTAGAGGTCAGAGTCGGGCGTGACGCCGGTTCCCCCCTCGTAGCCCGGTACACCGAGCTGATCGGTGTATTTGCGAAGGAACGAGAAGGCGGGCTTGCGGGTCAGCGGCTGCGCCGTGGCGGCGGCTTGCGCCGAGCCGGCGACGAGGAAGGCCACGCAACATCCCGCGGCGGCGGACGCGCCAGGTCGCCGGACTGGCCCACGACCGGCGTCACGGGAAGCACGCATCGCGGGAGCGTAGCCACGTCCGCATTAGCCGAAACTTCCAGGCGCCCCGTCGGTTCAAGGTCGTCGGTGCCAACCTCTTTTTCACGCTGCCGTGGCGTTCTACCCCCGTGCTACGCTTGCCGCCGGCCCGCTTCCGCCTTCCGGCGGGGCGCTTGGCCTTCGGTCCCGGTTGACCAGGCCTTTGCGCCACGACGTGTCAGCTGCCGGTGCGTAGAGCACCCGACCCGACCAACGACCCCTCGGAGGCCTCATGAGCTTCAGCCGAACCCGTCGTGCCGTCGTTGGCGTCGTCGCCACAGGCGCACTTTTCGCCGGCGGTGCAGCTGCCCAGCCCGCCGCCGCGGCAGCGGCCAACAAGATGGAGATCGCCGTTCAGGACGACAACGTCTTTCTCTACCCCTACGGCCTGTTCAACGTCGATCAGGCCTACGCGCTGGCCAGGGGCTACGGGGCGCGCTCGGTCCGTTTCAACATAATCTGGGGCGAGTATCAGAAGTTTTGCAGCGACCCGCGCTTCGGCGGGAACTGCTTCAAGCCCTACGACGACGCCATCAATGCCGCGCGGCGTAACGGCTTCAAGGTCCAGCTCACGGTAGCGGGCACGCCGGAATACGAACCACAGTTCAACCAGTACGTCAGCTTCCGCCGGCCCAACGCCACCCGATACCGGATCTTCCTTACTCGTGTGGCCAAGCGCTACAAGAACAAGGTCTTTCGCTACTCGATCTGGAATGAGCCCAATCTGCCTCGGTGGATCAGCCCGCCCAGCGCGGCGCCGAGGTACTACGCCGCGCTCGTGAAGGTCGGCTATCGAGCCCTGAAGAAGGTTGATAAGCGCATCCAGGTGCTCATGGGCGAGTTCACCTCTGCCAACAACCCCCTGGGCTTCATGCAGCGGATGGGCGGTGGGATCAGGGCAGATGGGCTGGCCTACCACCCCTTCGATTTCTTCGTTGCTCCCGGCACGAGGACGAAGGGCTTCATCGGCATCAACAGCACGCCCAAGATCCAGGGCACCATGCGTGACCTGGCCCGCAGGCGAAAGATCCGCACCGCTGCCGGTGGCGCCCTGCCCCTCTACTACACCGAGTTCGATTACCAAACCGCGGGCCGGTACGCGTCCTACACGAGGCCCGAGTCCAAGCGGGCCAAGTACGCGCTGGCCGCCTTCCGGCTGGTCAACAAGTACAAGGTCAAGCAGATGCTGTGGTACATGCTCTTCCATCCGCCGCAGGCGCTGCTCGGCGGCGACACCTGGGATGGCGGCATGATCGGCCTCAACGGCATCAAGAACCAGACGTACAACACGCTGTCCGCGAACCGCCGTTCCTTCGGCGGCTAAGGCTATGCCGCAGAAGGCTGCGCGCCCACGCGGTTGGCGGCGGGCACTGGCGGCTGGCGCCGCGGCGCTGGCGCTGCTGGGCGCCTTCTCGGCGCCCAGCCAGGCAATGGAGCTCGCGGTGCAGGACGACTCCGTATTCGTACAGGGTCGCTATGGGAACCGCGAGCTGGCCTTCACACAGTCTCGTGCGCTGGGGATGCGCTGGTTGCGAATCAACGTCGTGTGGTCGGACTACGTGCGCGACGGGTTCCGCAAGTACGACGACGCAGTCAACGCGGCGCAAGCTCATGGTTTCAGCGTGCAGATGACCATCGTCGGCACGCCGGCCTATGACCGTGGCGACCGGCGCCTAAGCTGGTACAAGCCGAATCCTGCCCGTTTCGCCAGCTTCGCCACGACGGTGGCCACTCACTTTCGCGGGCGCGTCATGCGCTATTCGCTGTGGAACGAACCCAACCTGGGACGTTGGCTGGCCCCCAGCAGGCAGGCGCCGCTGACCTATCGCAGGCTCGTGCTTGCCGCATATCCTGCCCTCAAGCGAGTCGACGGTCGCAACCAGGTGCTGATCGGGGAGCTGACCTCCAGTCACGACCCGCTCGGTTTCCTGCGCAAGACCGCGTCGGGTCTGAAGGCCGACGGGCTGGCCTATCACCCGTTCGAGTTCTATCGAAGGCCCGGTAGCGGCCGGAGCACGAAGGGCTTCATCGGTATCAACAGCACCCCGACCATCAAGGCCGCCCTGCGCGATCTGGCCCGGCGGGGCAAGCTCACGACGCTCAAGCGCGGCTCGCTGCCCCTGTACTTCACCGAGTTCGCGTATCTGACCGATGGCTGCTGCAAGACCAGTGAGGCCCGCCGGGCGGATTGGGCGCCGCGCGCCTACAAGTACGCCCGCAAGCAGGGCGTCAAGCAGATGCTCTACTACCAGCTCTGGCAGTCTCCGGAGCGGGATTTGGGCGGCGAACCCTGGGACTCGGGCATCGTCGGCATCGACGGCTCGCCGCTGCGCACCTACACGGCGCTGCTGAGCGCTTCTCGCACGGGCTTTCGGTAGGACGACGTTCAGGCGCGCGAGAAGCGCCGGCCGGCCACGGGTGACTCCTCCTCGGCGAGCGGCGCCTGATCGGGACCGTCGCCGTCGGCCATTGCCGCCTCCATCGCGGCCAGGCGCTCTGGCGTGAGCTCACCGGCGTTCTCGGCCTCGATACGCGCGAGCCACTCGGCGCCCTCCGCCGCCGCGTGGCGGTCCCTGACCACGCGCTTGCCCGCCGCGTAGTACTTATCGATCTCCTCGAAGAGCACGTCGACCAGCTGGTCCTGGGGCACCTTGCGCAGCGGCTCGCCCTTGGAATAGACCATCCCCTCGTTGCGGGCGCCGGTGATGCCGAAGTCGGCGTGGCGCGCCTCGCCGATGCCGTTGACCGCGCAGCCTAGGATCGAGACCTCGATGGCATCTGGGTAGGCCTCGAGGCGCCGCTCGACCTCGGTGACGACGGTGTCCATGTCGAACTGGAGGCGCCCGCAGGTCGGACAGGCGATGAGCACCGGTCCGCGCTCGCGCAGCTTGAGCGCTTTGAGGATCTCCCACGCGACCTTGACCTCCTCCTCGGCGTGGAAGGTGGAGAGCGAGATGCGGATGGTGTCGCCGATGCCGTCCGCGAGCAGGGTTCCCAGCCCCACCGCTGACTTCAGCGAGCCCGACCATTTCGTGCCCGCCTCGGTGACCCCCAGGTGCAGCGGGTAGTCGATCCGTTCGGCCAGCAGGCGGTTGGAGGCGATGGTGTTGGGGACGCTCGTGGACTTCATCGAGACCTTGAAGTCGTGAAAGTCCAGGCGCTCCATCAGCTCGACGAATTCGACGGCGGCGGTCACCAGCGCCTCGACGGGATTGGAGAACTCGAGGTCGCGCAGATGCTTGGGCAGCGAGCCGGAGTTGACCCCGATCCGCATCGGCGTGCCCGTCTCCCGGGCCCGCTGTACGACCTGGGCGACCTTGTCGGGGCCTCCGATGTTGCCGGGGTTGATGCGCACGGCGTGCGCGCCGGCGTCGATCGCCTTGACGGCCAGCGTGTGATTGAAGTGGATGTCGGCGATGACCGGGATGGGCGCCTCGGCCACGATCGTCTTGAGCGCCTCGACGTCGTCGTCGCGCGGCACCGCCACCCGGACGATGTCGGCCCCCGCCTCGGCAACGGTGCGGATCTGGTCCATCGTTGCGGTGAGGTTCGCCGTCTCGGTCTTGGTCATCGTCTGCACCGCGACCGGTGCGCCTCCGCCGATGGGCACGCCTCCGACGTGGATCTGGCGAGTCGATGGCATCTGTCCAGTGTAGGAGACAAGCTGTGGGACCCTGTCAGCTCCGTAACGGCGTACCTTGCATGAACGAACACAGCCGCCACGCCCAGCGATGGTGCCTTGCAAGCGATGAACACTCAGCAGACGGCTTTCCGGTGACCAGCATCTCGCTGGCCGTCGGCGTTGGCCTGGTCTGTGCGCTGTTGTCCGCGCTGGGAACGAATCTCAGCTTTCTCTTCAAGTACAAGGGGGCGGTCGCCGCTCCGGATGTGAACATGCGCCATCCGCTGCGCAGTGCGATCGATCTGTTTCGCTCCAGGTGGTGGAGCATCGGCTGGGGCGTCGCGGCGGTGGCGTTCGCGCTGCACGTGGCCGCCCTCAGCCTGGCCCCGATCTCGGTCGGTCAAGCGGTGCTCGCGGGAGGTCTCGTGTTCCTGGCGGTGCTCGCCGAGCGCTGCTTCGGCTTCCACCTGGGCCACCGCCAATGGATCGGAATCGGCCTGGTCGCGGTCTCGCTGAGCTTGCTGACGCTGACCGGCGGCGACGGGGCCGGAGCACACTCCGGCTACTCGCTGGCGGGGATGATCATCTTCGAGAGCCTTGCCGTCTGCGTCGGCCTGCTGCTGGTTCTCTCCCACCTGATCGAGCGCATACCGGCGCAGCGCGGCGTGCTGCTAGGCATCGCCGGAGGGCTCGGGTTCGGGATCTCGGACGTCGCCATAAAGGCGCTCTCGGGAGACCTTGGCGACGGGCCGATCGGCCTCCTGAGCCCGTGGAGCGTGATCATTCTCACCGCGGCCGTGTTCTCGTTCTTCGCCTCCGCCCGCAGCCTTCAGATCGGCGACGGCGTCGCGGTGATCGCCGTCACCTCGGTCGCGGCGAATCTGTCGACGATCATCGCCGGACTGGCGGTGTTCGGAGACCCGATCGGCCACAACGCCCTCGTCGTAGGCGTGCGCCTCGGGGCGTTCGCCCTCATCCTCGTAGGCGCAGCGCTCATCCCAGCGCCCATCCGGGCCGGCCAAGCCCTCGATCAGTCAGCCGCAGAGCCGGCAACCCAACTGCCGGTCCGTCCCTGAGCGGGCACGCCGCGTCCCGCTGAGGGACCGCCGCGCAGACCAGCCGAGCGAGATTCGCTAGCCGTCCTTCCTGTCGGGGGCCTTGTGGGCGTCCTCACTGCCGGCGCCCTCGGGTCCGGCTCCGCCGCCTCCCGACTGTTCTGATTCATTGCCTCCGTGGGCTTCGGTCGGCTCCTCATCCTTCTTGCGAACCGGTGACTCGGCGGAAGACTCGTCGTGAGAGTCGTGAGAATCGTGAGACTCAGCCATTGTTCAGGCTCCTCGTTTTTGGGTGGAAGCGCCAACTCAAAGGGTCGGCGCGCCACCGCATCCTGTCAGCTTCCGCCGTTCTCGTGCCACGAGCGGGACCCTCAACAGGGTGTGCATCTACTCTATGGCGGCATCGACGAGCTCACGCGCCCGGACACCGACAGCGGCCGTCTGGCTCGAATCACGCGGGACCCGGACCACATTTCCAATCAGGAGGCGCGTACATGACGACACCGATCCCCGGCCCCGGCGTGGAGGTTGCGGTGCCGATCGACGACCGCCATGCCCCGGTGCTCACCCCTGAGGCACTCGAGTTCGTCGCGCGCCTGCACCGCAAGTTCGACGGCGTACGGCGGGGGCTGCTCGAGTCGCGGGTGCGTCGCCGGGACCTGGTCAGCCGTGGCGCGACGTTCGACTTCCTGCCCGAGACCCAGGACGTCCGCGAGGGCGATTGGACCATCGGCTCGGTCCCCGACGACCTCGCCGATCGCCGTGTGGAGATCACGGTCCCCACCGATCGCAAGATGCTGATCAACGGGTTGAACTCGGGCGCCCGGGCGATCATGGCCGACTTCGAGGACTCGCTCTCCCCCACCTGGGAGAACGTGGTCGGCGGCCAGGGCAACCTCATCGACGCGGTCGCCGGCACGATCGAGTACACCGGACCCGACGGCCGCGAGTACCGCCTCGACGACGAGGCGCCGCCGATGGTCGTCCGCCCCCGCGGATGGCATCTCCTCGACCGCCACGTGCTCATCGACGGCAAGCCCGTCGCCGCAGGGCTGATGGACTTCGGCCTGTTCGTCCACCACAACGCGCAGGCCCTTCTCGACGGCGGCAGCGGTCCCTACCTCTACCTGCCCAAGCTCGAGAGCTATAAGGAGGCGCGACTGTGGAACGACGTCTTCGTGCTCGCTCAGGAGGCGCTCGGCCTCGACCAGGGCACGATCAAGGCGACGGTCCTGATCGAGACCCTCCCCGCGGCGTTCCAGATGGAGGAGATCCTCTACGAGCTGCGTGACCACGTCGTCGGCCTCAACGCCGGTCGCTGGGACTACATCTTCTCGGTGATCAAGTGCTTTCCCGACCGGCCGGACTTCGTCCTCCCTGATCGCGCCAAGGTGACCATGACGGTTCCCTTCATGCGCGCCTACACCGAGTTGCTGGTGCGGACATGCCACAGGCGTGGGGCCCATGCCATGGGCGGGA
This sequence comes from Actinomycetota bacterium, assembly GCA_030945905.1. Lineage (GTDB taxonomy): Bacteria > Actinomycetota > Thermoleophilia > Solirubrobacterales > Solirubrobacteraceae > JALYZC01. The sequence continues at coordinate 16,702 of JALYZC010000175.1, forward strand.
TGGCCGCACAGATCCCCTCGCGTACGGACCCCGAGGCCAATCAGCAGGCGCTCGACAAGGTCGAGGAGGACAAGGCACGCGAGGCGGCCGACGGGTTCGACGGCACATGGGTGGCCCACCCTGATGCCGTGGCTACGGCGCGCGAGCAATTCGACGAGGTCCTGGGCGAACGCCCCAACCAGGTCGATCGCCAGCGCGAGGACGTCAGCGTGGCGGCAAGCGACCTGCTCGACATCTCCTCGGCCGGCGGCGCCGAGGAGGTCAGCGAGGAAGGGCTGCGAAACGACGTCAACGTCGGGATCCAGTACATCTCCTCCTGGCTGCGGGGTAACGGCGCGGCGGGGATCTACGGTTTGATGGAGGACGCCGCTACAGCCGAGATCGCGCGCTCGCAGGTGTGGCAGTGGCGCCGCCACGGCGTCGCGCTGCCCGACGGCACCCCGATCGCCGACGACGTCGTTCGGCGCCTGGGCATCGAGGAGCTCGAGCGCGTCCGCCAGGAGATCGGCGATGACGAGTGGTTCGAGTCGGAGGGGCGACCCGGCCCATCGCGGGAGCTCTTCGAGCAGGTCGCCTTGGCCGAGGACCTCGTGGAGTTCCTCACCATTCCGGCGTACGAGCGCCTGGACTGAGCGCCGTGCCCACGTCCGCGCGCGCCGCGGCGCCGCGGCGGCCGGCTGTGTCCTCCGCGCTGCTCTGGCTGGCGTCGTTCACCGTTGCCGCCGCCGTCCTGCGCTTCTCGACCCTCGGGGTGCAGAGCTACTGGTACAACGAGGCGGCCACCGTCGTGCTCGTGAAGCTCGGCTTCGGGGACATGCTCTCCCGCATCCCCCGGATGGAGGGCAACCCGCCCCTCTACTACGTGCTCGCGTGGGTATGGGCGCGCGTGTTCGGGGCCGGCGAGGTCGGAATGCGATCGCTCTCGGCGCTCGCGGGCACCGCCATGGTGCCCGCCGTGTACGCGGCCGGCGCTCGGCTCGGTGGTCGCCGGACCGGCCTGGCAATCGCCGCCCTGGCCGCGTTCAGCCCCTTGCTGGTGTGGTTCTCCCAGGAGGCGCGGCCGTACATCCTGCTCAGCCTGCTCACGGCAGTGGCCTTCGTGTTCTTCCTGCGCGCCTTGGAGGACGATCGACGACGCGATGTCGCCTGGTGGGCCGGGCTGTCGATGCTGGCGCTGGCCACGCACTACTTCGCGCTCCTGGTCATCGCCCCGCAGGCCCTGTGGCTGCTGTGGCGCTGCCGGCGCCGTGGTCCGATCCTGATCGGGTCGGCGGCCATCCTCGCGGTCGCTGCGGCACTGCTTCCGCTCGCACTCGATCAGCGCGAGCCCGCGAAGACCTCGATCCCGGGCTCCCTGGGCACCCGCATCGTCGAGCTCCCCAAGCAGCTGCTCCTGGCGTTCAACGGCGTGGCCGAGCGACCGCTGGCGGTCCTCGCGGCGGCGCTGGTGGCGCTGGGTGCCTGGCTGGCATGGCGCCGCGGCGAGCCGGAGCTACGGCGCGCCGCGCTGCTGGCGGCCGGTCTCGGCGCCACCGCGATCTGCGTGGTCGTGGCCGCCGCGGCGGCGGGCATCGACTACCTCAACACGCGCAACATGATCGAGGCATGGCTGCTGCTCCTGCTCGTCCCGGCGATCGGGTTCGCAGCGCCCGGAGCCGGCAGAGTCGGGCTCGCCGCGCTGGGCATCCTGTGCGCGATCGGGCTCCTCGTCGTCGTGTCGGTCGATGTGCACCGCCCGTACCAACGCGACGACTGGCGCGGTGCCGTGCATGCGCTGGGCCGCGCACACGGCACGCGCGCCGTCATCGTCACGCCCGCCAACGGGGTGCTACCGCTGCAGGTCTACCTCCCGCGGGCCAAGCCGCTGCCGCCGTCTGGCGCGGTGGTCAGCGAGATAGACCTTCTCGGTGTGGCCCGGCGCGTCCGCGAGGGTCAGCAGCCTCAGCCGCCGCGCCCGGCCGCTTTCTACTTTCCCCCGCCGTTTCGCCA
>JALYZC010000184.1 GCA_030945905.1 Actinomycetota bacterium
GGTGCTCGTCCTCCAGCAGGCGCTCAGCGCGGTGACCGGCGGCTCGGGCCTGGCGGTGGCGGCCTCGACGCTGGCGGTGGCCGCGGCGTTCCGACCGGCGCGGTCGCGCATCCAGCGACTCGTGGACCGTCGGTTCTTCCGTCGCAGGTACGACGCGGCGCGCACGCTGGAGGGCTTCGGAGCTCGGATGCGCGACGAGGTGGCGCTCGATGCGCTCAGCGCGGAGCTGCGCCGGGTGGTGGCGGACACGATGCAGCCCACGCACGTGTCGCTGTGGCTGCGGGATGCGCGTCGATGACCGCCCGCCGCCGATGGCCCGCGGTCGCGTGGGGCAGCTGTGTCGGGCTCGCCCTGGCCACCGTGGTCCTGGTGGCGCTGGGAGCGGCGAAGACCACCCCCGCCGACGAGTTCGGTCTGACCGGTTTCGGGGGACTCGCCTTCGTCGCGGCGTCGTTCGGGTTCGTGACCACCGGTGCGCTCGTCGCCACGCGCCTTCCCGCCCACCCGATCGGCTGGATCTTCTGCCTCACCGGGCTGCTGATCGGGGTCGGCGATCTCGCCTTCCAGTACGCCGACTCCGCACTGTTCGTCTCGCCCGGCTCGCTTCCCGGCGGCGCGGGCGGCGCGGTGATCCAGAACATCGCGCTCACACCGGCCTTCGGACTGCTCGGGCTGGCCCTACTGCTGTTCCCCGATGGGCGCCTTCCATCCCGACGCTGGCGCCCGGCCGCCGCGGCGGCTCTGGTCGGTAGCGGCGGCCTCGCCGTCGGATACGCGCTGCGGCCGGGCATGCTCGACGAGCCGTTTCGCAGCGTCACCAACCCGTTCGGTGCAGGCGCCTTCGAGCTGATGGACGCCGTCACGAACCTCGGCTGGCTGCTGTCGTCCGCATCGGTGGCCTGCGCCGCGGCGGCCATGGTCGTCCGCCTTCGTCGCTCGCACGGTCCCCAGCGCCAGCAGCTCAAATGGATCGCGCTGGCCGCAGCCGTGGCGGGAGTGGTGCTCGTCGCCAACGCGATCAGCTGGTTCGCCGCGGTCGGGGGGATCGCCGAGCTTCGGCTCACCGTCGTCGGGCTGGCCTTCGCCGGCTTCCCGATCGCCGCGGGCTTCGCGATCCTGCGCTACCGCCTCTACGACATCGACGTGGTCATCAATCGCACGCTGGTCTACGGCGCGCTCACCGCCACCCTCGCCGTGACGTACCTGGCGACCGTGCTCGTGCTCCAGCTCGCGCTCAGCGGCCTCACCGCCGGGTCGGGCCTCGCCGTCGCCGGCTCGACGCTCGCCGTGGCCGCGCTGTTCGGCCCGGCGCGCGCCCGCATCCAGCAGGCCGTCGACCGGCGCTTCTACCGGCGCAAGTACGACGCCGCCCGCACCCTGGAGGCCTTCAGCGCCCGCCTGCGCGACGAGGTGGACCTGGACTCGTTGAGCAGCGCGTTGCGCGGAGTGGTCGGCGAGACGATGCAGCCCGCGCACGTGTCGCTGTGGCTGCGATCTCCGAGGGTGCGCCCGTGACGCCCGCGTTCAGACCGAGTGCGCCATGGTCACAACCGTCGCGCTTACAGCTCCAGGGGAGCCACGACGAAGCCCAGCCGCTGCGCGCCGCGCCGCAGCCGAGCATCCAGCGTCACGAGCCGACACCCGAGCAGGCGCGCGAGCGCGACGTATTCGGCGTCGTAGGTCCGGGCCCACCCGAGCTCGTCGGCGACGCGCCAGGCCTCGGGGCCGAGGTTGCGAGGCTGGCGCCGCCCCACGGGACACGTCTCCAGTCGCGCGCGCGTGGCATCGGCGTCGTCCCCGGCGATGCGGCCCTGCCACGTGGCGAGGTGCAGGGCCGAGCGCGCCTCCGACCACATCAGCGGCGGGGCGACCAGGCGCTCACCGCCAAGCTCGTCGAAGCCGCCTTCGGTCACGCAAGCGTGGAACGCCACGCTCGCGTCGACCACCAGCATCACCGTCCCCGGCGCGACTCGTGGATCAGCTTGACCACGTCGGGGACGGGCCGGCCCGAGTCGAAGCGCTTCCAGCTCTCGGGTACGGGCAACGTGCGCGGCTCCTCGGCGACCGCGTCGAGATCCTGTTCCTCGATCACGTGCTGGGTGCCGATCTTGCGGGCCCGCAACCGGCCGGCGCGGATCCAGCGGCGGACGGTCTCCGGGTCGCGCCCGACGCGGCGGGCGGCTTCTGGGACCGTGAGCATGGCGTATGATGCTACTACACTCGAAATGGGTCGGCACCGCGCGGGCTTCGCCCCGCCCGTGGCGGATCGGCCGGCGTATGCGAGGTCAATCCGCCACGCGCCCTCTCGTAACGCTTCTCGGACGCGCCCGCGGTAGAAAGGACCCGGATGCCGGCCATGACTAGATCCCTTCGCCGCCGGTTCCGGCAGCCCGGCGGCGAGGCTCCTGGCGCCGGGGCGGCTGTGGCGGTATCCGCAGCCCCCACGGAGCCATCGCGCGAACCGGTCCCCGTGGAGATTGCCGCGGCCGACCCGCTCCTCGCCTACCTGCAGAGCGCGAGCGAGCCGGTCGACGTACAGGCGCTCGAGCTCGACTCGCCGGCATTGGACGAGCTCAGGGAGGCCGGCGTCAAGCTCGCGGTCCCGCTGGTCAGCCAGGGAGAGCTCATCGGCGTGCTCAACCTCGGGCCGCGGCTCTCCGAGCAGGACTACTCGTCCGACGACCGCGAGCTGCTCGACAACCTGGCCGCGCAGGCGGCGCCGGCGCTGCGCGTCGGCCAGCTCGTGCGCGAGCAGGAGGCCGAGGCGGCGACCCGCCAGCGCTTCGAGCAGGAGCTCGAGGTGGCCCGGCTGATCCAGCAGAACTTCCTCCCCAAGGAGCTGCCCGAGCTGGCTGGCTGGCACGTCGCCGCCTACTACCGCCCCGCGCGCGAGGTCGGCGGCGACTTCTACGACGTGATCCCGCTGCCGGACGGCAGGGTCGGGTTCGTGATCGGCGACGTCACCGACAAGGGCGTGCCCGCGGCCCTGGTGATGT
>JALYZC010000188.1 GCA_030945905.1 Actinomycetota bacterium
TCGCGCCAGCGCAGCAGCTTGGTGCCGTGGCGGATCCGTCCGCCGCTGGTGTGATCGAAGCTCACTTCGATCACCAGCTCGGGCCGCAGGAGCACCCACTCGAGGTCGCGGTCGGTGGTCCATCGGCTGGGGTCGCCGGAGCCGCGCTCGCCGGTCTCGTACGGAGCCAGCGTGGCGACCAGATCGCGCTTCTCACGCGCGCGGAAGCCCGAGGTGTGTCCCACGACGCGCAGCTCGCCGCCGTCGTAGAGGCCGAGGATGAGCGAGCCCACGGTCTCGGCCTCCTTGCCGAGGCGCCAGCCGACGACGACGCAGTCGATCGTGCGCAGGCGCTTGACCTTGACCATCCCCCGTCGCTCGCCGGGAAGATAGGCCGCGTCGAGCTCCTTGGCGATCACGCCCTCGGCGGCACGCAGCCACGGATCGGCCTGCGCCCGGTCACGGGTGCACGGGGCCAGGAGGACGGGCTCCTCGACCACCGCGGCGAGCGCGGCACGGCGCTCGGTGTAGGGCAGCTCGAGCAGCACCTCGTCGTCGCGGGCGAGCAGGTCGAAGGCGACATAGCGGGCGGGCATCTCCTGCGACAGCTTGCGCACGCGCGACTCGGCCGGGTGCAGACGCTGCTGGAGCAGGTCGAAGTCCTGCATGCCCTCGGGGTCGCCGATGATGATCTCGCCGTCGAGCACGAAGCGGCCGGGCATGAATCGCAGCTCGGGGAAGTAGCGGCGCAGGGGCCGCCCGCTGCGCGACTGGAGCTCGATCGCGCCGCCGTCGACGAAGGCGATGGCTCGAAAGCCGTCGAATTTGGGCTCGTAGGACCACGCACCTCCCTCCGGAAGCTCGGCACGTGAGCGGGCGAGCTGGGGCTTGAGCACGGGCTTGAGCGGGAGGGCCATGACGCGGGCGATCCTAGCGGCGGCGGCCTCCCGCCTCCTCTTCACTGCATCGGGGACAACCGGATACGCCGCCGCCAGTTCGATGGCGGCGCGCATGGCATAGTCGGCCTTGGCGGTAACCCGCAGGCCTCCGATCCTAGGGCGAAGGCTGACCGAGCACATCGTCCTAGTAGATTCAGGACGATGGCCGATGCCACCGTCGCGGAGGAAGAGTACCTCCAGTCGCTGTTCTGGCTCAGCGAGGCCGGCCTGCCCATGACGAGCGCGAACCTCGCTCGCGCCATGCAGCTCTCGGCGCCGACCGTGCACGAGATGGTGGGGCGGCTCGAGCGCGACGGCTATGTCACGCGCGACGCCGACAGGGCCATCTCCTTCACCGGCGACGGGCATCACCACGCCCAGGAGATCGTCTCGCGCCACCGGCTGATCGAGCGGTTTCTCACCGACGTGGTCGGGGTGCCCTGGGATGACGTGCACGAGGAGGCCGAGCACCTCGAGCACGCGATGTCCCCTCGCTTCGAAGCGTTCGTGCGCAGTGCCGTGGGCAGTGCCAAGACCTGTCCGCACGGGCACCCGATCACCCCGGGCCAACGGATCGAGGGCGTGCCGCTGGCCGATGTCGAGCTCGGGGCCAAGGTCCGCATCCTGCGCTTCGAGAACGAGGCCGAGGACCTGCTGCACTACCTCAAGGCTGCGGGCATCGAGCCGGGGATCGAAGGCGTCGTCGCGGAGTCAGACGACGAGCGCGTGGTGGTGCAGGCGCAAGGCGCCCATGATTGCGAGCTGACGCGCAGCGTCGCCGAGACCGTGTCGGTCACCGCCGATCCGTCCCCACCCCCGCGCACCGCGCTGCCCGAGCAGCTGGTGCTGGCCAAAGAGCGCTACGGCCGTTGAGCCGCGCTACGCGGCGACGCCGAGTGAGCGCAGGGCGTCGGCCAGGCGCGTGACGCCCTCGTCCACCTGCTCGGGGGTCACGCCCGAGTAGGCCAGGCGCAGGGTGTTCTCGGCCCCGTCGAGCACGAAGTCGGTCCCCTTCACAAAGACGACATCGCGCTCCCTGGCCGCCGTCTCCAGTGCCGCGACGTCGGTGCCCTCCGGCAGCTCCACCCACATGAAGTATCCGCCCTGCGGCGTCTCGAAGCGCGCCTCGGGCAGCTCCCGCGTGAGCGCTGCGGCCAGGGCCTGCGCGCGCTGGGCGAGTGCGGTTCGCACCGTCTCGATCGAGCGGTCGATCGCTCCGCTGCGGCAGAACTGGTTGACGATCGACTGCGAGACCATGCTCGGCGAGATGTAGGTGCTGGTGGCCAGCCTGCGGATGTCGGCGATCAGGTCCTCGGGGCCGACCAGGTAGCCGACTCGGATTCCCGGGCACACGGTCTTCGAGAACGAGGACGCATAGACCACGCGGTCGCTCGCGAGCTCGAGCATGCGCGGCAGCGTCTCGCCCTCGAAGCGCAGCGCCACGTACGGATCGTCCTCGAAGACCAGGAAGTCGTACTCGTGCGCCAGCTCGAGCAGGCGCTCGCGCTTTGTCAGTGACAGCGTGTAGCCGGCGGGGTTTTGGAAGTTGGGGATCACGTGCGCCAGGCGCGGTCGCAGGCCCTGGCGCAGCAGCTCGGCCAGCGCCTCGACGTTCAGGCCGTCCTCCTCCAGGTCGACCATGTGGACGTCGGCTCCGCGCGCCTGCAGGGACAGGAGGGTTCGGTCGTAGGTGGGCCGCTCGGTGATCACGGGATCTCCGGCGGAGACGAGCCGCTCGAACAGGAACGCGTCCGCCTGCATGGATCCGTTGGTGACCAGCACCCGCGCCGGGTCGACGGCATGCTGCTCGGCGATCCACTCGCGCAGCGGCGGGTACCCGACCGCGGTCCCATAGGAGAAGGTTCCCGCCGGGTCGCTCGCAAACGCGGCCTGGGCGGCCTCGCGGAGCCCCGCGACGTCGATGATGTCCAGCGACGGCGCCCCGCGCGCGAAGGAGATTGGGCCGGCGGCGTTCACGGGACCAGGTTAATGCAGGGCGCTTCAGGCAGGCCGGTCGTCCGGCGGCGGCGCCCCGTGCAGACGGACGCCGGCTCTACCACAGCGGCGGATGGACCGGTGAGGCCTGCGGCTGGCCACCGGGCTCCGGGCGCTCGATCGGAGGATCCGGTCCCTCCGGCGCCGACTGACCGACGTGCGACAGGGCCGCGGCATACTCCTCCACCAGGGCGCGCGCCGAGCGCTCCAGCTCGTCGCGCAGACGCTGGAGGTCATCGATCTGCGCGGTGATGGCGCCCACCCGCTGCGCCGCGTCCCCGACGATGCGTGCGGCCTCCTCCTGCGCGCCGGCGATGATCGCGCGGGCCTGGTCGGCGGCGGCTGCGGCCAGCGGCAGGTGGCTTCGGTCAGGCGCCGTCTCCAGCGCCGGTGGCGAAGGCGTGGGCTCCGGCGCGGTCGCCAGCACCGAGAGCTCGTGCGCCAGCTCACGCAGCTTGTCGTCCATCGCGACCAGGTTCTCGGCAACGTCGCTCTGTGGGCTCATCGGTCGAGACGCTAGCGCGGTTGGTGGACGCGGTTGGGTCGAGATCAGGCGCGCACGCCGCCGAGGGTGTCGACCGCGATCTCGGCCACCTCGGTCGGTGTCCGCCCTACCCGCACGCCGCGAGCCTCGAGCGCTTCCTTCTTGGCAGCGGCGGTTCCCTGCGAGCCCGAGACGATCGCGCCGGCGTGGCCCATCGTCTTGCCCGGCGGCGCGGTGAATCCCGCGATGTAGGCCACCACGGGCTTGCTCACCGACTCGCCGATGTAGTCGGCGGTCCGCTCCTCGGCGTCGCC
>JALYZC010000104.1 GCA_030945905.1 Actinomycetota bacterium
AGCATCGACTGCACCGCGTCGGCACACAGCAAGACCCGATACGAGGAATGCCCATGCAACGTGTCCTCAGATAGAGACATAGCTCGCAACGCTAACAACAGCCCTTCTGGTCGATCGATCTTGCCAGCTGGGTGCCTTACGCTGTGGGCGGTCCGAACCAGGTGCTCAGCGCGTCAGGGAGCCCGAGCTGGGTGCCCTCTCCCACCCAGGCGGCCTGTCCGTCGGGCCGGATCAGGACGGCAGTGGGAGCGGTGACCGCGCCTCGTACCGGAAGCTCCCACGGGCCGCCGTATTCAGCATCGATCAGTTGGACCCGGTCGGCCCATGGAGTGATATCGAAGCCGCCGGGCTCGCCGAGGTTGAGGAGCACCGGCTTGGCGTAGTGCAGCAGCTCGAAGACTCGGAGCGGGCCGGCGGCGGTCACGAGGTCCAGATCGGGCATGCGGTGCCCGAGCAGCGGATGTCCCTCGCCGAGGTCGTAGTGAATGTCCAGCCCGGAGATGATCCCGGCGAGCCGTTTGCGGGGCTCGTCCATGCTCACGAGCTCCGACACCACATCGAACAGGGCCTTGATGCGCTCGGCCCGGCGCAGGAGCGCGGTCTGAGCCATCGTGTGCCGAAGCGCCCGGGCAGCGACCGGGTGGCGCTCGTCCTGGTAGGTATCCAGGAGGCTCTCCGGGGAGATCCCGTGGACCACTTGGGCCAGCTTCCATCCCAGATTCACCGCATCCTGCACGCCGAGGCCGAGGCCCTGTCCACCAGTGGGGTAATGCACGTGCGCCGCGTCGCCGGCGAGGAGGACTCGTCCCGCGCGATAGGCCGCTGCCTGACGTGTCATGTCGGTGAACCTGGAGATCCACGTGGGGCTGTGGATCCCGAAGTCGGTGCCGTACACGGTGATGAGCGCCTCGCTGAGATCGCGCAGGGTGGGTTCGGTCCTCGATCCGACGTGCTCCTCGGTCACCATCACCCTTATGGGCCCCCCATCCATGTACACCACCTCCCCGTCGCGGACCACGTAGTTCAACCTGCCCAGGGCGTGGACGCCCTTCTCATCGCGTCTGGTGCCCAGCTCCGGCTCGTCGGCCATCTCGACTTCGGCGATCAGGTTGCTCCTCGTCGGATCCCAACCCGGGAACTCGATGCCGGCCGCTTTACGCACGACGCTGCGTCCTCCGTCGCACCCGACGAGATACTGCGCTCGCAGCGGCTGGCCGTCGGACAGCTCGACATCGACGCCGGTGTCGTCCTGCGCGAAGCCCGTCACCTCGGATCCGTAACGGATCCGCACGGGCAGCTCGGCGACCCAGGCGGCCATGATCCGCTCGATCTGGTTCTGCCAGATCCCGAGCGAGTACGGATGACGAGTCGGGAAGTCGCTCATGTCCAACACGGCCGTACCGAACGTCGCCACCTGAGCCACCTGACCCTCCGCGAGGAAACGATCAGCGCCCCTCGCTGATCGAGTACCTCGATCGTGCGCGAGTGAAAACCGCCGGCCCGTGAGCCGACGAGCACGTGATTGGGACGCCGCTCGACGACCGCCACGTCGACCTTCGCCAACGCCAACTCGGCCGCCAGCATCATCCCCGCCGGACCTCCTCCGGCGATCACCACCGCATGCTCGGACATAGCTGCCCTCCCGTCGGATACGTCGAGAAAATCGCCCGCATTTCGCTGCTCCATTTCCGTAGGTTCTGGCTTGCGGCGGGCGATTATGCGGCAGGAGTCAGGGCCTCATGAGCGCCTCGGATCAGGTATAAATTGAAAGTGGAGAGAGCGGGTAACGTCCTTTGCCTCGTCGTCAATGCGGCCGGACGACCTCTTCGCGAAGCGGCGGCGTGCCGCGTTCGGCGTTACGGTCGGCCTAGCAGGATCTCCGACGGGCTCAAGCCACGAACCTCGCAAGTCTCGGCGGTCGGCCTAGCCAGACTCGACCGCTTCGGAGCGGGTCTAGCAGCTCAGCCGTGAGGCCCTGCCTTCGTTCGGCGACCAGCATTTCCCCCGCCTGAACACAGGCCCTGCTCAGCGCGGGGAGCGGGGACGTTTGCGTCTCCGGTGGCGATCGTGGCTGTCAGGGCCGGAGGGCGATCGCGGCTTGGCGCAGGTTTGGCGCGTCGATTGACTCCTGCACGCAGCGGGCGAACAGCCAGTCGCGGAGCCGCGATGGGTCGAGGTCGAGCAACTCGGCCATTCGCGTGAGGAATCCGGCGGGGTCTGTGGCCAACCTGTTGGGATGGTTGAGCATGTGCTGGAGCGCGTCGTAGGTCGGGTCCCCTAGGTATGGCTTGGGATCGATCGCCAGCCACGGCTCGCGCCGCGCAGCCGGGATGTTCTCCGGATGCAAGTCGGTGAACAGCAAGACCGTGCGATCGGCGGTGTCCGGAAGGGCGCGCAACAACTCAATCCCAGCTCGGGCCAGCCCCGGGTCCAGCCGCAGTCGCGGATCGCTGGCGGCGAATCTGTGTTCGAACTCCTCGGCCCACCGGTCGCACATGCACTGCAGGGTCCGGAACGGGTGTCCGGGCGGCGGCTCGATCCACACGCGGCGCAGGAGGACGGCGACGACCACGTCCTGATCAAGCGCAGGCAACACGTCGGACAGCGCGGTTCCGGGCTCACAGCGTTCGAGCAGCAATGCGCTGAAGTCCTCGAAGCGCAGAGCGTCGATCAGCCGCACCGTTCCCTCGCCCCGCCAGGCGCGAAGGCCGTCGGCCTCGTGCTCTGCCTCGTAGTGCCGCCACCCGACCTTCAGCACCACCCGGTCACCGGCGCTATCCAACGCCGGGGCGACCCACGATGCGCAGCCGCCAGGCTGGTAGGGCCGCCCCACCTCCAGCGACCAGCGGCGCGAGAGCTCAGCCACGATCTCCGGGAGAGCGGCCATCCACGCCCGGCGCGGCGAGTCCGCGCCATCGCACATCTCAACGTCTCGCATGAGACCCGATGGAAGCTCAAACACCGTGATTGCACATCCTGCACCAAGCTCCTGGTCGGCCTCGCCGAAGCTGCGCTTCCCGCCGAAACCAACGGCGCCTGCTTTGCCAGACCAATCCGCAAGAGCTCACGATGAACGCACCGAGCGTTACCCGTCTGGCAGCTCGAAGCTCATCGGCATGATCACGCTTCCCGAGCCAGCGACCGCCAAGGCGAGGAAGGTGACGCCGCCCAAGAACGTTCGGCTGCCGCACTGGGGAGGCCCTTGGCGTTCGCGGCGATGCCGGCGGCGAGGTTCTCGGTCTTAAATCCAGGCAGCGCCACGGTCACGAACGGCGCCACGCCAAGCGTGCGCCCGAGGTCGAGCAGCCCGTCAACAAAGACCTCCGTGGCGCCGATGACCAGCAGCACGCCACCGGCCAGCGCCAGAACTCCGGTGGCCGTGGACATCTTCACGGGCGCCGCCGCGGCCGGGGCGGAGGACCAGCCGTCGGGCGCGGGGGTCCAGCGCGCCGAGGAGCTGGCGCCCCCGAGAGTATCGCCTCTACGCGCGGCAGTACGCGAGCGAGCACGTCGGCCTCCGTGCGCGGGAGCTCGGCAACCAGATCCGCCCGTCGGCGGCGAGCTTGATCGCGACCGGCTGGCTGAGGCCGGGCGCGGTGAACGTCTCGATGCTGTCCGCGGGGTCGGTGGCCGCCGGATCGATGCGCGCGATGCGGTCGCTCCCCAGGCTGGTGAACCAGATGCGTTCGTCGGGGCCGCGAATCAGCCCGGTCGGGCTGACGACTTCCGGGGTCGGGCTGAGCATCTCGATGTGGCCGCGCACGGTGCTCGCCGTACGGTAACAACGGCTGTGACGGCTACGGAGGTGCCGTCAAGTGCGGGCCGCCCCGGCTCCGAAAGCTCGGTACTCGAGTACTGAGGACTTCGCCGGCACCCCCCGGGGGCTCTTGGCACAGAGCAGCGTGAGGCTGCTGTGCGAGTGCACCGTTCCGCAAGTCCCTTCTGGGGCTGGCGGGCGCGGCTCCGCGGCAGCGTGCTCGGCTAGCCTTGGCCGCAGACCTTAAAGCCGATGATCTTTCCGTCCTTGGTCTGAATCGAGTCCGTAGAGGAGAACGTCTTGAAGTCAGCGCGGAAAGCGCTGAGATCGCCGGTGCGCGCATCGCTGATCAGCTTCTGACTGTTGGGGACCGATGTGTTCTGCAGTGACGCGCGGAGCTCGTGCCACGCCTGCTTTGGCGCGGCCTCGCTTGGCTCGCCGAGCGCGCTGACCCCACTGACGTCCGAGCTGATCTCCTGGGAGAGGGCCTTGAAGAATTTGGTTGAGCTGGCCAGCTGAGCCTTCGTTGCGGTCGCCGGGTTGAACTTCGGGCTGGGTCCGGCCGCCATGAGCCTCTTGTTGCCGGCCGTGCAGATTGCGTCGGCCTTCTGCACGAAGTCCGCGCGGGGTAGCTGCGTCGGTTTGCTGCTGCTGTTCTTGCTCTTGCTGCTGCTGCCGCACGCGCTCACGGCGAGGCTGGCGGCGAGAACAGCAACGACGGGAACGGAGTAACGGCGCATCGGGCTCCTCACAGACGAAGATGGACGCCACGCGTCCCCATACGGCGCCTACCGTACCCGAAATCGCGCCCACAGCCACCGCGCCGTCGCGAGCTCGTGCCCACTTGCTGGCACCACAACGGACTTCGGAATGGTGTACTAGAGGACGGCAGGGCGCGGCCATCTCGGCTAACCAACTCGTGCACGGCGCCTGGAGGGTTTGGCACTCTTTAGGCGTGGTTCTTGACGCATTGCGGGTCCCGGTGGTGCAGGCTCCGCTGGCGGGTGGTCCGTCCACGCCGCGACTCGCTGCAGCGGTGTGCGCGGCGGGAGGCCTTGGCTTCGTCGCATCTGGCTATAAGACGGCCGAGGCGATGCGCTCGGACATCGAAGCGACTCGTAGCCTGACCGACGCTGTCCTTGGCGTAAACGTGTTCGTACCCGGGGTCGGGGCGACAGAGCCAGGCTCGTATCAGCCATTCATCGACGAGTTGCGGCCGGAAGCTGAACGCTACGGGCTCGAGCTCGGCGAGCCTCGCTTTGAAGACGACGATTGGGAGGCGAAGATCAACCAGTTGGCCGATGATCCCGTCGACGTCGTTTCCTTTACGTTCGGCTGTCCACCGACACGGGTGATCAGTCGCCTCCAGGCGAGCGGGACGGAGGTGTGGGTGACCATCACCTCCCCGGTCGAAGCTCAGCGGGCTTTCGAGGCGGGTGCCGACGCGCTGATCCTGCAAGGGGTTGAGGCTGGAGGACACCGTGGCACCTGGGTTGATCGTGATGATGCCGAGCAATACGGGCTGCTCGCGTTGATCCAGGTCGTGCGCGAGACTGTCACGCAGCCGCTCATCGCCGCCGGGGGAATCGCGAACGGCGCCGCGCTCGCGGCCGTCCTGTGCGCCGGCGCACGAGCGGCACAGATCGGTACCGCCTTCATGCGTTGCCCCGAGGCTGCCACCAGCCATCCCCACCAAGACGCGCTCTCCTCCCCTAGGTCAACCACGCTGACCCGGGCCTTCAGCGGCCGACTCGCACGCGGCCTGCTCAATCGTTTCATCAAAGAACACGGACACGACGCCCCGAGCGCCTACCCAGAGATCCACCACGTAACGTCGCCCCTACGGGCCGCTGGTCGTAACGCTGGTGACCCCGAAGTCATCAACCTCTGGTCCGGCCAGACGCATGAGCTCGCACAGCCGCTCCCAGCCCGCGAACTCATCCGAAAAATAAACGCCGAGGCCGAGGACGCCATAAAACGCGCCACACACACACTCCCCAAGGCGTCACCTAGCCGGTAGGAGCTCCCCCCATAATGGGCGCGTCACTCCTCTGCGCGGAAGGAGGACGCTCGCTTCCGCCAAGTGGGAGCGCCCAAGTGCCGGTCGGCGCAGTGCCTGCAGTGGACGAGAGGGAGCAGCTCATCCCAACATCCGCCCTGCAGCGGTTACACGATGCCGGGGTCTCGATCTGGTTAGACACCGAAGTCGATCAGGGTGGAGGTATTCGAGGATCCCTCGCGTCGCGCAGGACTATGTAGGGCTTGGGCCGTCGTAGACTCGCAAGCCATGGATGCCTGTTCGCATCTCGACCAGGTCCAGGTACTGGATCTGCCGGACCCGGTGAAGGGCTGCGCCGTGTGCCTAAAGATCGGTGGCGAGTGGGTACATCTGAGGATGTGCCAGACGTGCGGCGTGATCGGCTGCTGTGACTCCTAGCCCCACCGCCACGCCAGCGCGCATGCGCGGGACTCCGGCCATCCCATCGCCCGATCGGCCCAGCCCGGCGAGGACCGGAGCTGGTGCTACCGCGACGAGTTGATGTTTCGCGTCACGTCATGACCCCCCTGGAACATCGGATTCTGCTCTTCGACATCGACGGGACACTGGTATCGACCGGCGGCGCCGGCGCGGTGGCATGGAAGCGCGCCTTCGAGGAGCTCCACGGGATCCCCGCCGACATCGGGGACTACACCGAGGCGGGCATGA
>JALYZC010000201.1 GCA_030945905.1 Actinomycetota bacterium
CCAAGAGGCTTTGATGCCGACGAGGCGCTCGAGCGCGCCATGCAGGTCTTCTGGGCGCAGGGCTACGAAGGCTCCAGCCTGACCGACCTGACCGGTGCGATGGGCATCAACCGCACCAGCATGTACGGGGCCTTCGGCAACAAAGAGGACCTCTTCCGTCGGGCCCTTGAGCGCTACACCGAAGGCCCCGCCGGGTACGGCGCCCGAGCCCTGCAAGAACCGACCGCCCGGAAGGTAGCCACGGCGTTCCTTAATGGCTCCGTTCACGCCACCACCGGCCCAGGCAGCCCGGCCGGATGCCTCACTGTTCAAGGCTCCCTGGCCGCCGGCGCCTCGGCACGCGACGCTCGCGACACGCTTGTGGCCTTGCGGAACGAGGCCGTCGCTCGCCTTAGCGACCGCTTCCGACAAGCCGTCGAGGAAGGTGACTTGCCCTCAGACGCCGATCCCGCTCTGCTCGGGCGCTACCTCATGACCGTGTCCAACGGCATCGCCGTCCAAGCCGCCAGCGGCACCAGCCGCGACGACCTGCAGGAGGTCGCCGACGCCGCCCTTCACAACTGGCCGCCCGCCTGACGACCGCTTCCGGCCGAGCAGCGACTCACCCTCTCGACCGCAACCAGCCCCCCACGGCATCGCCGGCCGTCGTGGGGTCGAGTCGGCGTCTTGGACGAGCAGCGCCGCCGAGAGCGTCGAGGCAACTCCTCAACCCAAGGGTGGACACCGGTCGTTCTCACTTCCGCGCCGCGTCGTTGACGGGGACCCGCTCGCGCTGCCACCGTGCGGCGTTGGCGCGGTAGTTCGCGGCGTCGCGCGGACACGACAAGGATGTACGTCGTTGGGGACCCTTCCTGCCGGGACGCCTTCGGCGCGCTGCCCTCTACGCACCTCGAAGCCCGGCATAAGCGGCGCGCCCGCGGCGACGCGCGTCGTGGGCGTCGAACCTTTTTCGGTCGCCCGACCTGTGCGTGGTGCTGGCTGTCCAACGCATCGACTCTAAGGTATTCTGTACTGAGCGGTACGAATGTGTTACGGTCCTTGTTCCGCACCGATCAGGACCGAAGGGGCGGAGCGAGGGGCAAGGCGCCCAGTGTTCGCAGCTATCGCGGTCCGGCAAGGAGAGTGAAATGACACGGGCAGACAAGCAGACGATCTTCATCACGGGTGCCGCCTCGGGCATCGGGCGAGCGACGGCCAAGTACTTCGCGGAGCGTGACTGGGACGTGATCGCCTCAGCCCGCAGCTGGAAGCAGGACGGAGAGCTCGAAGCGCTGCCCAACGTCGAGCAAATCGACCTGGACATCACCGATCTGAACCAGATCCACGAGGTCGTCGGCGACGTCACGGGCGACAAGCAGATCGACGTCGTCTTCAACAACGCCGGCTCCATGCTCCTGGGACCGATGGAGGAGTTCACCGACGAGCAGCTGGTCCACCAGGTCACGACGAACCTGCTCGGGCCGCTCCGGGTCACCCAAGCGTTCATCCCCCACTTCCGCAAGAGGGGCGGCGGGCTGTTCATCAACACCACCTCGCTGAGCGCAGTGATCTCCGGCCCGTTCATGGCCGTCTACGCGGCCACGAAGGCCGGGCTCGAGCGCTGGAGCTTCGGCCTGAACCTCGAGCTCAATCCTTTCGGGATCCGGGTGAAGACGATCGTCCCGGGGATCGTCGCCACCAACATTATGAACAGCGCGACTGTCGTCCAGGGGGCCCCGTACGAGGCGCACATGGACACGGTCCTGTCGGTGTTCGGCGATCCGGAGATGCAGGAGGGCGCCCCCAAGCCCGAGGGCACCGCCGCCGTCGTCTTAGAGGCGGCGACCGACGGGAGCGAGCGCATCCGCTACCTCGCCGACCAGGTCGCGATCGAGCAGGTATCGAAGACCGCGGAGTTCGGGGAGGAGCAGGCACAGTCCAACGGGGCCAGGGCGATGTTCGGGGAGCCGCCCGCCTCGGCCGAACGATCCGCGGTGTCCTGAGTCGTTCCACCCCGTTCATCACTCTGTCTTATGAACCAGGCTTGAGCCCGATGGCTCGGAGCGACCGGTCATCCGGCCTCGCGGCGGGACTCGTACGGCGTGAAGAACGGCGTCCAGCACAGTGCTTGGATGGCCGTCGCGGTCCATCACCGTGCGCGGCACCTCCTCGGCAAGGACGGTGCGCCAGTCGGGCTCGTGCACCCCGAGGGCGGTCACGAGCTCCGATGCGCTCAGCAGGTCATCGGTGGCGTCGGTGTTCCAGGCCCCCGGCGGCAACGTGTAGTGCCCGACGGTGAGCAGGGTCCCGCCTGTGCGTGTCTGCGCGGCCGCGCGGGCCAGCAGCCCCGGCGTCTGCAGCTCAAGCGGGGTGTGCAGGAACAGCGCGGTGACGAGGTCGAACGTCTCCTGCGTCGTCCAGTCGCAAAGATCGGCGCGCCGCCAGGAGATGCGCGACGAGACCCCGGCGCGCTCGGCGCGCTCGGCGGCGGAGTCGAGCGCGACTGGGGAGACGTCCACCGCGGTGACCGTCCACCCCTGCGCGGCCAGCCAGACGGCGGTGGTGCCCTCGCCGCAGCCCAGCTCCAGCGCCTGCCCGGGAGTGGCTCGGGCGAGCGCCTTGAGGAGGTAAGGATGCGGGTTGTCACGCCAAGATCGATCCCGTCCCCGATAGACCTCGTCCCAGAACGCCTGGGTCGCGTGGTTCACGGCGAATCGGCTCCCGTGATCTGAGACGGCCGCACCGCGGTCAAGATGAGGACGAGCGCGACCACGGCAAACGCCGCGCTGGCAACGAAGGCGTCGGCGGCCCCGGCGGCAAACGCCCCGGGCTCGGTTTCGCCCGCGCCGCCCGCCGCGGCGGCGAACACCGACACGAGGATCGCGACGCCGAGCGCCGCGCCGAGCTGCTGCGCGGTCTGCATCGCGCCCGCCGCCGCACCTGAGTCCGCGAGCCGCACCCCCGACAGCAGCACGGCACTCAACGGCATGAACAGCAGCCCGCCGCCCAGTCCGAACAGGGTCAGCGGGCCGGCCAGCGCGCCAATGTATGTGTTCGACGCCGAGAGCTGCGTCAGCCACAACGTTGCCGCCAGCAACGCCACAGCGCCGGCGATCATGAACGGCCGCGGACCGAACCGCGGCACCGTCTGGGAGCCGGCGAAGATGAGCGCGGCCATCGGCAGGAACGCGAAGCCTGTCTCCATCGCGGAGTAGCCGAGCACGAGCTGCAGGAACTGCGCGGCGAAGAAGTACATGCCGAGCAGCACGGCCGGGACGAGCAGCATCGTCAGGTAGGCGCTCGCGGTCACGCGACGTTCGAACAGGCGCAGCGGCAGCAGCGGCTGCTCTGCGCGCTGCTCGATCGCGATGAAGCCTGCGAGCAGGACCGCTGCGGTCGCGAAGGCGGCGACCGCCAGGCCGCCGAAGGCCAGCGTGTACGCGTTCACGACCCACGACAGGGCGGTCGCCGAGAACCCGAGGTCAGCCTGGATCGGCGGAAGCGCGACGTTCACCACCGTGGCGTCGAGGACGATCATCAGCTGGCAGGTCACGATCAGCGCGAGCACAAGCCCTGTGCGCCCCGGGCGTTGAGGCGCCGGGACGGCGCGCCGCTTGGGAAGCGTGCGCGCGGTCATCGGGTCGCGCCCGGGCCGGCGGCAGACGCGGCGAGAGCGCGCGGTGCCGTCATAAGGCTCATCACGACCATCGCGGCTGCGGTGTTGCCCGAGGCGACGGCGTTGGCCACCGAGGGCATCAACCCACCCGCGTCGCCCGCCGCGAACAGGCCGGGCACGCTCGTCGCGAATTTGGCGTCCACGGCCAGGGCGTCCCCGAAGAGAGGCCCCGGCTCGGTGGTCGCCGCGCCGAGTTGTGCGGCGAGCGCGGAGCGCTGGTGCAGCGTGACCGGAACGAGCAGGCCGCCGCACGGGCGCTCACCGCCGCCGGTGAAGGCCACCGCCGTCAGCGTTCCGTCGGGACCGCGCAGACCGGCGATGGATCGCTCGTCGATAGCGACGCCCGCCGCCTCGAGCCGGCCCCGATCCTCCGATGTTAGATCGGCCGGCCCGTCCGTCAGCAGCGTGACGTCATCGCTCCAAGCGGTCAGCATGAGCGCCCCGCCTCGGTCGAGCACCCCAAGCGGTTGGTCGCGGTGTTCCCAGCCGTGGCAGAACGGGCAGTGGAATACCGACCGGCCCCAGCGCTCCTTGATCCCGTCGAGCGGCGGATAGCGGTACTCCATGCCGGTGGCCAGCAGCACGCGCTGCGCCGCCTCCGTCGACCCGTCGGCCAGCTCGAGCACGAAGCCCTCCTCGTGGCGCCGGCCGCTCAGGACCTCGCCGGATCGCAACTCCACGGTCGGGTAGCTCGCAAGCTCGGCGTGACCGTTAGCGTAGAAGTCGAGCGGCGGACGACGATCATTGGCCAGCAGACCACCGATCCCGTCCGTGTGTCGGTTGCTCTGTCTTCCGGCGTCCACGACGAGCGCTCGGCGACGAGCGCGGCCCAGCACCAGCCCGGCGCTGAGGCCCGCGGCTCCGGCGCCGACTACGATGCAGTCCCAAGTTCGGTCCATGCCGCCAACGTGGCAGGTAGGGCGGGAGTCGACAAGTGCTGTTGCTGATCAGGCAATAGGCTTGTCGGCATGGCTGACCACGCAACCGACGAGCCGGTCGGCGTCCGCGTCCGCCGCCGGCTTCGCGAGCTTCGTTCCGAGCAGGGGTTGACGCTCCAGCAGGTCGCCGACCGCGCACGGATCGATATCTCGACCCTCAGTCGCCTCGAGTCGGGCAAGCGGCGCCTCGCTCTCGACCACATACCCGCCCTCGCCGCGGCGCTCGGCGTCAGGGCCGACGACCTGCTCGGCACTCCGCCGCCGCAGGACCCGCGGGTCTCCAGCAAGCCTCGCCGGTATGACGGCATGACGATGTGGCCACTGTCGCACCGCAGCTCGGCCGGCGGACTGCACGCCTACAAGGTCCACATCAGTGCCAAGCGCCGCACACCCCCACCCGCCGAGACACTGCGCGTCCACGAAGGGCACGACTGGATCTACGTCCTCAGCGGGCGTCTGCGGCTCATCCTCGGTCCCGATGACCTGACGATCGAGCCCGGAGAAACCGTCGAGTTCACCACCTGGACGCCGCACTGGTTTGGCGCGGTCGACGGCCCCGTCGAGGCGATCATGATCTTCGGTCCCCACGGCGAGCGCGTCCACCTGCACGCCTGAGCGACCGGCGTGGGCGATGCTCCGCGTCAGCACGTAAGTGGCCACCGAAGTGCTCCTTTCGTTCGCACGCGGCTGAGCGTGGGCCCGCGGGCACGGACTCGAGCTCGCCGACGATCGTGCGAGGACAAGCGGGCTGCAGTGCGCGGGCGTGCCGACAACGTCACTCGCCGACGCGAGAAGCACGTGGTGCGCGCCGCTTGTGACCTTGCGCGAGACGCGGCGACGTTGATGCTCGGCTTCGGAGGAGCCTTCGTCACGCCGCCGGCACGCGCTGACGGTTACTTCGAGTCCCGATGCAGATTGAGGGCGGCGACCGGAATCGGCCGGGAGGTCTTTGCCTGGTAGGCGGCGAAGCCCGGATAGCGATCAGCCTGCACCGCAAAGGTCCGCGCGCGAGCCGGCTCGGGCAGGACCTCAGCGTCCGCGGTGAGCTCCTCGCGTCCGATCTCGACGGTGATGCTCTCCGGGTGGGCGACGAGATTCTCGAACCAGGCGGGATTCGTGTCGGCGCCGGCCGCGGAGGCGAACACGTAGACGCGATCCGGGTCCTGGTCGTCGGCGAGGTACATCATTGGGCTCGTGCGTCTTAAGCCGGACTTGGCTCCCGTGGTCGTGAGCAACAGCACCGGTGCGTCGCCGAAGGAACTCAGCGTTCCGTCGCCCGAGCGAAATTCAGCGATGTTCTTGGCGTTGAAGTCCCTCTTCTGCTGCTTGTCCACGGTAGATATCTCTTTCGGATCGGCGCTACGGCGGTGCGATCGACTCGAGCGTGTGGCTCGGGCCGGTCGGGTTACTCCGGCGGCATGACTTCGATCCCGTACTTCGCGGCGAGGTCTCGGCTGTTCTGCATCCGTGCTGTCATCTCCGCTTCGCCGAGTTCCGGGGCCTGTGATGTGCGGCTGTCCACGACGTCCCCGACCTCGGCGAAGAACTCCTCCAACCCTGAGGGCGAGACCAGGCACAGCAGGCGCACCGCGTGGTCGGTGGGGTTACAGAAGGCGTGCGGCGCGTTGGCGGGCACGTTGGCGGTCTGGCCTTCACGCACGAGTGACACCTCGCCGCGGAACGTGACTTCGATCTCGCCGTCGAGGACGTGGAACATCTCGTCGAAGTCGTGGCGATGTGGCGGCGGGCCGCCGCCAGGTGGCACCAGCATGTCGATCAGGGCGTAGCGACCATCGGTGTCCTCGCCTGCCACGACGATTGTGTAGGTGTCGCCGACCATGGCGATGTGGCGCAGCGCGCGGTCCTCGGGGTCGGCGACAGTGAGCTTCCGTCGGCTGTCATCGGCAGGAATCGGCGTCTTGTCGTGGGCTGCGCTGCTCGTGCTGTCGCTCATCGTTGTGCTCCTCTATTCGGGTTCGTCGCGGTCGGTCTTGGCTGGCGGGAACGGACGCCCCGGTTAGGGCATGAATTTTCCACCGTCGACGTTGAGGGTCTGTCCGGTGACGAAGTCGGCGTCGGGCGAGGCGAGGAAGAACACCGGCCCGACGAGGTCTTCCGGTTCCTCATCGCGCTGCAGCGCCCGCCCGTCGCGCTGGGCCTCGAGGATCTCCGCCGGGAAGCTCTCGCGCACCGCCTTGGTGACGGTGAGGCCGGGGGTGACGACGTTGACCGTGATGCCATAGCCGCCGACCTCGCGCGCGAGCGAGCGCGAGAAGCCCACCATGCCGGCCTTGGCTGCAACGTAGTGCGCCTGACCGCGAGTCCCGTCGAAGACCGAGCCCGAACCGAAGTTGACGATGCGCCCCCAACCGCGGTCTTTCATCAGCGGCAGCATCGCGTGGGTCATCAGAAACGCACCGGTGAGGTTGATGTCGATGACCTGTCGCCAGTCATCGGGGGACATCTCCTCAAAAGAGACGATCGGGAAGAAGCCGGCGCAGTTGATCAGCACGTCTACGCGGCCTGTCTGGTCGCGAGCGACGGCGGCCAGCGCCGCGCAGTCCTCCTCCTGGGAGATGTCGGCGGTGGATGTGATCAGCGTCGCCGCATCGTCGCGGCCCTCTCGTAGCTTGTGGAGTGCCTCGTCCCGGGTGTCGGTCGCGATGACGGTGTCGCCGTTGGTCAGGAAGCGCTCGACGAGAAAGGCGCCGACTCCTCCTGCGGCGCCGGTTATCACCACTACTCGATTGCTCTGCATGCTTAGTCTCCGGTCTGAAGGGTGGGGTAGTCGGTGTAGCCGCGCTCGTCGCCCCCGTAGAAGGTGTCCGGGTCGGGGTCGTTGAGGGGTGCCCCAGATTTCACGCGCTCGACGAGATCCGGGTTGGCCAGCGCCATCCTGCCCACGGAGACGACGTCGGCAACGCCTGTCTCGAGGTCCTCGACCCGCGTCTGAATGTCTGCGCCGCCTCGATTGAGAATCAGGACACCCGGCCAGTCGCGGCGGATGGCGCGTAGGAGGTCCTCGTCGCCCTGGTGGGCGACATTCAGGTAGGCGAGACCGAGCGGCGCGAGCGCGGGCACGAGCGCGCCGTAGAGCTCCGCCACGTCGTCCTCGACGATGTCGTTGAACGAGTTGCCGGGCGAGATCTGAATGCCGGTACGACCAGGCCCGATCTCGTCGGCGACGGCCGACGTCACATCCACCACGAACCGAATGCGGTTCTCGATCGAGCCGCCATAGCGATCGCCGCGTTGGTTTGCGTTGGTCGACAGGAACTGGTGGACCAGGTAGCCGTTGGCTGCGTGGATCTCCACGCCGTCCGCGCCGGCGGATATCGCTGCAGCCGCGGCGCGGCGGAAGTCCTGCACCGAGATGGTGATCTCCTCCGTCGAGAGCGCGCGTGGCTCCGGCATGTCCTGCATGCCTGCTGCAGTGAACATCTGGCCGGCCGGCGTGACCGCCGACGGCGCGACAGGCTGGCGAGCGTGCGGGGTGTTGGACGGGTGCGAGATCCGGCCCACGTGCATGAGCTGGATCACAATCCGTCCGCCCGCCTCATGCACCGCGTCGGTGACGCGCCGCCACCCTGCGATGTGCTCGTCTGTGTAGACGCCGGGGGTCAGCAGGTAGCCCTGGCCGTCATCGGAGGGCTGAACGCCCTCAGTGATTATGAGGGCCGCCGATGCGCGCTGGGCGTAGTACTCAGCGTTGTGCTCGCCGGGGACGCCCTCAGGCGTCGAGCGGCT
The DNA here is from genome assembly GCA_030945905.1 of Actinomycetota bacterium. Classification (GTDB taxonomy): domain Bacteria; phylum Actinomycetota; class Thermoleophilia; order Solirubrobacterales; family Solirubrobacteraceae; genus JALYZC01. The sequence continues at coordinate 8,341 of JALYZC010000201.1, forward strand.
CCGGGTCATCGGCGCCATCACCAGACGATGAGCGAGTAGAAGCTGTCCGACGTCGATGGGATCCCAAAGAAGGTTGGTCACGTCTGACTCCGGCGCTGGCACGCGGTCGGGGGTTCGGGGCAAGGCCGCCCACTCGAACGGGGGTTCTCGGACACCCTAACACTAAGAGGACGAAATCGTCCGCTTACGAGATACCCTGGCAGGGCGCGAGGCGCGCCTCGCTGCTGGCACCATCAAGAGAGACGGTCCGAATGAGCACTCCCACAAGACAGCTGCGCAGTGACGCCGCGGCAAACCGAGAGCGGGTGCTGACCGCCGCGGCAGCCGCCGTCAAGAGAGAGGGGGAGAAGGTGCCCATTGCCACCATCGCTGAGGAGGCCGGTGTCGGGGTGGGCACCCTCTATCGCCACTACCCAACACGGGCGGCACTGCTCGCCGCGCTCACCCACCGCTCCTTTCGGCTCGTCGTAGACCACGCTCGCGCGGCCGCCAACAGCGAAGAGCCGGCGATCAACTCCATCGGTGTCTTCTTCGAGCAGACCATCAGACACCGCGACGAGCTGATCCTCCCCCTACACGGGGGGCCCGTCTTGCTCGACCAGGAAACCGTCGCGCTTCAGGCCGAGATCAGAGCGAAGCTCACAGAGGTACTTCGCCGCGGACAACGCGAACGCAACATCAGAGACGACGTTACCGCCATCGACATCATTATCACCGGAGCGCAACTCGCGCAGCCGCTGCCACACGCCCCCAACTGGGATCGCATCGCTCGACAGCAGGCACGCATCTATCTCGCCGGCCTCGCCCCAACCAGCGCACCACCGCCAGCCGCTCCGTCGCTGTAGACAGCAGGAGCGGCATTGCCAGGATCGTGCGGGGCCAGTGGTGAAGGGACGTCTAACGGGACATCCGCCCCTGCGCCCCCAACGCGAGCGGCTCGTCAGCGGTCAAGTCCGGCACGCCCACCTTGGACGAGAAGGAGTAGCCCGTCACCGATGACGTTCACGATCGCTATCGGCGTCCGCAGCGAGCGTGTGCGAGGTGCCGGCCGAGCTGCCTGCATTGAAGCGATAGCGCATGACCACGGCATCGAGGCGTCTCCTCATCGTCCGTTGCGGTCGCGCGGTGATCGCCGGCGGAGACGCCCGCTTGCCCGGGAGGCAGCGCGCGGCGTGGTGGTGTCATGGTCGGGGTTGTTGGCGCCACGGGTTGGTCTCACGAGCGCCGTCGTTCCGAGCTGGCGGTCTTGGCGGCTGCTGACCTGCTTCGTCCGGGCTGCAAGGCAGAGGGGTGACGCCGACCACAGCGGCGGCCCGACGACGGCGACGGTGACCAGTAGTCCGTCGAGGGGAGGGGCGGTGGGAGTCTGCATGACGCCCGATCAGATCCGACCCGCCATGGTGATCAACAAGGGAGATCGACGTGCGCTCGTCGTCGGCTACACGCCGCTCCAGTTCCGAGACACGTTCCACATGCTCGCGGAGGGCAAGGTGAATGCCGCACCGTTCGTCACACCGCGATGGTCGGCGTCACGGGCGTCGAGAGCGCGTTCGACGGGTCTCCGATCCCGACGTCCACGCGACGATCCTCATCGATCCTCAGAGTCCGGCGACCGCGCCTCCGGCGCCGCCTTGAGCGCCAGCCGCTCTACACCTGGCCGCGACGGCGGGCCAGACGCGGGCCCGATTGTCCGTGCCGGTCCGAGCGTTCATAACGCTGAATGCGGGTGCGTCGAAGTATCGCCCTTAATGGACGGCCGCGGTGCTCGCCGTATTGTCGTCTGTATCAGCGATGATGATGCCAGGGGTCCAATGGCTTCGATCTTCCTCGATTACTCGCCGGGCGCTCGTCGTTTTCTGGCTCGATTACTCGCCGGGCGCTCGTCGTTTTCTGGCCTCGGTACGGTCGGCGAGCGCCTCTAGCGCAATGCCCACCGCTGCGATGATGGCCAGGACGAGAAGCGGTCCCATCGAGCGCGCACTGTCGAAGTAGGCAATCGAGCGCAGCGCGCTTGCCAACGCTCCGGGGGTCAGGAAGGCACCCGCCTGCGCCCAAGGCGTGGGGAGAAGCTCAGGGGCGCTGGCAACACCCGACGACGGATTGCCGATCATCAGGAAGATCGCAAAAGCGAAAAATAATCCGGCGGGTCCAAGCAGGCGAATCAGACCGCCGCCGACGGTCAGCAGCCCGAATATGGCCAGGGTGAGGACGGCGGCCTCGGGCAGAAGCGGGCCGGGCAGGGTACCGAGGACGGGTCCAATCAGTGTGGCTACAGCCAGCGCTCCTGCCGCGGCGACCAGCGCAACGGTCCAGAGGCGGCGTTTGAGACGGACGGTCCCGACGATCTGCACGGCGAGTTGCGCACCGAGCAGTCCGGTGACGATCAGGGGGATGATCAGCAAGTTGAGGACGACCCCGCGTGGATCGCCGGAGGAGAGCGGGACCACCTCGGCGACGCGCGCTCCCTTGGCCTGCGACGCCGCCTGCGTCAACAGGGAGCTGACCGTGAAGCTGGCCGCCGGCGCCGTCAGCACCTGCTCGCCCTTGCCATCGAAGACCACTGCCCCGTAAACGTCGCGGTTGGTGATCGCAGAACGCGCCTGCTCGGCCGAATCGAATCGGACGAGGTCGGATCCCGGAAGCTCGACGGCGTCAAGCTGATGTTCCACCGTTCTGGTCTGAGTCGCGGTTGCAACGACACCGATCCGCAGTCCATTGGGCTGAGGATCGTGGCCGGGGTAGACAAAGAAGAAGACGTACGCGAGCTGCAGGGCGACTAGGACGGCGGCCGTCTTCAACACGTTGGGTGTGTGGGTGGGGCTGCTCATTTCGGGCATTCAGCTGGAAGCCGCACCCGAGATCGCCGCAGCCTGCCGTGCGCCGGGGCACGGAGGACAGCCCAACTAGCGGAGATCCGGCAGACTCGCGGACCGGTCTTGGAGCGCCGTCCGTGCGACCGCGCCAGAGACGATCGCAGTGGCGTCTCGTGGCCCGAGGCGCGCGTGCCGATCATAGGTCGAGTCGACCGTACCCGCGGCATCGGTTGCATCGCGACGCGAGTGGCGGGGGTCGTCGAGGGCAGCTGGCGCCCTGCCGAGGCCGACTGGGTCGGTGTGCCGGGATCAGTGATCAGAGACGGGGCTCTCAACGGTTGCTCCCCGCTCGCACCCGGGCAATCGCCGCATCGACGTGTTCATGCGCCTGCCGTCTGCTCGTGAACTCGACGTACGGCTCGCCGGAGACGGCCGCCCACGGCACGAGCACGTCGAAGTCCAGCTCGCGCATCAAAGCCAAGCTCTCGATGTACGCGGTGCGATCGCTCGAGCCGAGCACAACCGCGGACCACTGGCCGTGCTCAACCGACAGCGTGTCGCCGGTGAAGAGAAAGCGGTGGGTGCCGTTGTCCCACAGGAAGGCGGTGGCACCCGGTGTATGTCCCGGAGTCGGGATGAGCTCGAAGTCGTCACCGATCGTCTGGCGTTGAGCGAAGGTGCCTGCGACCGGCATCGACCGGGCGGTCTCGGGCTGGTCGCGCTCGTGAACGAACAGCGGCGCCTCGATCTCCTGCGAGCCGAACATGGCCTCGTGGCTGTGGTTGATGAAATGCCGGACCGCGCCGCCGAGGCGTGCGATCTCGCTCGCGGCCGACGTCAGGCCCGGAGCGTTGTAGACGAGCAGGTTGCCGTCGACGCGCTGGATCAGGAAGGCCCTGACCAGCAGCTTTGGCCCGAAGGGCAGGGGCGCGGGCGGCGACGCGAGCAAGCCGGCGCTGATGTGCTCGAGTGCCTTGGGGTCAGTCGGCTGCATCTTGTCCCGTGAGTGGCCGCGTGATGGCAAGTGCCGGAATGGCGAC
>JALYZC010000212.1 GCA_030945905.1 Actinomycetota bacterium
GCCTCGACGTCGCGGGCGTGGACGTGCACGACAGCGGTCAGGTCAAGGTCGATGAGAATATGCGCACCTCGCGACCGGGCGTGTACGCGATCGGCGACCTCGTGCCCGGCCCGGCGCTGGCCCACAAGGCCTCCGACGAGGGGATCATCGCCGTCGAAGCTGCCGCCGGTCTGGAGACGCATCCACTGGTCTACGAGGACATACCGCGCGCCACGTTCTGCACGCCCAACGTCGCCTCCTTCGGCCTCACGGAGGAGCAGGCGCGCGAGCGCGGCCACGACGTGGTCATCGGCAAGGTGCAGTTCGGGGCGGTGGGAGCGGGCGCCGTGTACGGCGACCGGCAGGGCATGGTCAAGATCGTCGGCGAGAGCAAGTACGGCGAGCTCCTCGGCGCCCACATTGTGGGCTCCAAGGCCACCGAGCTCATCCAGGAGCTGGTAAACGTGCGGGCGATGGAGGGCGGCTTCAGCGAAGTCGCCCGCATGGTGCACGGGCATCCCACGCTGTCCGAGGCGGTCATGGAGGCGGCGCGCGCCGCCGGCGGCTGGCTGATCCACGGATGAGCGACGGACGCGCCATGCCCAACCGCGACTAGGCGACCTGAGTTCGACCCCCATGGCGGCGAAGTTCCTCGGGTACCCTGCCCCCATGCCAACGGTGGCTGAGCGCATCGGTGCAGGGCGATTTGTGTCGTTCGAGCTATGGCCGCCGCGCTCTCCGGACTCGGCGCACGCTTTGGACGCCGCCCTCGACGAGCTGGCCGGCTTGAGCCCCGCATTCGTGGCGATCACCTACGGGGCTGGTGGTTCTACGCGGGAGCGCACCCATGACCTCGTCGTGCGCCTCGTGGACTCGCCGCTGCTTCCACTAGCGCACCTGACCTGCGCGGCTCACCATCGCTGCGAACTCGTCGAGCTCATAGCGCGCTATCGCCGGGCCGGGGTCGACAACCTGCTCGCGCTCCACGGCGATCCCCCTCTCAACGCCACCGCCGATCTGCCCGAGGGCGATCTGCGCTACGCCATCGAGCTCATGCGACTGGCCCGCGAGCTCGGCTTCCCAAGCGTAGGCGTCGCCCTTCATCCCGAGGGCCATCCCGCCGCCGCCTCTCCGGAGGCGGACTGGCGCCACCAGGCCGCCAAGCTGCGCGAGGCGGACTTCGGTCTCACACAGTTCTTCCACCGCGCCGAGGACTACTCTCACTTGGTCGAGCAGATGCGCCGCCGGGGCGTCGATGCGCCGATCGTGCCCGGGATCATGCCTATCGTCAATCTGCGTCAGGTCCAGCGCATGGCCGAGATGTCGGGGACGAGCATTCCCCTCGCCCTCGCCGAACGGCTGCACGAGGTGGCGGATCAGCCCGACGAGGTGCGTCGGATCGGCATCGAGCACGCCACCCTGCTGGGCCGCAACCTCCTCGACGCCGGAGCGCCGGGTCTGCACTTCTACACGATGAACCGAGCGGCGGCGACACTCCAAGTCTGCGCCAACCTTGGCTGGGAGACGGCGGGCGTGCTGTAGCTGGAGCCGGGTCGAGAGGCCACCGCGTCCCTTAATACGTTGCGGTACAATGCACTACTCGGAGGGATCACGGGTGGCTCAAGGTCGACAGAAGCAGATGGCGGTCTCCTTTCGTTTCGCGCCGAGCGTGGTTGAGCATCTGCGCCGGCACGCGGCTGAGCGGGGTGCCGCTCAAACCGAGCTGGCCCAACGCTACATCGAGGAGGGGCTGCGTCGAGACGAGCATCCACAAATCTACTTCCGGGAGGGAGAAGCCGGCCGCAGGCCGGCGCTGCTGGGCTCACGGCTCGACGTCGCCGACGTCATCTCCACCATCCGCCAGAGTGACAACTCAGAACAGGAAGCGGCTGACTTCCTGGAGATCCCGGTCGAACAGGTGGAGGCGGCGCTTGGGTACTACGTCGACTTCAAGGACGAGATCGACGCTTGGAGCCAACGCGTCCAGGCCATCGCCGAGCGAGAACGCGAGCGCTGGAGGCGCCGCCAAGAGGCATTGTCTTGAGGCTGCTGCTGGACGAGATGATCTCGCCGGCAGTCGCACGCAGATTGGTGGAGAATGGCTATGACGCGCAGGCGATCAAGCGTGACCGCCCAGAGCTGGAGAGCCTGCCCGACGCGGAGATCGTCCGACGGATGACTGAGGAGCGCAGAGCGGTCGTCACCAACGACGTTGCCGACTTTCAGCCCATCCACGAGCAGACCCTGGCCCGCGGAGAGGCGCATTTCGGGCTGGTCTTCAGCAATGACGCGACCCTCCCGCGCAACAAGGCCGGGGTCGGATTGTGGGTGCAGACGCTGGCCGCACTGCTCGATGAGCACCAAACGGAAGATGCCCTGCGCAATCGAACACATCATCTCCGGTAGCTGGCTCACTCGGCCAATGCAGCCCGTCCCCGACCGACCCGACGCAGCCTCCGATCAGCCGGTCTTCTACTACGACTTCGCCAGTCCAGAGGCCTACCTCGCGGCCGAGCGCGTCGTGGACACGCTTGGCGTGGTGCCCGAATGGCAGCCGGTGCGCGGCGCCGGGCTGGCCGGCGGCGGAGCTCCGGCCTTCCGCTGCGCCCAGGAGCGCGAGATCCAAATGGCCGAGATCGAGCGCACGGCGGCCGTCAGGGGGATGCAGCCGCTCCACTGGCCGCCGGGCTGGCCAGGCGACGACGAACTGGCGCTGCGCGTCGCCGCCTACGCCAAGTCGATCGGACGCGTGGTGGCCTTCTCGTTGGCCGCGTTCCGTCAGGCCTACGCCGCCGGCCGCGACCTGGGCCGAGCCGACAACGTGGTGATCGCCGCGGCGGCATGCGAGATGCACCCCGCCGCGGTGCTCAAGGCGGCGGAGCTGCGGTCGGTCCGCGAGAAGCTGGAGCGCGCCACGGCCGTCGCCGCAGGCGCCGGGGTTCGCAGCGTGCCCGCGGTGAAGGTCGGGCGCCACGTCGTCCACGGCGACGTCGGCCTGGAGGCAGCGGCGACCGTGCTGCGCGCCCTCGCGTGAGAGCGAATCGCGCCTACCGAGTGATCGTGACCCGCAGCGGCGCGGCGCCGCCCTTTCTGGCCGCTCCCGAGCGCCTCGACACGGTGGAGGTGGTGGGCATCGATTCCGGGGAAGTCGAGCTGTTCTGGGACTGCACGCCGACGGCCGCGGGGCGGCTCGCCCGCCAGCTGAAGGCAGACTTGGCTCAGCTTCAATCCGACGAGTTCATCTCGACGTGGACCCAGCGCGCCGACGTCGAGCAGATCTGAGCTCTCCGGGCGCTCCGCGAGCAGGCACTGCCGTGTGATCGAAACGCGACGACTGCTCCTTCGCCCCATTGCCCCGGGCGACCTCGACGACCTGGCCGAGCTCTATGCCGATCCCGAGGTCACGGACTTCGTGCGCCGGCTCGATCGCTTACAGACACATGACCACCTGCGCCGCGCGGAGCGCTCCTGGCAAGACCGCGGGCATGGGATGTTTGCGCTTTGCGATCGCGGCAGCGCGCGGTTCATCGGCCGCGTGACACTGAAGTACTGGGAGCAGTTCGACGAAACAGAAGTCGGGTGGGTGCTGCGCCGCGATTGCTGGGGCTATGGCTACGCAACCGAGGCCGGACTCGCGTGCATCAGCTGGGCCTTCGCTCGGCTGGCGATCCCGTACCTGACGGCGATGGTCCATCCGAATAACGTCCGGTCGATCAAGGTAGCCGAGCGGCTGCGTATGCGTCCTCTCCGGATGGATGTTCTCTTGGGCGAGCCAGTGCATGTGTATGCGATCACGCGGGATGAGTGGGCGTCGAGGCGGGGCGCCCACCATGGGCGGCCGGACACCAAGCTGCGGTGAGGGACAGGCCGGCAGCCAGCACGCCCTGCGCTAAGGTGGCCGCGGGCACATGGCCGACCGGACAGTCGAGGTTCACGCAGGCCAGGGCGAGGCGCGACCGCTGCCTGACCGCGAGGCCGCGCGCGAGTGGCTCACGACGATGGTCCTCATCCGGCGCTTCGAGGAGCGCGCCGGAGAGATGTACGCCAAGGCCAAGATCGGCGGCTTTCTCCACCTCGCCGTGGGCGAGGAGGCCACGATCGTCGGTGCTGCACGCGCGCTGCGCGACCGCGACTACCTGGTTTCGACGTATCGCTCGCACGGCCATGCCCTGGCTCGCGGCACCAGCCCCGACGCCGTCATGGCCGAGCTCTTCGGCCGCGTCGACGGCTGCTCGCGCGGCCGCGGCGGCTCGATGCACATGTTCGACGTCCAGCGGCGGTTCATGGGCGGCTACGGGATCGTCGGCGGCAACCTTCCGCTGGCGGCGGGGATGGCCCTGGCGTCGGACTACCTCGGCAGCGGCGACGCAACCGTGTGCACGTTCGGCGATGGCGCCTCCAACCAGGGCACGTTCGGGGAGACGATGAATCTCGCCGCCCTGTGGCGGCTGCCGGTGGTGTTCATGGTCACCAATAACCAGTTCGGCATGGGCACCTCGCTGGAGCGCCACTCCGCGGTGACCGACCTTCGCCGCAAGGGGGAGGGCTTCGGCGTGCCCGGCCTGCGCTGCGACGGAATGGACGTCGCCGACACCCAAGCCGTGATGACCAAGGCGCTGCAGATCGCCCGCGACGAACGCCAGCCCATGCTCGTCGAGGCGGTCACCTACCGCTTTCGCGGGCATTCGATGGCCGACCCCGAGGAGTACCGGACCCGCGAGCAGGTCGACGAGTGGCGGCGGCGCGATCCCATCGTCGTATTCGGAGAGCGCTTGGTGGAGGAGGGCGTGCTCGAGCCCGAGGAGCGGGAGGCCATCGACCGCAGCGCGCAGCAGCGCGTGGACGAGGCCGTGGCCTTCGCCGATGCTTCCCCGTTCCCGCCGCCGGAGTCGCTCTACGACGACGTCTACGTGCTGGGTGACCAGATCCAGGGCTGGTATGCGATCGACGAGCGCTCGCCGGGAGTGCACCGAGGTGAGCACGAGCGCCAGATGGCCACGGGAGCGGTCGAGGCGTCGGAGTACGAGCGCGCGGCCGGCGGACCGGGAGGCAACGAGATCAAGCCGGCCGACGCGGCGCAGGCCGACGCGGACTGAAAAGCGCACGTGGCCGTCGTCCGCTATCGCGAGGCTCTCAACCAGGCGCTCCGCGAGGAGATGCGCCGCGATGACGCGGTGATCGTGATGGGCGAGGACATCGGGGTGTTCAACGGCGCGTTCAAGGTCACCCAGGGCCTGCTCGACGAGTTCGGCGAGACCCGTGTGCGCGACACCCCGATCTCGGAGAACACGATCGTGGGCATGGGCGTCGGAGCCGCGATGACCGGGCTGCGCCCCGTCGTGGAGCTCATGACGATCAACTTCTCGCTGCTCGCCTTCGATCAGATCATCAACCACGCCGCCCACATCCGCTACATGTTCGGCGGTCAGGTCAAGGTCCCGCTGGTGGTGCGCATGCCTCAAGGGGCCGGCCACCAGCTCGGGCCCACCCACTCCCACTGCCTCGAAGCCATGTTCCTCCAGGTCCCCGGCCTGCTCGTGGCCGTGCCTTCGACGGCGGCCGACGCGAAGGGCCTGCTCAAGGCGGCGATTCGCGACGACAACCCCGTCATCTTCATCGAGCACGAGTACCTCTACGGCCAGCGCGGAGACGTGCCCGACAACGGCGACGCCGTCGTCAAGTTCGGCCGCGCCGCCGTTCGACGCGAGGGAGCCGACGTGACGATCGTCGGCATCTCGCGCATGGCGGTGACGGCGGAGAAGGCGGCCGACATCCTGGCCGCCGACCACGGGGTGCAGGCGGAGGTGATCGATCCCCGCACGCTGCGCCCGCTCGATCTCGACTCCATCCTGGCCTCGGTGCGCAAGACCAACCGTTGCGTGGTGGTCGAAGAGGGATGGCCCCACGGCGGGGTGGGGGCGAACCTGGCCGCGCTCATCCAGGAGCAGGCGTTTGACGACCTCGACGCGCCGATCGCGCGCGTGACGGGCGCGGACCTGCCCATGCCCTACTCCAAGCCGCTCGAGCAGATCGCCTTTCCCCACGAGCCGCAGGTCGTGGAGGCCGTGCTCGCGACTTTCCGCGACAACTAGCGCGGTACCATGAGGTGCAGGCGGCGGGGTGGTGGAGCGCAATCGAGAGGGAACAGGGATTACCCAACACACCGGTACCCACGGCGGCCTCGCGCCGGGGACGGACGCGGAAGCCGCGGCAAGCGCAGCACGCCCCCCGGACCCGGCGACCGATCTGCGGGGGGCGGCCCTGCGACTGTTCGCGCTCTCCGTCGACCCCATGGCAACGGCCGACTTCGACGGCTACATCAGGCACGCGAACCCGGCATGGGAGCAGGTTCTGGGCTGGACCATGGTGGAGTTGCGCAGCCGCCCCTATGTGGATTTCGTGCACCCCGACGATCGCGAGCGGACCCTGCAGCAGGCGGCCGCCCTCGCGCAGGACGACGTAGAGACCCGAGACTTCGAAGTGCGGTTCCGGGCCACGGACGGGTCGTACCGGTCCCTGTCGGTCAGCGCGCAGGCGAGTGCCGCGGAAGGCCTCATCTACGCCGTGGCCAAGGACATCACCGAGCGCCGTGAAGCGGAGCAGTCGCTGGCGCGCGCAACCGAGCAGCTGCGCCGCCGAGCCGCCGAGCTCGAACGCTCCAACGCCGACCTCGAGCAGTTCGCCTATGTGGCCTCCCACGACCTCTCCGAGCCCCTGCGGATGGTCTCGGGCTTCGTGCAACTGCTGGCCAAGCGCTATGAGGGAAGGCTGGACGCGGAAGCCGACGAGTTCATCGCCTACGCGGTCGAAGGCGTCACCCGAATGCAGGAGCTCATCGACGACCTGCTCACCTTCTCGCGCATCGGGCGCGATGGACGCGAGTCCGTCGAGGTCGACCTTGCGCGGGTGGCGCGGCGCGCGCTGGAGGCGCTCTCGACTCACGTCGCCGAGGCCGGCGCCACGGTGGCGGTCGATGAGCTCCCCACCGTGCGGGGCCACCAGCGCGAACTCTCGCAGCTGTTTCAAAACCTCCTCTCCAACGGCCTCAAGTTCCGCGGGACTGAGCCACCCCGGATCAAGCTCAGCGCCCGACTCGACGTCGACGCCACCCAGTCCAAGGGCCCTCGGTGGGAGTTCTCGGTGGCGGACAATGGCATCGGTATCGAGCCCCGCCACGCGGAGCGCATCTTCAAGATGTTTCAGCGACTCCACGGCCGCGACGTCTACCCGGGTACCGGGATCGGCCTGCCCATCTGCAAGAAGGTCGTCGAACATCACGAAGGCCGCATCTGGGTAGAGCCCAACCCGGATGGAGGCACCGTGTTCAAGTTCACCCTCTCGGCCGCCGAAGCCACAGGATGACCAACGCCCAGGCCGCGCGGCCGATACAGATCCTGCTCGTGGAGGACAGCCCGGGCGACGTTCGGCTGACCGAGGAGATCCTGCGCGACGCGAAGATCGCCAACGACCTGCACGTCGTCAACGACGGCGAGCAGGCGATGGATTTCCTGCGCAGCACCGACGCGCCCCGGCCCGACGTGATGATGCTCGACCTGAACCTCCCGCGCAAGGACGGTCGCGAGGTCCTGGCCGAGCTCAAGGGCGACCCGGAGCTGCGACGCATCCCCGTGATCGTCCTGACCACGTCCTCCGCCGATCAGGACGTGCTGCGCTCCTACGATCTCAACGCCAACTGCTACATCACCAAGCCCATCGACCTGGATGAGTTCATCTCCGTCGTGCGATCCATCGAGAACTTCTGGTTGAGCATCGTCCGCTTGCCCCCGCAATGACGCGTCCGGCGCAGGACAACGGACGTACACCGATCGTGCGGATCTTGCTCGTGGAGGACAACGCCGGGGACGCGCGGCTGGTGCGCGAGATGCTGCACGGCGCGCTGGACGAGCCCTTCGAGCTGGTGCACGTCTCGACGCTGGGCGAGGCGCAGCGCGAGCTGGCCGGCGGCGGCGCGGTGTGCGTGCTGCTCGACCTCTCGCTTCCCGACGTCGAGGGGGTCGAAGCCGTGACCCGCACGCAGGCGGCCGCCCCCGACGTGCCCATCGTCGTGCTCACCGGCCTCGACGACGAGCGCCTGGCACTCAACGCCGTCCAGCAGGGCGCTCAGGACTACCTGATCAAGGGCAGGGTGGACGAGCTGCTCATCGGCCGCTCCATTCGCTACGCGATCGAGCGCAAGCGTGCGGAGGTCCAGCTTTCCCACCAGGCCCTCCACGACCCTCTGACCACCCTGCCCAATCGCACGCTCTTCCTCGACCGACTCGAACTTGCCCTCGCTCGATCGCAGCGGCGCCCGTCGGCCGTGGCGGTGCTGTTCCTCGACGTCGACCGCTTCAAGGTGGTCAACGACTCGCTCGGCCACAGCGCCGGTGACCGGCTCTTGGTCGACGTCGCGCGGCGCCTCCAGGACGTGCTGCGCCCCGGCGACACCGTGGCGCGCTTCGGAGGGGACGAGTTCACGATCCTTTGCGACGACATCGACGGCGAACGCGACGCGGTGCTGATCGCCGAACGGGTGGCCGAGGCGGTCGGCGCGCCGTTCGCGCTCGAGAACACCGAGGCCTTCCTCACCGCGAGCGTGGGCATCGCCCTGACCGACGGCAAGGATCAGAGCGCCGAGAGCCTGATCCGAGATGCCGACTCGGCGATGTACCGCGCCAAGGAGCGGGGGAAGTCGCGCTACGAGCTGTTCGACTCCGTGATGCGCAGGCGAGCGGTCGAGCGCCTGGAGATCGAGAACGCGCTGCACCGCGCGCTCGAGCGCGGTGAGTTCCGACTTTGCTACCAGCCGGCCGTCGACCTGCACACGGAGCGCGTGGTCGGAGTCGAGACGCTTGTACGCTGGCAGCATCCCACCCGCGGCGTGCTTCCGCCCGAGGCGTTCATCGCAGAAGCCGAGGAGACCGGCCTGATCGTCGGCCTGGGCGCCTGGGTCCTACGCGAGGCATGCCGTCAGTGGCACGCGTGGAATGCGATGGGCGCGACCGTTCCCCGCATCTCGGTCAACCTCTCCGCGCGCCAGCTGGCGCAGCCGGACATCGTGGACATGGTGGCGGCCGTGCTGGCTGAAACCGAGACGGATCCCGCCGCGCTGTCGCTGGAGATCACCGAGAGCACCGTCGTCGACGACGCCGGCCCGGCGGTGGCCGCGCTGCACGCACTCAAGGCGCAGGGGGTGAGCCTCGGGCTCGACGACTTCGGTACCGGGTACGCATCCCTGAGCCTGCTCAAGCGACTTCCGGTCGACGTACTCAAGGTGGACCGCTCGTTCGTGGCCGGCTTCGGCGTCGACCCCAAGGACGCCCCCATCGTCTCGGCCGTGGTCGGACTGGCCGATGCGCTCGACCTGACCGTGATCGCCGAGGGGGTCGAGACCAGCGAGCAGGTCTACGCCCTGCGCGCGATGGGGTGCCGGTACGCGCAAGGCTTCTACTTCTACCACCCGCTGTCCGCCGAGGAAGTGACCCCGTTGCTGCTCGGGCGGCTGAACGTCGGGGACCCGATTCTCTGACGCCGCGTGGCTGGACGGCTTCCGCCGGATACGCGAAGATCGCGCGGTGTCCGACGTCGTCATGCCGCGCCTGTCCGACTCGATGGAAGAGGGAACCATCCTGCGCTGGCTCAAGCGCGAGGGCGAGCAGGTCAGACGAGGCGAGGAGCTCGTCGAGATCGAGACCGACAAGGCGACGATGACCTACGAGGCCGACGAGGACGGGCCGCTCTCTATCCTCGCCGCCGAGGGAGCCACGTTGCCGATCGGCAAGTTGATCGCCCGGATCGGCGGCGCGACTCCCGGAAATGGCCGCGAGCCGGAGGCGGCGGCGCAGCCGGCACCCGCGGTAGCGCCCGCGGTCGCCTCCCCCGTACCCGTTGCGGATCCGCCCAGCCAGCCCGCCGGCGGCGGCCGGGTCAAGGCGTCGCC
>JALYZC010000217.1 GCA_030945905.1 Actinomycetota bacterium
CTGCCATCAGCAGTTCGATCACACGACGTTGATCAAGACGATCCTCACCCGCTTCGCCAAGCACCCGGAGCAGGCGATCGGTCAGATGAGCCGGCGGGTGGCGGCCGCCCGCCACCTCGGCGGGGTCCTCGGGGACCTGCCGCGCACGGACATCCCAGACCCGACCGACGCCCGGGCTGCGATCGACGCATGGCGCGTCGCGGCGCGAGCCCGTCGCGAAGCGACGCCCGGGGGCGCACCGTCCAACGCGCCCGACGGCGCCGGCCGGCCTCTGGTGCTCCACGAATTCCAGGAGGAGTTCGCCAAGTTCGCTATCGCGCTGCGGCATGTCCTCCCGCCCGGGCAGCCCTGAGCGTCAGGACCTCCGGGCTTCGAGGCGTTCCCGGCCGGTCAGGTGATCGCGAGCCCCTCGCTCCCCCCTCTCAACCCGATCGACGGCAGCGTCACTCGCCCTGAATCGCCGGTCACGCGCCCGACCACCGCGGCCCCGGGATGGTGGGGTGCCAGCACCCCAAGGGCATCCTCGGCCCGGTCCGCCGGGACGACGCAACAGAAGCCGCAGCCCATATTGAACACGCGATACATCTCCGCGTCCTCGATGCCGCCGGCCTCGGCCACCAGTGCGAACACCGGGGGTGGGGTAAGCGGGGCGTCGAGCTCGAAGCCCACGGTGTCGGAGAGGCGCAGCAGGTTGAGCACGCCGTCGCCGGTGATGTGCGCGAGCCCGTGCACCGGTACGTCGCTGCGCAGAAGCGCGAGGCTCGCCCGGACGTAGATGACGGTGGGCGCCAGCAGCGCATCGGCGACGGAGGCTCCGTCCAGCGCGGTGGGGCGATCCTCGAGCCCCAGCCCCCCGTCGTCGAGCAGCGCCCGGCGCGCGAGCGTGAAGCCGTTGGAGTGCAATCCTGAGGAGGGCAGTCCGATGATCGCGTCGCCCGGGGTGCAGCGGTCGCCCGTGACGATGTCCTTGAGTCCGACCGTGCCGATGCACGTCGCCGTGAGGTCGAAGCCCCACGGTGAGGGATGCCCGCGAATCAGCTCGGGCAGCTGCGCCAGCTCCCCGCCGGGGATCTCCACCCCCGCCTCCTCGGCGCCGTGCTTGAGGCCGAGGGCCAGATCGCGGAGCATGTCCGGGTCGGCCCGCTCGACCGCCAGGTAGTCGACCAGGGCGATCGGCTCCGCGCCCACGCAGATCACGTCGTTGACGTTCATGGCCACGCAGTCGATTCCCACGGTCGAGAATCGCCGTGCCTGCTCGGCGACGATGACCTTCGACCCGACGCCGTCGGTGCACAAGGCGAGCCCGAGACCGGGAGCGATCTCCAGCACCGCGGCGTAGTGTCCGGCGGCGAGGACGCTGCGCGACGGGCGCCCCGGATCGATGCTTCGCAGAACGTCGATCAACCCGGCCAGCGCCCGCCCCGCCTCGCCGGTGTCGACTCCCGCGCGGGCGTAGGCGTCGCTCATCGTCCGAGATTCTCCCGCACGTCCCGGACCCGGCCGCAGCGCACGAGGACCACCGCTGCGAGCGCACAGCGATACGCCGCGTAGGGCTTGAGCGAGCGATCGCGCTCCACCTGGCGGATCAGCCACGTGGATGCCAGTGTCGAGGCGAAGGCGGCGGCGATTCCCACGGCGAACGCTCCGATCGTCTCCGGCGGCAGCCCGCGCCGCGCGAGCCGAACCGACTTCAGCGCCGTTGCTCCCGCGATGATCGGCAGCGCCGCATGGCGCGAGAGCGCATTGGCGTCCTCCCGGTCGAAGCGGCGTAGGCGGGCGGCGACCAGGGTCGCGCCGTTGCGCGAGACCCCGGGAACCAGGGCGCAGGCCTGGGCGATCCCCAGGCACAGTGCATCGGTCGCGTTCGCGTCCTGCCGCCGGCGATGCCGGGGCGCTCCGTCGGCCGCCAGCATGGCCGCCGAGCCGGCGAGCAGGCCGGCGGCGATGGTCGCGGGCGTGCCGAGCCTGCGCTCGATCGGCCGCTCGAGCACCGTGGCGCACACGGCAGGGGGGAGGAACGACAGGACGATCAGGGTCACCCGCCGACGGTCGAGCCCGCCGGCCGCCTCGGCCACCTCGTGGCGCAGGGAGAGCAGCAGCGCGGCTGCCGTGCCGGCGTGCAGGGCCACCTCGAAGCTCTTGCGCAGCTCGGCGTCGACCGCCGCATAGGGCCAGCCGAGCAGCCAGGGGACCAGTGTGATGTGCCCCGAGGAGGAGATCGGCAGCAGCTCGGCCGGGCCGTGCAGGAGGCCCAGGACGGCCGCGTGCCCGAGAGGGAGGTCCGCCGGTGCGGGGCTAGGCCGAGGCATCGGCGGCGGCCTGGTCCTTGCCGCGCCGCGACCGGCTTCGGATCACCAGCCAGATGATGGCGGCGACAACCAGGGCGGCCACCGCGTAGTCCACGTAGTGCAGCGAGTCCCGCCACTGGGTCCAGTTCTGCCCCACCTGCCGGCCGATGTATCCCAGGCCGAACACCCATGGGATGCAGCCGGCCAGCGTCAACAGCGTGAAGCGCCAGAACGGCATCCGGGCCACGCCGGCGGGAAGCGAGATGAAGGTGCGGATGATCGGCAGCATGCGCGTGAAGAAGACCGTCGGCGCTCCATAGCGCTCGAACCAGCGGTCGGCCCACTCGAGCTGGCGCTTGGAGATGTGCAGCTTGGCGCCATGGCGCTCGAGTAGCTCCACCCGGCCGAAGTAGCCCACGGCGTAGGCGAGCCACGAGCCCGCGAGGTTGGCCAGCGACCCCACCACGGTGATCGCCAGCAGGCTGTACTCGCCCTGGTGGACGTTGAATCCCGCGAAGAGCATGGTGGCCTCCGAGGGGATGGGGATGCACGCGCTCTCGAGGAACATCAGCCCGAAGATGCCGGGCAGGCCGAGGTCGCTCACCACGTTGGTGGCGAAGGTGACCAGCGCATCGGTGATCGAGGCCGAGACCATGCGGCGGCCAAGAGTAGTGGCCGCGCCCGGCGACGGCAGCCCAGCTGCCCGGGACCCCTCTAGGGTTTGCGCCATGCCGGTTCCCCTGTTCGATACCGAGACCCCGCTCGAGCCCCTGCGGGCCCGGGTCCGTGAACGCGTGGCGCGGGTGCTCGATGCCGGTCGCTACATCCTCGGCCCCGAGGTCGAGGCCTTCGAGGCCGAGCTTGCCCGGTATCTCGGCGTGCGCAACGTGATCGGGGTGGCCAACGGCACCGAGGCCATCACCATCGCGCTGCGAGCGCTCGGCGTGGGCGACGACGACGAGGTCGTCGTCCCCTCCTTCACCTTCTACGCCAGCGCGGAGGCCATCCCCCCCACCGGCGCGCGTCCGGTGTTCTGCGACGTCGACCCGGTGACCTTCTGCGTCACGCCCGACACGGTCCGCGCCGCGATGACGCCGCGGACCAAGGCGATCGTGGCCGTCGACCTGTTCGGTAACGTCGCGCCGATCCCCGCTCTGCGCGAGCTCGGCGTGCCCGTGCTCGAGGACGCCGCGCAGGCTGCCGGCTCGACGTTGCGCGGCCGACACGCCGGCTCCCTGGGCGACGCGGCGACGTTCTCCTTCTTTCCCTCCAAGAACCTGGGGGGCTTCGGCGACGGCGGTGCGGTGGTCACCGACGACGACGCGGTGGCCGAGCGGGTTCGCACCCTGCGCTTCCACGGCTCCCGCGACAAGGTCAGTTACGAGGAGGTCGGCTACAACTCCCGCCTGGACGAGATCCAGGCGGCCATCCTGCGCGTCCTGCTCCCGGAGCTCGACGGTTGGTGCGCGGGTCGCCGGGCCGCCGCGCGACACTACGCCGAGGCAGGACTGGGAGAGCTCGTCGGGCTCCCCACGCCGGTCGACGGCGCCGATCCGGCATGGCACCTCTACGTG
This sequence comes from Actinomycetota bacterium, assembly GCA_030945905.1. Classification (GTDB taxonomy): domain Bacteria; phylum Actinomycetota; class Thermoleophilia; order Solirubrobacterales; family Solirubrobacteraceae; genus JALYZC01. Next base: position 3,863 of record JALYZC010000217.1, read on the forward strand.
ATCCGCCACTCACTCGCCGAGCGCCTCGGCCCGGCGCTGGACCGGGTGGGCATCGGTCAGCGCGCGTACTACCGCACGCCCGTGCACCGCCAGCCCGCGATGCGGCCGTATGCCGGAGGCCTGACGCTGCCGGGCACCGAGGCCGCGGCACGCATGCATCTCGCCCTCCCGTTGAGCCCGGTGCTCTCGCGCTCGCAGGCGATCGAGGTCGTCTCGGCCATCCGCTCGGCGCGAGCGTAGGCGCACGCGAGGCCATGCGCGTCTGGATCGACCTCACCAACAGCCCGCACGTACTGGTCATGCGCCCGGTGATCGATGTGCTGCGCGCCCGAGGCGCGGAGGTGCAGGTGACGGCGCGCGACTTCGCACAGACCCTCGCGCTGTGTGAGCGCCTCGGGGTGAGCCACACGGCGATCGGGCGCCACCGCGGGGGGCGGATCGCGTCCAAGGCGGCCGGGCTGGTGGGGCGCACCGCGGCGCTGGTGCGCTGGGCACGGGGCCGCGGCTTCGACCTCGCGCTCGGTCACGGGTCCAACGACATCACGACCGCCGCCGCGGTCCTGCGCATCCCCTCCTCCACGATGTTCGACTACGAGTGGGCCGCCGCGCAGCATCACGTCAACTGCCGCCTCGCGGCGGCCGTCGTGGTGCCCGAGACGATCCCCCCGGAGCGACTGGCGCGCTACGGCGCGGCCGGCAAGCTGGGCCGCTACCCGGGGCTAAAGGAGGAGTACTACCTGGCCGACTTCCAGCCCGATCCCGGTGTGGTCGGGCGCCTGGGCGTGGACGCGCAGCGACCGCTGGTGGTGGTGCGCACGCCACCCGCCGTTTCGCTATATCACCGCTTCGAAAACGACCTGTTTGCGGATGTGCTGCGCCGCCTGCGCGAGGAGCGCGTCCAGGCCGTCGTCCTGCCTCGAACGCCTGAGCAACGCGCCGAGCTGGCGGGCATGGGCTTCGCGGTCCCCGAGGGTGCGATCGACGCTCAGTCGCTGATCGCCTACGCGGATCTGGTCGTGTCCGCCGGCGGCACCATGAACCGGGAGGCCGTGGCCCTGGGCACCCCCGTCTACACGGTGTTCGAGGGTCGCGTGGGAGCGGTGGACGAGGCACTGATCGCCGAGGGACGCCTGCGCAGGCTGACCGACGCCCGCGATTTCGAAGTCGTGAAACGGTCTGACGGCGCAGCAGCGGCTGAGCGCGTGCGGCGCGACCCCGCGGTCCTCGCGGACCTTCTGTGCGCTCCGGCGGGGCGCATCACTCCAGGTACGTGACGACCTCCGCCCGCGCCGCGCGCTCCGGCGGCGCCTTCTCCTGGCGCGGCCAGCCGAGGTGGATCAGCGCGACGAAGCGTTCTCCGCCGGGAATGCCCAGCGCGGCGCGGCCGGCCTGGGTGCGCAGCACGGCCGGCGTGCGCCAGTAGCCGGCCAGGTCGCGCGCATGCGCGGCCAGCAGAACGGCGTAGGTTGCGCAGGCTGCGGCGCACAGGTCCTCCTCCGCGGTCACCGGGTCCTCGGAGCCCGTCGCGCTGACGGCGACGAGGGTCGGCGCCCGGTCGAGCTTCGAGGCGGCTTCGGCACCCGCTGCGTGCTTGAGCGCGGAGAGGGCTCGCGGTCCGAGCACGCGAAAGCGCCAGGGATTGGTGAGGTGGTGGTTGGGCGCCCAGCGGGCGAGCTCGAGCAGCTCGTCGAGCAGCTCGCGGGGGACTGGATCGGGAGCGAACGCCTTGTGGGTCCGGCGGGTGCGGATCGCTTGTTCGACGTCCATGTCCCTGAAACGCTATCCGGAGGCCAGCTCCCGCAAGTCGACCACCGAGCCGTTCTCCAGGTTCCGGTCGAGCAGCTCCCAGATCTGGCGGGCCACCCGGGCGGGGTCGGCGAGCTCGCCGCTCTCGTGGAGCTCGACGAACTTCGAGCGCTTGGGGAAGTCCCGCTCGGAGGCTTGGCGGATCCGCTCCTGCATCGCCGTGTCGACCGTTCCGGGGGTGATCGAGATCACCCGCACGCCGCCCCGGTCATCCTGCTCGGCGCCCACGTTGCGCACCCACTGGTCGACGGCGGCCTTGCCCGCGCCGTAGGACGACCATCCCGGGTATACGCTCCTCGCCGCGCCGGAGGTGAGCACGACGATGTGACGGGCCGCCTCCACAGCAGCCGCCGCCGACAGGAACGCGCGCCCGAGTGCCTGCGGAGCGGCGCTGTTGAGCACCACGCCGCGGGCGTAGAGCTCGCCGTCGACCTCGCCGGCGTAGCCGATCGGCTCGATCGTCCCGGCCGCATGGACGAATACGGCGAGATCGCCCGAGAAGTCGCGCAGCTCTTCCTCAAAGGACCGCGCGACGATCGGCCACGAGGCCGGATCGGAGAGGTCGGCCTCCACGTGCTCGAGCTCCGCGGCGCCGCTGCGGCTGATGTCGATTACCCGCGCGTTATCCCACGGGACGGCGGCGGCAAGGGCTTTGCCGATTCCACTGGACGCGCCGGAGATCCACACCAATGCCTCGGACAACTCGACCGGGAGCGTACTCTGTCGCCGGTCTTCGAGTGAGGCTGGCGCGTGCACGGTCGGGTAGGGTTCGCCGCGTGAAGCCCTGGATGCTGGTGGTCGCGGTCGCGCTGGCGATCGCCGGATGCGGGGAGCCCCACTACGCGAAATTCTCCGGCGCAACCGGCAAGGCCTATGAGATCGAGCGCGACACCTGCAGCAAGACCTCAGTCGCCGTCCTCGCCGCCCAGGTCGACGCTGCTCCGGAGATCAGCACGAACGAGGCCAAGCTGCGCATCGCGCAGGGAGTGGCCTCGCGCTACATGGGCCCCGTCAGGCGCGGCGCCTACCAGGGC
>JALYZC010000218.1 GCA_030945905.1 Actinomycetota bacterium
CTCGCCGCTCGCGCACAGCTGGTCCATCCACGTCGGGGAGTAAGCGCCGACCCGGCGCGGAAGTACGTCCCGCTCCCATGCCTCGGCCGGAAGCGCCAGACCCTGGAGGGGGACGAGGACCTCGCGCAGCCGGTCGACGCCGGCTCCGGCCGACGGGTGGCGGTCGATGCCCTGCCATGACGCCGCGAAGCGCGCGAACGCCCGCTGGTCGGCGGGCTCGATCTCCTGGCGCAGCGCGGCCAGCGACGCACGCCGCAACCGCCGCAGCACCTCGGGATCGCACCATTCCCGCCGCGTGCCGCCGGGGCGCAGCTCGCCGCGGACGAGTTCTCCGGCCCGCTCGAGCTCGCGGAGCGTCGCGGAGGGGTCCACGCCATAGCGCTCGCGCAGCTCCTCGGTGGTGAACGGGCCGTGCGTGCGGGCATACCGGGCGAGCACCCGCGCCAACCCGTCGGGTACCTCCTCCAGGAAGGCCTCGGGCAGCCCGCCGGGCGGCACAGCGGCGAAGGCGTCGCGAAACAGGCCGGCGTCCTCGGCGGCGATCCAGCGGGGCTCGCCATGGAGACGCAGGCGCACGGCGCGGCGCTCGCGCTCGAGGTCGTCGACCATGGTCCGGGCATCGACACCGGCGAAGACCCGAGCTCCCACCTCGTCCTCGGTCAGGTCCCCGAGGTGGCGCAGCACCTCATGCAGTGCGTCGCGCGTCTCGGCCTGGGTCCGTTGCGAGCGATGCTGAAGATCAGCCTCGACGGCGTCCAGCGCTTGGGGATCGATGAGCTCGCGCAGCTCCTCCTGCCCGAGCAGCTCGCGCAGGAGGTCGCGGTCCAGCGACAGCGCCGCCGCCCGCCGTTCGGCGTTGGGGGTGTCGCCTTCGTACATGTAGTTGGCCACGTAGTCGAAGAGCAGCGACGAAGCGAATGGCGAGGCGGTCTGGGTCTCCACCTCGACGAGCGAAAGCTCGCGACGGTGCAGCGCGCGCAGCAGCTCCTGGAGACCCGGGAGGTCGAGCACGTCTCGCAGGCACTCGCGGTAGGTCTCGAGCACCACGGGAAACTGGCCGTAGCGGCGGGCCACCTCGAGCAGGGTCTGGGCCTTCAGCCGCTGTTGCCAGAGCGGCGTGCGCCGCCCCGGATACGCGCGGGGGATCAGCAGGGCGCGGGCGGCGTTCTCGCGGAAGCGAGAGCCGAACAGGGCCGAGCCGCCCAGCTCGGCCACCACGCGATCTTCGAGCTCGTCGGGGTCGATCATGACCAGCTCAGACCCAGGCGGCTCGTCGGCGTCGGGGAGGTGGACGATGATCCCGTCGTCGGACCAGATCGCGTCTGACTCCAGGCCGAATTCGTCTCGGATACGGGCGGAGAGGGCGAGGCCCCACGCGGCGTGCACCCGTCCGCCATAGGGCGAGAGCACGCACAGCCGCCAGTCGCCGATCTCGTCGCGGAAGCGCTCGATCACGATCGTGCGGTCGCTGGGCACCACCCGCGTGGCGGCCTGCTGCTCGCGCAGAAAGGCGAGCAGGTTGCGGGCCGCCCGCTCGTCGAGGTCGTAGTCGCGCTCGAGCGTCTCGGCGGACTGGTCCACCGCCCACCGGGCGAAGGCGCCGATCGCCTCGCCCAGCTCCTTGGGCCGTCCCACCCCGTCGCCCCGCCAGAAGGGCACCGCACCAGGGACGCCGGGCGCCGGTGTCACCACCACGCGGTCGCGTCCGATCTCCTCGATGCGCCAGCTCGACGCGCCGAGCAGGAACGTCTGGCCGGGTCGCGCCTCGTAGACCATCTCCTCGTCGAGCTCGCCGACGCGGCGGCCGTCGGGAAGGGTGACCGCGAACAGGCCGCGGTCGGGGATGGTGCCGGCGTTGGTCACCGCAAGCTGGCGTGAGCCCTTGCGGGCGCGGATCGTCCCGCCCACGCGGTCCCACACGACGCGCGGCCGCAGGTCGCCGAACTCGGACGAGGGGTAGCGCCCATCGAGCATGTCGAGCACGTTTTCGAGCTGGGTGCGGGAGAGCTCCGCGAACGGGTACGCGCGGGTGACGAGCGAGTGCAGGGAGTCCACCGCGACCGGGTCCTCCTCGCTCGCGACGATCGCGACGACTTGCTGAGCGAGCACGTCCAGCGGGTTGCGCGGCACCACGGTTTCCTCGATCGCACCCTCATGCATGCGCTTGGCGACCACCGCGCACTCAAGTAGATCGGCGCGGAATTTGGGGAAAAAGCGTCCCTTTGACACGTCGCCCACGTTGTGGCCGGAGCGCCCGATCCGCTGCAGCCCGCGCGACACTGACTTCGGCGACTCGACCTGCAGAACGAGGTCCACCGCGCCCATGTCAATCCCCAGCTCCAGCGAGCTCGTGGCGACCAGGCAGGGCAGTTCACCCGACTTGAGCTGCTCCTCGACTACGAGGCGCTCCTCGCGCGCCAGCGAGCCGTGGTGGGCGCGGGCGATCTCGAGCGGGGCCGCCGGCCCCTGGGGATCGTGGTCCTCCTGCTCGGCGGCCGCGAGCTCGTTGAGCCGCAGCGCGAGGCGTTCGGCGCCACGGCGGTTGTTGACGAAGACGATCGTCGAGCGGTGCTCGCGGACCAGCCGGAGCACCTCGGGGTAGATCGCCGGCCAGATCGACCGGCGCGTCGCCTCGCCGCCGGGGACCCCCTCGAGGTCGGGCAGCCCCGGATGGGCGTCGGGCTCGACCATCGACTCGACCGGGACGTGGATCTGCAGGTCCAGTGGCTTGCGCACGCCGGTGTCCACCACCGTGCACTTGCGCCCCCGCCCCACCAGGAAGCGGCCGACCTCCTCGAGCGGGCGCTGGGTCGCGCTCAGGCCGATGCGCTGGAGCTCGCGCTCGGCGAGTGCCGCGAGGCGCTCCAGGGTGAGGGCCAGGTGGGCGCCCCGCTTGGTCTGTGCCACCGCGTGGATCTCGTCTACGATCACCCACTCAGCACCGGTGAGGATCTCCCGCGCCTGCGAGGTGAGCATGAGATACAGCGACTCGGGAGTGGTGATCAGCACGTCGGGCGGGTGACGGCGCATGGCGGCCCGGTCGCGCTGGGGTGTGTCCCCCGTGCGGATAGCCACGCGGATGTCGGCATCGATGCCCTTCAGCGGCGCCCGCAGGTTGCGCTCGATGTCGTAGGAGAGCGCCTTGAGCGGGGAGACGTAGATCAGCCGGGTCCGCCGCCGGTCGGGATCCGCGGCGGGCTCGGCGGCCAGGCGGTCCAGCCCGTAGAGAAATGCGGCCAGCGTCTTGCCCGATCCGGTGGGCGCCGAGATGAGGACGTTCTCGCCGGTGGCGATCGCCGGCCAGGCCTGCTCCTGGGCAGGGGTGGGGGCCGCGAAGGCGCCGGTGAACCACTGACGTACGGCGGGGGTGAAGGCCGACGTGGGCATGGTTCGAGCCTAGCGAGAGGCCCGTGCGGGGCCGTGAGCGATCCGTCCCGAGTGAATTACGATGACAGCCGTGCCCGTCGCCGAGCGCATGACCGCGGAGGACTTCCTGGCGCTCCCCCAGTCCGAGCGAGGCTGGCCCCGGAGCCTTGTCGAGGGAGAGGTCGTCGTGAATGAGCGGACTCTGCTCCACGGGGACGTCGTGGGCGATCTCTACCTCGCGCTCACGACCTGGACCGGCGGCGCCCCTGGTCGCGGGAAGGCGACCCTTCCCATAGACGTTCAGCTCGACGAGCGCAATGTCTTCGCACCCGACGTCCTCTGGTACGCGGAGGGCCGGGCGCCGGCCCGCCTCGATCCGCGCCCGTACGCGATGCCCGACTTGGCCGTGGAGGTCCGGTCGGCATCGACGTGGCGCTACGACGTTGGTGCCAAGAGATCCCGCTACGAGCGCCACGGACTGCCCGAGCTGTGGCTCGTGGATACGGCGGCGGAAACCGTGATCCTCTTCCGCCGGTCCCAGCCGAGAACGCCGACATTCGACCTCTCACTGGAGCTCTCCCGCGAGGACGAGCTGGAATCGCCGCGCTTACCGGGTTTCGCCCTCGTGCTCGCACAGCTGTTCCCTCACTCAGCTGAGTTCCCGCCAGGGGGATGACTCAGCGCCGGCCAGGTCCCGCGCCCGCAGGAACACGTCGTCGAGCATCGGCGGGGTGAGCCTGCCGGTGAAGGTGTTCTGCTGGGAGGGGTGAAAGCACCCGAGGAGCGTCCAGGCGCTGCCGGCCAGCTCGGCGCCGTGCCCGAACCGAGGACGCGGACGGGGCGCCGGCTCGCCGAGGGCGGCGCGAAGGCGCAGGGCGGCATCCCACGCGAAGCCGCCCAGCGCCACCACGACCCGGGTGTCGCGCAGCAGCTCGAGCTCGCGCACTGCATAGGGGAGGCAGGTGTCGCGCTCGGCCGGCGTGGGCTTGTTCTGGGGCGGTGCGCAGCGCACGGCCGCGGCGACCCAGCACGCGTCGAGGCGCAGCCCGTCGTCGCGGTGCGTTGACGTCGGCTGGTTGGCGAATCCGGCCCGGTGCAGCGCTCCGAACAGCCAATCGCCGGACCGGTCCCCGGTGAACACGCGCCCTGTCCGGTTGCCGCCGTGCGCGGCGGGGGCAAGGCCGAGCACCACGACGCGCGCCGCCGGGTCGCCGAAGCCCGGGATGGGGCGGCCCCAGTACTCCCAGTCCGCGAACGCGGCGCGGCGCTCCCGCGCCACCTGCTCGCGCCAGGCCACAAGCCGGGGGCAGCGGCGGCACGCGACGACCTCGGACTCGAGCCGGCTCAGGGCGGCCCGCTCGGTCACGGCACCCAGGCCGGGGAGATCACGTCGGGCATGGTCGCTCGTTCACCGGCACGAGGTCGTCGACGATATGGCCCTCAGTGCCCAAATCGCCCGATCAAAGCGACGCGGCGATCATCGGCTGGACAGGTCCACCACGGCTCACCAGCGATCTCGACAGCTTGCGCTGGATGGGGATGACCCGGACACTGCGGCCGAGCTTCCCCCCACGCAGCGCGTGTCTCGGGAAAGAATTGGTCCTGTAACGAATCGGCGAGCCTGACGAGCAACTCGGTGCCGCGCTCCTCATCCGGCACCCAGAAACCCGTTGCACCCCGCTCGCCGGCCACGCGCAGCCAGAGCATCCCTCCACCCTCGCCCTTTGGGTCGTAACCCAAACGCACGTCAATCGGACGTGGCTGCTGAAGATCCGCCAGCGCCAGCTGGGCAACCTCGCTCAACCACTCCGGCACCGGCCCCCACTGCATGTCGCTCCAGCTTTTCACCCAAGCCAGCCTACGCCAGGCCGGCAGGCATCACCCGGGGTCAGCCCAACGCCCGACCGTACTGGCGCTCATAGTAGGCACGGTACTCACCGGAGCGGATCGGCTCCCACCACCAGGCGTTCTCCCGGTACCACTCGACGGTGCGTTCGAGGCCCTCGGCGAACCGGACCTGTGGCTCCCAGC
>JALYZC010000243.1 GCA_030945905.1 Actinomycetota bacterium
CGCTGCGAAGTCCGCGAGCGTCCGGATCGTGAAGCGCAGCGGCCTGGCTCGCGACCTCGGAGTCGCCCCGACGGTCGATGTCGAGACGTTTCATCAGCTTCAGATCGACGGAGGCAGCGGCCGTCTCTTGGCTTCGGTCACCCGCCGCCGCGGCGAGTACCGGCTGCGGATCGGGCGCGGAGGCTTGCTCGCGCGGGGCGGCTGCCGGCGGAGGTCTCGCTCCACGATCGCGTGCCGAGCGCGCGACGTGAAGCGCGTCGTGGCGCGCCTGGGCCGCAAGAGCGACCTTCTGGATCTCCACAAGATCGCCACACCGGCCTTCGGGACCCGGGTGACGGGGGGCGCCGGAAACGACAGGCTGCTGGCATCGAGCGGCGGGGCGAAGCTCGACGGAGGCGCCGGCAACGACACCCTGTCCGGATCGCGAAAGGGGGATGAGCTCACAGGGGGCCCCGGCAGCGACCGCATCTCCGCGGGCCGCGGCAACGACCTCCTTCGCAACGGCGAGCCGGCAAGCCCCGCTTCAGACCGCTATGACGGCGGCCCCGGCGAAGACCAGGTCAGCTACGCGGACCGAGCTCCCGTGACCATCGATCTGTCGCTGCGGACCGCCGGCGCGGCGGGGGAAGCTGACGCGCTGGCGGGCATCGAGGACGCCAGCGGCGGAAGCGGCGACGACGTCATCGTCGGCGATGGCGGGCCGAACGCCCTGGCCGGGGGCGGCGGGCGCGACCGCATCCTCGGCGGAGCCGGAAATGATCGCCTGCGCACGGTCGGCGGACCTTCACCCACCACGCTGAGCACGCTGAGCGCCTTCGACGAGGAGTCCGAGATCTTCGGCACGGCCGACTCGGAGTCACCCACCGCCGATGCCTCGTCCGCTGACGCCACGGTCGACGGTGGTCCCGGAGACGACCAGGTCTCGCTGGCCGGAGGGCCGGGTGCCCCGGCCACCCAGGTGACCTGCGGCGATGGTCAGGACCGCATCTTGCGCAGTGACGCCGCGCATCGATTGGCGCCCGACTGTGAGACCGGCGTGTTCCCGGGCCTGTACCCGGGCGCGTGGCGCGACACGTCGACCGACGAAAATTTCTCCCTGTCGGCACAGCTCGTCCTCTCGCTCGGCATCTAAACCCTACGGATCGAGGGCACCTCGGCGGTGTTTGCCCTCGTCTGCCCGGCCCGGGGACGGGAGAACGAGCCGCCCGGTACCGCGCGCGACGGGGCGACCCGGTGCCAGGGCGCGCTCGACCTGGATGGGTCTCGTGGATCGTTCAACCTGACACCGGGCGCCCGTCAGGAGGTCGCGGTGCCGCTGAGCCCCGCCGACGCGGTGGGTCTCGGCGCAGGCGTCTCGGTGCGGGTGACCGTGATCCCCCCCGGGCTCATGGCCCCGCCGTCGGGAAGCGCTGCGCCGCCCGCGATCGGGTGGACGATCACCCTTCGCCGGTGAGCACCCGGAGCCCATGAAGCACCGCCGGCTCCGCCGTCCGCGCTCGCGCCTGCTGATCCTCGCTGCGAGCTGCTGCTTCGCCGGGGTTTCGACGGCGCCCGCAACAGCCGGCGTGTGGCGCGGGACGACGCTCAACGCATTTGGCTACGGAGCCGCGGCGGCCCGGCAGGACCTCGAGCAAAACCGTCAGGCCGGCGCCAATGCGGTGCGAATCGACATCGGCTGGGCGGATCTCGAGCCCGGCGCCAAGGGAGAGGTCGACGGCGCCTACCTCACCCAGGTCGACGACGAGCTTGCACAGGCGGACAGCCGCGGCCTGAAGGTCATCGCCGTCGTCCAGGGCACGCCGTGCTGGGCGTCGTCCGCGCCGGAGGCCCTGCGCCAGGGCTGTGCGGGCGACTGGCGCAGCCGAGGAGTGGCCGCCTTTCCCCCGGTCCATGCGTCCGACTACGCCGACGCAACCGCATATATCGCGCAGCGCTGGGCGTCGAGGCTGGCGGCCCTCGAGGTTTGGAACGAGCCCAACAACGCGACGTTCCTGCGTTCGGCAAATCCCGCGCGCGACTATGCGCTCCTGCTCGAGGCCGCGTACCCGGCCGTCAAGGCAGCGGCGCCCCTCCTCCCGGTGGTGGGCGGCGGGCTCCTCTACTCCGACCGGGACTTCCTCGAAGCCCTGTATGCGCAGGGGATCCGCGGCTCCTTCGACGCCTTCTCGATCCATCCCTATGACAATCCCAGGGCGGCGCCACAATACGGCCCGAAATACCATTTCGCCGAGGGCGTGCCGTGGGTTCACGACGGCATGGTCGCGCACGGCGACGGCGACAAGCCGCTATGGCTCACCGAGTTCGGATGGCCCACCTGCCCGCCCACGCTGTTCGAGTGGTGCGTGTCACAGAGCGAGCAGGCCGAAAAGCTCACCGACGCCTTCACCATCGCCGCAGGTTGGCGGTACGTCGGCGCGGAGATCATCTACACCCTCCGCGACCCCGGGACCGACCCCAACAACTGGCAGGACCACATGGGCCTGCTGCAGGCCGACTACACGCCCAAGCCCGCTTGGGAGGCGTTCATCAGGGCCTTGGCGCCGCCGGCGCCAGCGGCACCGGCACCGACTGTGGCCACCCCGGTCAGCGGGGCCCCAGCCACCAGGGCCGTTGCTTCCGCCAAGGCGGCCGGGCATCGCGGCCTCAGCGTCGATCGGGCCCGATTGCTGCGCCGGGGCCTTCGGCTTCGCGTGTGGCTGACCTGCCCCGGACCGGATCGCTGCCGCTCGCTGGTGCGCGTGCGCCGCAGCGGCGCACGCAAATATTCGACCCTCGCCACGAAGCCCGTCAGCATCGCGCCGGGAAAGCGGGCGGCGGTCACCCTTGCCCTCCCCCGCCGCGCGCCCCTCTCGCAGCTCGCGATCCTCCTCTCCGCGCTGCCGCGCAAGCCCGCGGTCTGAGCCGGTCGACGCCGTCGGGAGCGTCGACCGGCTCGCCGCCGAGCGCTACTTGAGGCCGTTGGCGGTGAGGAACTTGCTCGCCACCGCGTCCGGGGTCTGCTTGTTGACGGCCACGGCTGCGTTCATCTGCTGGATCGCGGGAATCGTGAGCTTGGCGCTCACGGCGTTGAGGGTCTGCGCGAAGGCGGGACCCTGCTGGGCCAGCACCTTCTTGTTCACCACGGGTGCCACGTTCTGGAAGCCGAAGATGTTCTCCGGGTCCTTGAGCAGCACGTACTTGTTGTTCTGGAGCAGCTCCCCGTCCGTGGTGAACACCGTCGCCACGTCGATCTGCTTGCTGTTGAGCGTCTGGTAGGGAAGGCCCATGGTCAGCGGCTTGAACTTGAGGTTCTTCAAGCCGTAGACCTGCTTGAGGCCGATCACGCCGTCGAAGCGCGTCGCATTCTCCGGCGGACCTCCCATGGTGAACGGCCCGACCTTCTTGAGGTCGGTGATCGACTTCAGCCCCCCGTGCTTCTGGGAGTACGCCGGCAGGACGGCCAGCACGTCGGCGTCGACGAACGGCGTCTTGTCGAGCAGCTCGAAGCCGCGCTTGGCCTCGAAGTCCTTCGCCAGCTGATAGGTCTCGTCGGCGCTCTTTGGTCGCTGGCTGGTCGGGTGCTTGGCCAGGTTGGTGACGATGACGCCGGTGTACTCGGGATAGAGGTCGATCTTTCCGCTGGTGAGCGTCTTGTCGATGAGCTCCGAGCTGCCGATGTTCGCCTTGAGGTTGACCTTGAAGCCCTTCGCCTCGAGTGCCTGCTTGTAGAGATAGCCGAGGATGAACTGCTCGGTGAAGTTCTTGTCGCCGAGCGTGACGGCCGGCTTGCCCTTGCCGGGCTGACCCGCGGGCGCCGTTGTCGTCTTCTTGCTGCTACTGCCGCAAGCGGCGAATGCCACCGCCATCGTGAGTACCGCCCCGATCGCGAGCAGTGTCCTGCTGGTTGCGTTGCGCATGCCCCTACTCCCCCTTTTGTTTCATGGATATCTGCTTTTTCATCGCTCGAGTCCTTACGCCGTTCGCCCGGAGGCCCATGGGGTCAGCACTCGCTGCGCGAGCACGAACAGGGCATCCGCCACGAGGGCCAGGACGATGGCCAGGACCCCGGCGCCGATGAATTCGGTATGAAAGCCCCCGCGCTGAATGGCGTCGAAGATCGGCGCACCCAGGCCCGGCTGTCCGATGAATGCCGCCACGGTGGCCAGGCTGATCACGGTGACCGTCGCCACCCGCAACCCGGCCACGATCGCCGGCAGCGCGAGCGGCAGCTCGACCCGCACGATTGATTGCCGCGGGGTCAGCCCCATGCCGCGGGCAGCCTCGCGAACGTCGTCGGGAACCCCTCGTAAGCCGCCCAGCACGTTGCGGAACAGGATCAGCAGCGTGTAGGAGACCAAGGCGATCTCGACCGTCAGGCGGGTGGCGCCGGTGATCGGGACCAGGAGCTGAAACAGCGCCAAGCTGGGAATCGTGTAGAGGATGCCGGTGGTCAGCGAGATCGGCACCTCCACCCAGCCGAAGCGATAGGCCAGAAGCCCAAAGACCAGGGCGATGGCAAAGCCGACCCCTACCGCGATGGCCGTGAAGATGACGTGCTGGACGAGCGCCGGCCCGAATGTGTCGCCCCAGTGCTCGGTGAACCAATCCCAGCAGAACGTACCGTTGGTGGTCGCGCACTGACTGCCCTTGCCGTAGGTGGGGAGGACCGGCGCGGCGGCCGCGATGATGCTCGACAGCGCGGGCGTCACGCCGAGGACCTCCGCGGGCTTGAGTAGGACATCGTCCCCTCGGAGTGGGCGAAGTTCGAATCGTTCACAAGGACGCTCCCAGCGCGCGTCGCGAAGCTTACTTCCCTCGTGAAGTCTTTGTGAACGCGATGACCAGCGACCGGCCCTACCGCCAGGCAATGACCCCCGCGGCCGCGTGTGAGCAGATCGCCGACGGAGCGGGCACCCAAGGCTGCCGGGCGAGCGCCCGCGCCCAGGCCCTACTGGACGTGCTCGCGGCCGGCTAGGCCGGCCGCGAGCAGTTCAGCGCACGACCTTGAAGGCCAGGGTCTTGCGGGCGGAGACGTTCCGCGCCGCGTCGGTCGCGGTCAGCACCGCTTGGTAGCTGCCGGGCTTGAGCGCGCGGCTGCCCACTCGGCCGCTGAAGGCCACCGCGTTGGCGCCGGCGTGGCTCGTGCGGGTCAGCGTCCCCTGCGAAGCAGCCCGGACGCACTTCTTGGCCTTGCTGAGCTTGGCGGTGGGCTTGACGCAGGCCTTGCCCTTCTTGCGTCCGGGGAGCAGCTGCTGGAGCTCGATCTTCACCGTCGCAGCCTCGGAGAGGTTGTACTTGAAGGT
>JALYZC010000008.1 GCA_030945905.1 Actinomycetota bacterium
CACGCCGAGCATCTGGTGGGCGAGCAGCTCGGGCGGTATGTGCTCGAAGTTCGTCACGATGAACTGCGTGGAGCGGCGCCGACCCTCTCTTGAGGCCATGATCGCCTCCGCGTGCGGCGCGGCGGCCTTGAGTTGATCCTGCATCGCTGCGAAGTAGCCGAGCGTCTCCTTAAACGACTTGTCCCCCGCAGCCCAGCCCCCGGCAGGGGCCAGGGCCACGACCGACTCCGCCCGGCCGCGCGCGGCGAGCTGCAGTGAGACGTAGCCGCCGAGCGAGTTGCCGACGATGTGCGCGGTCTCAAAGCCCGCATCGTCCATGGCGCGCTCGATCGCATCGACGATCAGGGCATGGCTGAACTCACCCTCGAGAGGTGGGCCGCCCGCGTGACCGAGCAGCGTCGGGGCGAGCACCTCGTGATGGCGCTCGAGCGCCGGCAGCACCAGCTCCCAGGTCCGCCAGGTGTCGGTGAAGCCGTGCAGGCATACGAGTGGCGATCCGCGGCCGCCGCGGTGCGATGCGGTGAACACGGAGGAGGACACCCCCGCAGGCTAGTGCGGGGGATTGACCAGGCTAACCTGGCGGTCGTGGCGTACAGCACCGCAGAAGCGAGAGAGCAGATACTCGAGGCTCTGGGAGAGGCAGCCGACGAACTCGCGCTGGCGCTCGCCTGCCTCGGCGAAGCCTTCGAGCAGCTCGACGAGACCAGCGCGGAAGGCCTCGAAACGCAGCTCTTTGGGCCGGTTCAGGCGGCGTACGGTCGGGCGATGCGCACCTACTCCGACTTCACCGCCCGCCACAGCCTGGCCGGCCGAGCGTTCGAAACCCGATCTCCCGGCGTTCAGTCTCAAGGAGCGAAGGTCTTCATCCAACGCGCCATCGAGGCGACCGGGCGCGCCGACCACGCCATCGCCGCACTCCAGGACTCGATGTTGCCGATCGAGGCCGGCGACGCCGCGCTGCGAGCGGGACTTTCCGGAGTCCGAGAGCTCATCGACGGCCTTCCCATGCAGGCCCGCGAGGTCGTGCGCACGCTGGGGCGTTGACGCCGGCCCCGGCGAAGTAGGAGCTCGGCGTTCCTTACGGTGAGTCGTTCCTACCCACGCCTTAGTTTCAGCCTACGGGCGTTTAACGAAGCCTCGCGAGCATGGCCATCGCAACCACAACCAAGCGAAGGGGACTTGATGTTCAACAAGGTTCGATCAGGCGTAGTCGTGCTCGCGGCGCTGGGCGCGATGGCCCTGGGCGCCTCGGCGATCGCCGGCGCCGCATCAAACACCAGCACCTCCGGCACGACCGGCGGCCAGGCCGGCAGCTCGAGCGCTGCGCGGCCCGACCCGGCGACGCTTTCCCATGGCCCCGGTGAGACAGTCCTAACCGACGGCACCGCCGACAAGGTCAAGCAGGCAGCGCTCGCCAAGGTATCCGGGGCAACGGTGCTCCGGGTCGAGACCGACTCCCAAGGCTCGCCGTATGAGGCGCACCTGCGGAAGTCCGACGGCAACGAGGTCACGGTCAAGGTCAGCAAACAGTTCGCGGTGACCGCCGTCGACAACGGCTTCGGGGCCGGACCGCCGCCCGGATCGCAGCCCTAATCACGCTCGACGAAGCCCGGCTCCGGCCGGGCTTCGTCCCGTGCCACCCCTGCGCTCCACCCACGCCGAGGCGCACCGGGCGCCTGCGAGACTAGGATCACGCCTTTTCCCAGGAGCCGACCCTGTCTGACAACTCCTTCAACGCCCGTGCCACGCTGAAGGCGGGCGTCCGCGATTTCGAGATCTTTCGCCTGGACGCGCTGCAGGCCGACTTCGACGTCGCGCGCCTGCCCTTCTCCCTGAAAATCCTGCTGGAGAACCTGCTGCGCACGGAGGACGGGACGTCGGTCCGCAGGCACGACATCGAGGCCCTGGCATCGTGGGACCACGCCGCCGAGCCATCGCGCGAGATCGCCTTCTCCCCTGCCCGCGTGCTCATGCAGGACTTCACCGGCGTCCCCGCCGTCGTCGACCTCGCCACGATGCGTGAGGCCGTCGTCGAACTCGGCGGCGACGCCACGAAGATCAACCCGCTCGCGCCCGCCGAACTCGTCATCGACCACTCGGTGATCGCCGACCTGTTCGGCACCCCCGACTCGTTCACCCGCAATGTCGAGCTGGAGTACGAGCGCAACATCGAGCGCTACGTCTTCCTGCGCTGGGGCCAGGACGCGTTCAAGAAC
>JALYZC010000095.1 GCA_030945905.1 Actinomycetota bacterium
CGATGTGATTACGGATCGTCTTGATCGCGAGCGTGCGGCGCTTGGCGGCGACATAGCGCTCGATGTCTTCCGATGTGATCCGGTCCAGTGTCCTGCCGGCGAAGAACGGCGCGATGTGGTTGCGCAGGTCCGAGGCGACGGTCATGCGATGCGACTTCTTGCGGCCCTTGAGCTCGAGGCGCCGACACAGCTCCTCGCCGGCCTCAGCCGTCGTCACTCGCCCGCCAGCTCCAGCGGCCCGCGGGCTATCGAGCTCGCGCAGTCGCCGCAGCTGGCGCTCGGCCTGGGCCTTGGTCAGCCCGTCGCCCCGACCGACGGTTCGGACCGGGCCAACCTTGCGTTGGACGCGGCGGCCGTCGGGCGTGTACCAGGACGCCAGCCACGACCCGCCGACGACCCTGAGGGTCCCGGTCCCGTACGCGCGTCGCCGCTTCTGCGTCGCCGGCGAGCTCACGCCACCGCCCGGTTTCTCGCAGCCTCCCGGTTGACGACCGGCGGGTTTTGCGTGTACCGTTCATGTACCATTTTGACCTGATCTTACCTGATCTCAACGACACGAAACCGCAGTAAACAAGGCGAAACGCATCTAACCAGACCATGCACGTTCCGGCTGGGGGCCGGGCGGTCGCAGGTTCAAATCCTGTCTCCCCGACTGAAAGAAAGCCCGCCGACGACGCCGTCCCGGCTCCGGCGCGTCAGCCGCCCGCGGCTTTGCGCCGGATGGCGAACAGCGGGGAGCCGCATTCTGGGCAATGGCCCTTCCAGCCGGGGCGACCGTTGGGCAGGCTCACCTCGAGCGCGTCGGCGATCGGGACCTTCTTGCCGCAGACGCACCAGCCCTGCGGGCCAGGGTCCTCTGGCGCTGTGGGCGATTCGACCATCTGCGAGAGCATATTCGCGTGTAGCTCCGGCGGTTCTCGTAGGGGGCGAGGGCAGGCTCGTCGACCTCGGTTGCCCCGAACGCACCCGCTCGGACGACGACGCCCCTCCGGTGCCTTTGCGAAGCGTATGTCCTGTCGGACGAGCTGGTGCTCATCACCCGATCCGTCAGTCAGGCTGCGCGAAGCGCAGGCCCGCCGCTGCGATCGGCAGCTCGAGGGGGCTCTCGGGCAGGCCGTCCGGGGGGCTCGGCAGGTTGAATTCCTTTGGTGCGGTGTCGTTGGGCGTGCCAGGGTGAAAGATCGCGGCGAGGTACTGGATCTGGTCCCGCCCGACACCCAGCTCTGACTGGCCGCCGCCGTAGGCATCGATGCCGTGCTGGGCGCAGTAGTCATACCCGGCGCAGAGCGCCTCCAGCGAGCCGAAGCGCGAGGGCTTTACGTTGACCATCCGCGGCGGGAAGGGCAGCGCCTCGATGTCGGCGATCGAGTGGATCGGCGCGTCCCAGGTGATGCGGTTACGGTGGGGCTCGAGCACGGCGTCGGCCTCCGGAACCGAGAGGTCGGGGTCCTCGATCCAGGCGTCGGGGAACCCCTCGGCCACTATGCGGTAGAGCTCCGGGTCGGTGTCGACGTCCACCGGTGTGCCCCGGTAGTGGCCCTTGAGGTCCAGCGAGTCCACGGCGCCCGTGGCGGCGAGCTCGGCCACCAGCTCCTCGGTCCAGGCGTTCGTGGGGTCGAGCTTGAACCGAGTGTTGGGGTAGCGCTGCACCAGGGCGTTGAGGCGGTCGGCGGTCTCCGGCCCCTCATGGCCGAACGGCGACAGGCGCATCGAGACGACGTAGGTGAGCGGGGCCGGCTTGCGGTCGAGCACGTCGCCGAGCGGCCGGCCCGCCTGAGCGAGGGCCAGGTCGAGCGCGGCGGACTCGACCGCCCAGCGACGGTAAAGCCGCGAGACCTCACGTACCGGTGGCGCGCCCGGGAAGAGGTCGAGTGCGCCGATCAGCTCGGAAAAGGATCCGAGTGTGTGTGACCCGGCGAAGCCCAGCTGGTGGCCGGCGTCCCGAAAGGCCACATGATCAAGCCCCTCATAGACCACGTCCTCGCCGCTGCCCTCGGCTCCGCCTCCGTGCAGGCAGATGATCGTCGTCAGGCGGGAGAACTCCGGTGAGAACGCCTGCTCGAGGCCCTCCAGGGAATGGGACTCGACCTCGAGCGGCAGGTCGCGTAGAAGGTCCCAGGTGCTCACCGCGGGAAGTCTAGAAGGGGAAGCTCCGGTGTGAGACCATGGGCAGGATGCCATCGCCGATGCCGACAGATATCGCGCGCGAGCGAGGCGAGATCCTGCATCAGGCCCTGCGGGACCTTCCCTACGGCCTGCTGGCTCCGCTGTTGCGCGGTGTGCGCCGCCATGCCGACCAGCTCGTGCCGGGCTCGCTCTACAGTGGCCCGGGTGCCTGTGCGGTCGGCATGATGCTCGACGAGCTCCGGGGCGGCCGCCCCCGTCGGCGGTTTGGTCGACCCAAGCCGACGATCCGCCAGGAGGCCCCCGACATCGTACGCGCCTACCCGAGCATGGCCCACATCGAGGATGTGTTCGACAGCACGTGCAAGCGGCTGGGAGCCCGGCTCAGAGTCGATCCAAGCCAGGTGGCCTCCACGGTTGGCCTGTGGGTCGCGGCGGAGGTGCAGGCCGAGATCAACCTGCGCCACATGGAGGCCGGGGGCAGCGAGCCGCCCGCCCATGCGCCCGCCGTGCTCGACGAGGCGCTGTTCGCCGACACGGTGGCTCGTCTACGCGAGCTCCGCCCGTGGCTTTCGGAAGAGCAGGCCACCCGCGCGGTCGAATGCCTGATCCGCGCCCGCCGCCCCGAAGAGCTCTTCCTCCCGCCCGAGTGGCAGGCGGAGGTCGAGCTTCAGCGCGAGCGGCTCGCCTGCGCCGTGTGACCCCGCCGGGTTGAACTCACAGCCACTCCAGCCGCCAATTCCCGCGGCGCCCCTGGGTCAGAAGGGCGGGTGCCTCCGTCGCACTCGAGGTCTCCCAACCCTGGCGCTCCCAGCGGACTCCGAGGACGCGCAGCTCCGGCTCGTCTCCGTAGGGCTCCATGAGACCCATGACCAGGCTGTCGTCGACCAACGCGATGTCTCGCGACCAGACGTCGGTGAACCACGAGATCGGAAGCGCCAGAGCTGCATGGGCGCCCCCGCTGTCGGCCCGCGCCATGCACGTCGCCGGCTCCCCCGGTGCGAGCAGTGAAGCCTCGACGCCGAAGCGGGGGTAGGGCTTGAAGTTATGCCTCCACCGGCGCGCGCTGCGCTCGAACAGAGGAGCCGTGATCGCCTTGAGCGCCGGTTCGATGTGCTTGGCATGCTGGCGTCGAAACTCTTCGTCATCCCAGTGACGCTGGGCATTGACGACCACCGACAACGCGAGCATTCTCCGCAGGCCGGACGGCAGCGCCCGCACGAGGGTGGCCACCCACCTGCGCTTCTCCCGCCCCCGCCGCTCTGCGGCTCGCTGGGGCAGGGTCTGCGCCGTCTCCATCCGAGCCTCGAACCTCGTCTTCATCAGTCCGAACACCTCGGGGGAATGCCGGCTCTCCTTGAGCAGCAATTCGTGAAAGAGCTCGCTGTCTCGCATCGCGCGCCAGGCGTCGAGCACCTGGAGGCAGATGGGCGGCTTGGCTCCCAGAGCGGCAAGGGACTGCTCGGCGAGGATGTCGTGGTCCTCGAGGACCAGCTTCCCGCGGCGCCAGGTGATGCGATGTCCCTCTCCGCCGCAGTCGATGCCAGCCGAAACCGTCGGCAACCCTTCATACCAGGCAGCGGATCGCGTGTTCAGCTGCTCGGGCCCCTCGCTCGGCCGGTGGTCAAGCGGCATCTTCGATGCGGACGAGCTTGGCCCAGTCGGGCACCGGCCAGTCCCCCCCGCCCACCAGTCCGACCACCACGCGGACTCCCTTGGGTCCGTTGGAAGGCCATGATGTGTACCCATCGGTGAGCACCACGATGACCGAGGGCCGCGGCCGCAGCTCATGCGCCGCTTCGATGCCGGCTGTCATGCTCGTTCCGCCGCCGCCGAACAGCTGAACCTGCCGTGCTGAGGTGACGCGCTGGAGCTTGTGAACCTCGGCATCGCACGCGAGGATGTGAACCCGGCTGCGCCCGACGCCGACGCCGCGGAGGATGCCGTCCACCTCCGCGACGACGTCGCCGAGCAGGCGCTCGGACATGCTGTCCGAGGTGTCGATCACCACGGCGACGGTGGGAAGCGGATGGCGCAGTGCCGGCAGGATCACATCGCCGGTTACGCTGGCGCGTCGCGAGGGCCGCATGTAGCTGTAGTCCACGCATCCGGCGACGCTTGCCACGCCGGTGCGCACCGCGGCGGCGAACGTCTTGCGCCAGTCGACCCTTGGTTCCAGTAGTTCGTCGGCCCACCGCTGCCATCCCTTGGGGATGCTGCCGGGCAGCTCGCTTCCGTGGCTGCGGATGTCCGATGCCACCTTGCAGCGAAGCAGCTGGGCGGCCGCGGGTGAGACCTCGGGAGCCCCGTCGGCGCCGAGCTCCCAGCCTCGCGCCTGTCCGTGGGCGCCGCTCCCGCACTCGCCGGGACAGACGCCCTTGCCGCGTATGCGGTGGAAGTAGTCCTCGGCGAACTTTCCGGGCGCGCAGTCAAACGCGGACGGCACGATCGGCTCCATGGGGAATCTGACGCCGCTGTCGACCAGGTCGTCGTTGATCTCGGCGTCCGCGGCGGCCACCCAGTCCCCCTCGGAGGCCTCGTCGATTCCCAGCCGTTGCGCCCTGGCGCCGTGGTCTCGCAACAGATGGCCAACGTGATGGACGAGCACGCTGCCGATCTCCTCCGAGCTCCAATCGTCCACGAGGGCCGGGTCCATGTAGAGGCGCCACGACCGATCGACGGCGATCGAGCCCAGGCCAGGACTCGCGACGACCGACGAGGCGAACAGGGCCGACGCGAGATAGGGAAAGCGCAGCGCTCCCCACAGACGGGCGGCCGCCACTCGCTGCTCATCGAGCCGGGCGGCGCTGGTCACTGAAACAGGCCCGCCTCGCGCAGCACCGGCGCGAACAGCTTGAGCTCCGGCGGCGCGGCCACGCCGTCGGGACGGCATCGTGCGAGCACCCGGGCCGCGAGCGCCGCGACGTCGACTCCCTGCTCAGCCGCCCTTGCGAGCACCTTCCACGCGGCCAGCCAGCGTTCCTCGGTTGGGTTCGTCGCCACCGCGGCCGCGATCGCCGACAGGGCCGCATATGCCCGATCGCCCCGTTCGGGCATGACGAACGCCTCCGGGTCGGCCAGCACCTCCTCGGGGTCGGGCAGGTCCATCTCGCTCGCCCAGTGCAGGAGCTCGAGGCCCGCTCCCTGGCCGACCGAGCCCAGAACCAACGCTGCCCGCGCCTGCTCCGAGGCCCCCGCCGCGGTCGCTGCGGTCCACAGCAGCGCCGTCATCTCCCACGTGCGGGGGCTCGGCCACCCGCGGCCTGCGGCGGCGCCGTCCTCTGGCATGGCCACCGTCAGCTCCGGTCGGACGGAGACGAATGCCGACACGAGTCCGCGACCGACGGCGACCTGAGACTCCCACCCGTCGGGAAGCACCGGTACGACCGGCGCGGCCCAACCTCCGGTCAGCCCCTCGGCGAAGGCGTGGGACTCCACCGTCCAGTCCAGGTGGCAGAACCGGTTGGCCAGCGGAGGCGACAGATCCCAGCCGTCGGCCGCCAGCTCGGGAGGGTTGGCGGCCGCGATCACCACGATCCCCTCGGGCAGCTCGAGGTCGCCCACCACCCGCTCGAGCACCACTCTGAGCAGTGCCGCCTGCACGGCGGGCGGTGCAGTCGAGATCTCATCGAGGAACAGGATCCCCGCGTCGTGCTCGGCCAGCTGCCGGGCCCAGCGCGGCGGCGCGAAGGTGACCCTGCGGTCCGCCACCACAGGCAGCCCGGCGAAGTCAGACGGCTCACGGATCGAGGCGATGACCGTTTCACACGGCAGGCCCATTTCCTCCGACATGGCTCGCACGGCCGAGGTCTTCCCGGTACCGGGCGCCCCCCAGAGCAGCACCGGGACGCGAGCCGCCACCGCGACACCGAGCGCCTCCATCGTCGTCTGCGTGGCAGACACCACGCGATCATAGGTGCTCTGTTCCTTGTGTACCGCGACGTGAGGCCCGCCGATGGTTCCTCGGACGGGTACTCTGAGACATACACATGAATCGCAAGCTCCTCGGCATCTACCTCAATGATCACCTCGCGGGCTCCACCGGAGGCTTGGAGCTGGCACGACGGTCGCTGGGCTCCAACCAGGGGACCGAGTTCGCGGCCTCGCTGGAACGCCTTCGAGGCGAACTCGACGAGGACCGCGAGACGCTCAAGGATCTGATGGTTCGCCTGGGGGTTCGCGCTGATCAGCTCAAGGTCGGGGCAGCGTGGCTGGCCGAGAAGGCGGGTCGCCTCAAGCTCAACGGTTCGCTCACCGAGTACTCGCCGTTGAGCAGACTCGTCGAGCTGGAAGCGCTGACCACCGGCGTGACGGGCAAGCTCTCCCTGTGGCAGGTGCTTTCCGAGGTCAAGGACGAGCCCATCCTCGCCGCGGTCGACTTCCAGCCGCTCATCGACCGAGCACTCGCTCAGCTGAGCTTGCTCGAGGAGCAGCGCCGGGCCGCCGCAAGCATCACCTTCGCCGGCAGCGCTTAGCTCCCGAGCCGGAGGCGTCGGGCTCAGCCGGTCGCGTGGCGGATTGCGCCGCTGCGGACCGCTTCGAATGCGCTGCCGGGTACGCGCTTGAGCTGGTTGAGGTCTTCGTCGTTCCAGCGGCGGTCAGAACCGCCGGTGATGAACCAGTCCGAGCCGTTGTCGGCGACCATCATGCCGTAGCGCTTGAGCGCGGTCAGGATGACTCGCGCCTGGCCGTGATACGCGCCGAGCGAATAGGAGCCCTTGAGCCGGAGGCGCAGTCCCATGGGAGGAAGGGTCGGGTCATTCTGGTCGGAAGCGAAGTGGGTGGCGGGGTGGATGTAGCCGCTCTGGGTCTTCTGCACGGTGAAGCGAAGGGCGTGGCGGATGGCGCCGGCTCGCACCTCGTCATAGCGGGCCAGGCCGGCGAAGATCGGCAGGCCGGCGGCGTCGGCGGAGGTCCAGCCCTCGTGGCGCAGGCGGTTGGAGCGCAGATTGAACACGGCCCCCGAGTCGGCGTCCCAGCCCCCGCCCGACCGGCGGGCGTTGTACATCTCGAAGAGCTTGCAGGTGCCGCGCTGGGCGATCAGCGCGTGGCGGTCGGAGCCCTGCTCCACCCGGGCACTGGGTGGGATCGGATACGGCCCGCGGTCGGACTCGCCGCCGTAGGCGGTGAAGTGGATGGGCACGCGGCGCTGGCCGCGCGCGACCACGCCGTAGGGGATGCCGTACGCACCACCGCCGCCGAAGTCGGCGTGCAGGAAGTGGTTGCCTTGGGAGTCGATCGAGGCGATGTAGGCGCTCGATCGCGGGTCGACGGCGTCATGGGAGACGTCTCGGTTCCAGGCGTTGTCGGCAGGGAACACCGGGCAGCCGCCGACCGTCGGTCCGCTCGGCGCCCGGGCGGTCACCGCGGTCGCGGCCAGGCCTCCGAGCGCGAGGATGGTGAGAGCGATGGCTGTGGCGCGGGGCCGCATCAGTCTCTGTGTCGTACCCGTAACCGGTTGGCTTGAGTCCTCAGGTGCGCGATGGACTCGATGCCTCCGCGCCCTCTCGCCGGGACTGCGTGCGCATCTCCGAGAGGATGCGCTCGAGCCGGGGCTCGGCGTCGTGGTCGACATGGCGCATGGCGTCGGCGACGAGCGGGTGAACCGCGGCGATCTGGGCATGCATCTCGTGCGCCACCGCCCGGTAGGAGGGATGACCCTCGCGCCCCGAGCGCAGCTCGATCAGCTGCATCGCCTCGCGGGCGTTCAAGTCGAGCACGTAACGGATTCGGTAGCCCAGGCACAGGGCGTAGGGCGCGGCGCGCTGCAGGCCGGCGTCCGCCAGTCGCTCGTACTCGGCGCGCGAGCGATCGAGCGCCTGCCGGTACGCGTCGCCCTGGCCCGCGGCGTCGACCTCCTCGGGCACCCCCGCACCAAGGTCGGGGGTGAGCGCCTGCCACTGACAGGTGAGCATGCGATGGCGCTGGAGGTCGCGAAACGCGCCGTAGTCGGACACGATCTCGAAGCGGTACTGCAGCGTCTCCAGACCCCGCCCGGGCCGGTAGCGCCGATTGCGCCGGTCGCCAACCAGGTCCTCCCAGACCGCTTCCAGCTCGGGTCTCGACATCCCCTCGATCGCTTGGATCGTTTGCTGCTCCGGCACTCCTGCCGCCTCGAAGAGCAGCGCAGCCATCACCTCCTCCTGGGTCCCGTCCACTCGCACCAACCGGACCGACGGCCCCGGGACGGCGTCAGCGTGGCGATCGAGTCCGAGGTGCGCGACGGCGCGTCGGGCCGAGGCCTCGCGCTGCTCGAGGTAGTCGATCCAGTCGCCGCCGCGGTCGGGACGCTCCACGCGGGCCACGAAGCTGGGCATGATCGCCTTGACCTCGGCGAGGATCATGCGCCCGTACCGGCGCGCCTCGGGGAGCGGATGGGCGAGCAGGTGCAGGATGAGCTGCTCGTAGGTCTGGCCGGTGGCGAAGATGCCCATGTGCGACAGCGAGGCCGCGGGCAGCAGGCCGCGCAACAGGTCGAGCGCCTTGGCCCGGATCGCCCGCGCGTGCGCGGAGGACGACTCGCCGTCGGCCCGCGGGAACTGCGCCTCGGCCCACGCGGTCACCGCCGGCAGCGCGGTGGCGTAGGCGTCGAACAGCGCGTCCATCGCCTGCGCATACTGCGGCCCCAGCTCGTCGTCGCGGTAGTAGCGGTAACCGCCGCCCGGCATCTCCCGGTCAAAGGTGATGTAGCGCGTGGACTGCTCGAGGTAGGCGGCGGGACGGGGACGCTGAAGGACCTTGGTGAGCACGTTGGACACCCACTCGCACGCCACGTGGGCGCCGCCGAGCTGCGCCACCGAGTCGTCGCCGTAGCCGAGGAGCATCCGCTCGTAGAGCTGCGCGGCCCGGTCCCCCTCGGCGCCGTCCCATCCGACCGGCGCCTCCGGGAGGCCTTCGGCGAACTCCTCCAGGAACAGGCGGCGCAGCGTCCCCGGGTAGCGTGAATAGCGGGCGAACAGCGCCCCCTTCACGGTCTCGGGGAGGTTGACCAGGGCGAACACCGGCCCATCGAGATTGGTCACGTGGGGCGCCAGCCGGGCGCGCTCGACGTCGGTGAAGCTCTCGACGGGGTAGTCCACGGAGGCGCCGATGCTAGCGGCCGAAGCGGCCATCCCCGGTGGCAGGCGCAGAGCCCCGCATTGGGGGGCCGGCGCGCGGCTGGGGCCTACGATTCGTCAGGGTGCAGCCAACATGTCGAGCCCTGACAACCCCGCTGCGACGCGATGGTGCCGGCTGGTGACCGACCGCCTCGGGGAGCTCGAGCGCCTCTCGCCCGATCGCGGCTCGCTCAGCGGCACCTTCTGGGACCGGCGCGCCGACCGGTACGCCGCGACAGCGAGGCTGAAGGACACCAAGGACGATCCCTTCCTGCGTCGGCTGCGTCGCGTGGCGGGACCGTCAAGCACGGTGGTCGACGTGGGCGCCGGCACGGGCCGGTTCGCACTGCCCCTCGCGACGGACGTGAAGCACGTCACGGCGATCGATCCCAGCGAGGGGATGCTCACGATCCTGCGCCGCGAGGCCGGCGAGCTGGGCGTGGCGAATCTCACGGCGATCCACAGCTCATGGGAGCAGGCCACCGACGTAACCGCCGACATCGTCTTCTCCGCCTTCGTGCTCACGCTGGTGCGCGATGCGCCCGCGTTCTTGACCAAGCTGGAGGCAGCGGCCGGCTCCCACGTCTTCCTCTGTCTCGGGGCGTACTCGGCTGATGCCGTGCTCGATCCCCTCTGGCGCCATTTCCATGGGGCGCCCAGGACTCCGGGCCCGAGCTACCTCGATGCCGTTGCCGTCCTGCGCGAGCTCGGCATCGCCCCCGAGGTCCGCGTGGTGGAGATCGTGAACCGGCGGCGGTTCGCGACGATCGGCGACGCCGTCGAGCACTACCGCGATGCGTTGCTGCTAGCCGACAGTCCCGGCGTCCGACGCGACCTCGAAGGGCTGCTGAGCTCGTGGCTGTTGGGGCGCCGTGGAGCCTTCAGGTCACCGTTGCGATCTACGCCGGCGGCGATCATTCACTGGACGCCCCCGACCGGACCGTAAACAGCGCCGCAGAATGGGGTGATGAGAGCGGCCGACCGGCCGGGTCAATGGACCCGTCAGCCCTTGCCCTTCCAGCCCACGGTTTCGACCTGGCCGGCGTTGACGATCGTCGGCACCAGGCCGGTGCCCTTGGAGTGCTCCATCAGCTCGGACTTCCAGTCGGGCCGAGAGGTGGCGTCGCGCTCCTCCCACGAGGTGCCCTGCGAGGTCAGCTCATCGCGCGCCTGCTGGCAGTAAGGGCAGCGCGGCTTGGTGTACATGATGCGCTCGGCCATGGCGACTACAACAGTCCCAGCGAGCGGCCGGCGTGGCGCGCGAGGTCGAACAGCGGCGAGGGGATGATGCCGAAGAACAACGTCGCGGCGCCGAACAGCACCGCCACCGCCACTGCCGGCGCGTCGTGGGCGACGTCGGCCTCGGGCGCGCCGCCTGCCATGGCCGGCCGCGCGGTGACGTCGGGGGCCGGCCGCTCGGCCTGGCTGGCGCCGGACATCCACATGGTGGCCAGCACGCGCAGGTAGTAGGCCAGCGAGATCATCGATCCCACCACGATCATCACCCCGAGCCACGCGTACCCTCCCGCGACCGACGCGTCGATCAAGTAGAACTTCCCCACGAAGCCCGCGGTGGCCGGAATTCCCGCGAGCGAGAGCATGGCCAAGGTCATCGGCCAGGCCAGCAGGGGACGACTGGCGCCGAGGCCGGCCAGGCATTGCATGTCGTCGCCGTGGGGCGTCTCGCGCTCGCGAGCCGAGACGACGGCGAACGCCGCGAGGTTGCTCACCAGGTACACGATCAGGTAGTAGACGGTGGCGTCGAGCCCGAGCTTCGTGGCCACCACCACGCCGGCCAGCAGGTAGCCCGCCTGGGCGACCCCCGACCAGGCGAGCAGGCGCTTGAGCGAGGACTGTCCCAGCGCGCCCACGTTGCCGACCACGATGGTCACCGCGGCCAGTGCCGCGAGGACCGGCGCCCAGTTCACCGAGGCATCGATGAGTGCCACGTCGAAGAAGCGCAGGAGGATCCCGAACGCCGCGGCCTTGGTGGCCACGGCCATGAACGCCGTGATCGGCGTGGGTGCGCCCTCGTAGACGTCGGGCGTCCACTGGTGAAACGGGGCCGTCGAGGACTTGAAGGCCAGACCCGTGACCACCAGGCCGATGCCGGTCAGCAGTAGGGGGTCGGTGACCACGTCGCCCCGTAGTGCAGTCGCCACGCCCGTGAAGTCGGTCGAGCCCGTGGCGCCGTAGATGAGCGCCAGGCCGTAGAGCAGTGTCGCCGAGCCCACGGACCCCACGACGAGGTACTTGAGGCCCGACTCCAGGGAGGTGGCGCGGCGGAGATCGGTTGCGCACAGCACGTAGAGGGCGATCGACAGCAGCTCGAGGCCGAGGAACAGGGCGACCATGTTCTGCGCCTCGACGAGCACGAGCATGCCCGCCACGGCGGAGAGCAGCAGCGCGTGGTACTCGCCGTGCCCCGCCTCGGCCGCTGCGATACCCCGCAGCGAGAGCAGCACCGCGGCCAGGGCGGCCGTGATGAACACGACGTTGAGGATCAGCGCCAGGTCGTCGACGCGCAGCGCACCGGCGATGATCGACTTGTGCGCGTGGAACTGCCAGATGGTCAGGCCCAGGGTGAGGGCGAGGACACCGCAGGTGAGGCCGGGTACCACGCGCTTGCGAACGGTCGCCGAGCTCATCAGTCCCACGACCAGCACGACGAGGGCGCCGGCGATCAGGGCGATCAGCGGCGAGAGGCCGGCCCAATCGATGTGCGGGCCCTTGAGGGAGGCGAGTGCGGTCATGGCCTGCCTCCGGCGCCCGGGCCGGGGGCGGGGACCTGTGGACTGGGGGGTGGTGCCTGCTGGCCCGTGGGCGGAGCCTGCTGGGGCGCGGGAGCCTGCTGGCTGGGCGGCAGGGTGCCCTGTGGCGCGGTCGCCTGGCTGGGCGCACCGCTCAGGCCGGGCCGCTCGGGTTTACGCGGGCGCGTCATCTCCTGGGCCGTGCGGATGCTGGCCTTCGCCGCGCTCTCCGATCGATCCAACGGCAGCTGCGGGTACAGGGCGAGGGCGATGATCACCGCGACCAGCGGAACCACGACCGCGGCATGCCCGAAGTCGATCTCGCGCGAAGCGACCTTGGGGCCGACCCGGTTGTGCATCGTGCGGATGAACGCGCGCAGCATGTAGACGCTGGCCAGCACCACGCCGGTGAACGCGACGATGGCGATCACGATCTTCGAGTTGAACACGCCGAGCAGGATCAGGAACTCGCCCATGAAGTTCGCCGAGCCGGGCATGGCCAGGGTGGCCAGCGCGACGATCAGGAACAGTGCGGCGAGGACGGGCGCACGCAGGGCGATGCCTCCCATGTCGCGCACGTCCTCCGAGCCTCCGGCGCGCAGGGCCAGCAGGCCGATGATGAACAGCAGCGCCGCGGTGACCAGTCCGTGGTTGACCATCTGCAGCAGTGCACCCTGCGCGCCCTCCGGTCGCAGGGCGAAGACCCCGAGCACGATGAACCCCAACTGCGCGACGGAGGAATAGCCCACGATGAGCCGCGCGTCGGTCTGGGTGAAGGCCATCACCGACCCGTAGAGGATCGAGGCCAGGGCGATCAGCAGCAGCAGCATCTGGAAGTGGACCGAGGCGTCGGGGAAGATGGGCAGCACCACGCGCAGGAACCCGTAGGCCGCGACCTTGGAGAGCACGCCCGAGAACACGGCGAGCACTGGCATCGGCATCGCGCGGTAGCCGTCGGGCATCCAGCCGTGGAGCGGGAAGGCCGGCATCTTGACCAGGAAGGCCGCCGCGAAGAACCAGAAGATCCAGTCCTGGCTCCCCTGGCCGAGCGGGTGGGCCTGCAGATCCGCCATCGAGAAGCTGATCGGCCCGCCGTGGGCGCTGAGCACCGCGGTCGCTATCGCGC
>JALYZC010000100.1 GCA_030945905.1 Actinomycetota bacterium
AGCGAACTCGAACCCGCGTTGACGACCAGGACGCGCAACCGCGCCTACCCTACTTCAGCGAAAGCTGTACACGCCGCCCCAGCTGGCATGGGCTATCTCGCTGCGGTAGCGATTGTCGTGGGACCCGCTTACGGTGCGCAGAGCTCCGCACGAGTCGATCTGCATGTGAACGTCAATCTGTTCAGGTTCCAAATACGAGCTGGCGACGATGTGCGCGTCGTTGTGGGCTCGCCACGAGACGCCCCGCCCCGGCAGCAGCGATGCGGGGGCCAAGATTGCTTCCAGAGCCGCGCGGCCCGCGGCCGAGCGGCGGACGTCATCGTCGGCCTGATGAAACAGCTCGTAGTGGCCCAGCAGCCGACCGGTGACGCTGCCCAGGCCGTTCGCGTAGCGATCGACGACCTCGAGCGGGGCGAGCGGGCCGAGCCCGACGCGGTCCCGCCACTCAAACGATCGCCCGTCGCAATCCTGCATTGCACTGAATGGCAGCCAAAGCCCGATCTATATCCGAGGCGCCCCCACTCCGCGCGTAGGACTCCCGGCGGTCGCCCAAGGTCGCAAGAGATGAGAGGGCAACTCCGCCCGGGAGTCCTCAGCTGCTGACTCTGCCATCACGATGCTCGGGGGCGGCTTTACCTCATCCCGGCAGCCACTCGGGGCGAGACAGGAAGAGTCGGTCACGCCAAGCGGAAGATCCGAAAACGCCCAGCCCAGCGCGCACCAACCGCGCCGGTTGCGGCGACGCCCCGCCGAGCTCCGTCACCGTCTGGAACGGCCGCCTGCTCGATCACGAAGCGTCCCTCAGGCACGATGACCTCGAGCGCTGAGTGATACAGATCACATGCTGGCCAATCTTGCTGGAGGGCTTTGGAAGTCCGTGCTCAGGCATTGGCTTTGACCCGTTCGGCTTACCGCTGGTCGGCGCGGGGTAGTGGTGTAACGCTCGGGCGGGATATCAATTCGACTGGCCGGGCATTCCCCAGGTGCGAGGACGACACGTGCCGTGACCCGGCTCGCTGGCGGACTCGCGCCGTAACGGGCTCATGCGCTCCGGCGCAGGCGGTGCTCACGAGGATTCTCGGTGCTGCGTCCAGATCCCGCCGTTTGCCTTCAGAGGCCAATGGCCTAAGGCTCTGGCGGGATGAGCAGACCCTCTCCCCTCCACCCGGGCTCTACCTCATCGAGAGCACGGGCGACGCTCGGATATTCCGCCGGCAGGAGTACGAAATCACCCCTGATCTCGGGTGTCCCGATGCCGAGACGCTCACCAAGGCGGCTCACCACATCTTCCACCTTCTGCCGATCGGCTCCCCGACCGATCGTCCACGCCGCTGGAACATTCATACCGGCCATCATAACCTTGCGTCGGTCTGTTCCGGGAGCCGGGGCCATTTGCCGCGAGCTTGGCTCAGCCAGTGTTCTGCATGCCCGCGGCGATCCCCGCGACGGTGGCGAGCAGCGCTTCCCGCGCGCCCTCATCGCCGGCCCGCACTCGGTGGAGCAGTTCGACTTGGATGTGCGAGAGCGGGTCGATCCAGGGATTTCGGTGCTCCAGGCGGGAGCGTAACGACGGCGCTCCGGCGAGCAGCCGATCCCTCCCGGTGATCGCCAGCAGCCTCTCCACCGCACGCCCGTGCTCCTCTACTATCCCCGGCCACAGGCGCTCGGCCAGCTCCGGAGCGACCAAGTCGCGGTAGCGCTCGGCGACGCCGATGTCGGACTTGAACAGCACCATCTCGAGCATGTCGCAAACGCCTCGGAAGAACGGCCAGTCGCGCCACATCCGCCGGTGAAGATCGAGGTCACCGTCGGCGAACGCGACGCCTGCCCCGTACCAGGAGGGCAGCACGAGTCGGTTCTGCATCCAAGCGAACACCCACGGGATGGCGCGGAGGCCCCCTAGGTCGCGAGCACCGCCGCGGTAGGCTGGTCGCGAGCCGATGTTGAGCCCACCCAGCTCTTGGAGCGGGGTGACCTGCGCCATGAAGGGCATGAAGTCCTCCTCCGCGTGGACCAGCGCCTGATAGGCGGCGCGCGAGCGCCCGGCGATGGCCTGCATCTCCTGGCGGAAGGCGTCCTCGGCGCAGGGGGGCGGCGAGGCCGTCCCCAGTATCACCGCGGCGACCGTCTGCTCGAGCGAGCGCAGCGCGAGCTGACGGTCGGAGTAGCGGGCCGAGATCGTCTCGCCCTGCACCGTGACGCGGATCCGTCCCCGCACCGTACCCGGCGGCTGGGCGAGGATGGCGGCGTGGGACAGCCCCCCACCGCGTGACGGCGAGCCACCCCGGCCGTGAAAGAAGCGCAGCGCCACCCCATGGCTGTCGGCCTGGCCGGCGAGCGCCTCCTGCGCCTGGTAGAGCGCCCACTGGCTCGCCAGGAAGCTGGCGTCCTTGGCCGAGTCCGAGTAGCCGAGCATCACATCCTGGGCGCCGGAGCATGAGTCAAGCTGCTCCCGGTAGACCGAATTGGCGTACAGCGCCTCCAGTATTCTTTCCGCCCGGCCGAGGTCGTCCACGGTCTCGAAGAGCGGCACGATTCGCAGGTGCCGCGCGCCGCTGCGCCGAGCCAGCCACAGCGCGCACAGCACGTCCGATGCGCTCTCGACCATGGACACGATCAGCGTGTCCAGCGCCGCCGGGCCGAAACGCTCGCCGGCGAGCGCCAGAGCCTCGAAGGTCTGAAGCACGCGCTCGACCTCGCGCCCCCTCGGCGCCGTCCCGGTTCCCGCATCGGACGAGAGCAACGCTTCGGTCAGAAGCCGCTGGCGTCCCTCCTCGTCGGCGCCCTCGAGCCCGGGGAGCAACGCCGCAGCGGCGGCCCGGAGGAGACCCGCCGACTGGCGCGCATCGAGGCGGGCGAGATGGAACCCGAAACAGGCGACCTGACGCAGCAGCGCCGTGATGGCGCCGTTGGCCACGTCGGAGGAGCCGGAGCTCGCGCGCACTAGCTCGAGGTCGGCAACGAGTTCCTCCGGTCCCCCGTACCCCGGGTCCTCACCGGGGTCAAGGGTGTTGCCGAGCCGCCACCACACGAAATTGAGCTTGCGGCGCAGAGGCTCTCCGCGCCAGCGCGAGCCGATTGCCGCCGCCGCACGAGGCAGCTCGTGCGCGTCCCGCTCCAGCGAATTGAGCAGGGACACGCCGGCAGGCAGACGTCCGGCGCTTTGCGAGTAGCTCAGCGCGAGCGCGAGCACCCGATCGCGCAACAACCGCAGAGCGAGCCGTCG
Source organism: Actinomycetota bacterium (assembly GCA_030945905.1). Classification (GTDB taxonomy): domain Bacteria; phylum Actinomycetota; class Thermoleophilia; order Solirubrobacterales; family Solirubrobacteraceae; genus JALYZC01. Next base: position 3,227 of record JALYZC010000100.1, read on the forward strand.
ATGCGCCTCTAGCGTCGGGAGGAAGCCGTCAGGATCCACCTCCGGGTTACCGTCCATGTCGCCGCCGGCCCACGAACCGAAGCGCACGGGACTCGTCACCAGGGCCGGTTCCCCGCAGAGACGTCGTGCCACCTCGGCGTACAGCGCCGGCACGGCATCGAACAGCACCGATTCGAAGAAAAACAGAACATTCTGCACTTCGTCCTCCACGCGTGGCCGCAGCCGCCGAACGGCATCGGTCTGCCACCAGAGGGCCAGCGCCTCACGAATCTGCCGTCTCGCCTCCTCGCGCTCGGACGCGCCGAGGCGATCGTCCTGAACGACCTCCAAAGCCACCGCGACGCGGCGCTGATGATCAAGGATCGAACGCCGCCGGGCCTCGGTAGGGTGCGCGGTCAGCACGAGCTCGACCTCGAGTGCCGACGCGAGCTCGGCCACCCGGCCCGAATCCTCGTCCCGCAGACGAAACCCGGCCTCGGCGAGCGACTCGCGCTGGCCGTTCGCCTCGCCGTCGAAGCGCCGCCGCTCCCGCACCCGCCCGCTCGCCTCCGCGATGTTGGCGAGCGCGAGCGCCATGGCGCAGGCCCGAATGAATGGGGTTAGCGCCGCATCTGAGGACTCACGCAACTGCCGCGCCAGCCGCTCGGCGGCCTCCTCACCCCCCGCCCGAATCGCGGCCGCGTCAGCGTGAAGGGCGCGCACCGCTTGCCACAGCTCGGCGCCCTCCTGCTCCTCGATTACCTCCCCCAGCAGCTCAAAGAGCAAATCCGTCTCGCGGTCGAGCGGATCGTCGGCCACGGGCGAGGATCCGCCACCGGCGGTCCCGGCGGCCGCTGACCTGAGGCTCTCCATCACGATCAAGGATATGTCCGCGGCACCGATCGGTCCAGCACGCCTCCCCGGATGGGTGTAGAACTTGATCTGTCCCCGCCGCAACCGTACGCTCCAGGCCCGTCCTTACCGAGGGTGTCGATATGAGTTCGTTTAGCACCAGCACACGCGCCGGAAGGGCGGCATTCCCGTCGGCGCGCCTGTCCGCGAAGATCTCAGCCGGTCATACTCAGGAGGGCTAGTCAGGTGGCCGAGGAGAGCACGCCCGGG
>JALYZC010000103.1 GCA_030945905.1 Actinomycetota bacterium
CGACCCTTCCGATCGACGTTACCTCGAAGCGCGAGTGGTTCCTCGACAGGTTTGATCCCCTCAGATCTGGAGCTGCGCCTGCCGCATGAGCGGGCGCTGTCCGCGCGTCACGGTACTGGTCGGCCCCAGCCTGGCAGGTTCCGTGGGGTGTAGGACCTTGCCTCCACTCGTTCGGGTGAGAAGATCGCCCTGTGCCACGGTTCGCAAGGTGCTCGTCGTCGCCCGCCGAGTGCGCTGTGACGCCGCGGTCTTGGTTGTGTTCAGTCGCGCGGACCGCGCTGCCAAACACCGAGCACGTTGCCCGCCGGGTCGCGGAATGTGGCCACCCATAGGTCTCCCTCGGGATAGGGCTCTGTGATGAGCACGCCGCCATGGGCAACGACCCGCTCGAGCGTGTCATCGACGCGCTTGACGTAGATATACGGGCGCACGCCGGCCTCACCGGCGACCGGCAGATCCGATGTGACGTGCCCGATCACGTGCCCGCTGCCGTCCTCGAAGCTCGGATCCTCGCGGTGCGTATCGACCTTCCAGTCAAAGACGCTCTCGTAGAAAGCGGCCGTCGGCTTCGGCTCCTCGGCCGGGATCCGCAGATAGGAGATTCCCGCGTCCCGGAACACCCGAGATTCCTCGTCAGGTGGTGCCATCAGGTGATTGTCGCCCACGAGGCCCTTCCGCGCACTTTCAAACCCTGACTCGTGATTCACGAAAGCAAGCCCGTTTTCCAGATTGGTTCGTTTCCTTGATTCGATCAGCTAACGCGGTAGGTTGGTCGGGTGGTCGTGACCGAACCTCCCGAGAGTCTCGATCTCAAGGACCTGCGAACTGCGGGCTTGCGCGTCACGGCGCCACGCCTCGCCGTGCTTGCCTGTGTTCGCGAGGGCGGCCATCTCGCAGTCGAAGAGATCGCGCTCAAGACACGCCACAGGCTTGGCGCCGTCTCCACCCAGGCCGTGTATGACGTCTTGCACGCGCTGACCGAAGCCAGCCTGGTGCGCCGCATCGAGCCGCCCGGAAGTCCGGTGCGGTTCGAGTCGCGGGTCGGCGACAACCACCACCACCTGATTTGCCGCGCCTGCGCCGCCGTGCTGGACGTGGAATGCGCGGCCGGGTACGCACCCTGTCTCGAGCCGACCTCCGCTTCCGGCTACTCGATCGACGAGGCGGAGATCATCTACTGGGGCCTGTGCCCTGCCTGTCGTCCAAACCTGTGAGGAAAGAGAGAGCACGTCATGTCTGATGCCAAGCCTCCGGCCACGACCACCGACTCGGGGATCCCCGCACCCAGCGACGAGTTCTCGCTGACCGTAGGGCCCGGCGGGCCTGCCGTGCTGCACGACCATTACGTGGTCCAGAAGATGCAGCACTTCAACCGTGAGCGTGTCCCTGAGCGCGTGGTGCACGCCAAGGGCACCGGCGCACACGGCTTCTTCGAGGTCACCGAGGACGTGACCCAGTACACCAAGGCGAGCATGTTCGCGCAGGTGGGAAAGCGGACGCCGATGTTTGGGCGCTTCTCCACCGTCGCAGGCGAGCACGGATTCGCAGACACCGTGCGCGATCCGCGCGGCTTCGCCCTGAAGTTCTACACCGACGAGGGCAACTACGACCTGGTGGGGAACAACACGCCGGTGTTCTTCGTCCGCGACGCGAGCAAGTTCCAGGACTTCATCCACTCTCAGAAGCGCCTACCCGACACGGGCATGCGCTCCAACGACATGCAGTGGGACTTCTGGACGCTGTCTCCCGAGAGCGCCCACCAGGTGACGATCCTGATGTCCGACCGCGGAACGCCGCGCACCCTGCGTCACATGAACGGCTACGGCAGCCACACGTTCTCGTGGATCAACGAGGCCGGCGAGCGCTTCTGGATCAAGTACCACTTCAAGACGGTCCAGGGTCCCGAGAACTTCACCGACGACGAGGCGAAGGCGATGACGGCCGAGGATCCGGACTTCCATCGCCGGGACCTCCGCGCCGCGATCGATCGCGGCGAGCTTCCCGAGTGGCGCCTCGAGGTGCAGATCATGCCGTTCGAGGAGGCGGCTGACTATCGCTTCAACCCGTTCGACCTGACCAAGGTCTGGCCGCACGGCGACTACCCGCCGATCCAGGTCGGGCGCATGGTGCTCGACCGCAATCCCGCCAACTTCTTTGCGGAGGTCGAACAGGCCGGCTTCTCTCCGGCCAACCTCGTGCCCGGCATCGGTTTGAGCCCGGACAAGATGTTGATGGGAAGGGTCTTCTCCTACCACGACACCCACCTGCACCGGATCGGCGCGAACTACGAGCAGCTGCCGATAAACGCGCCGAAGGTTGAGGTGCACTCCTACAACAAGGACGCCCCGATGACCTACCACCACTCCGGGTCAGCGCCCGTGTACGCGCCCAACAGCCACGGCGGCCCGCAGGCCGATCCCACGCACGCACCGGATCTGGGCTGGTCGGTGCAAACCGGCGAGCTCGGGCGCTATGCCTATGAGAAGCACGCCGGTGACGACGACTTCGGGCAGCCCGGCACGATGTACCGCGAGGTCATGGACGACACCGACCGCGACCACCTCGTAACGAACATCGTCGGCCATGCGAGCGAGGACGTCAGCGAGGAGGTGCAGCTGCGGGTGATCGCCTACTGGGCGAACGTCGACTCGCAACTCGGCGCTCGGGTGGCCGCCGGCCTCGGACGCGGCAACGGGCGCACGGGCGACCACGCCTCCACGCAGGCGGCCGAGGTGGTCGCCGGACGCGCGAACCGCGCCTGAGGAGCAGGGTGACGAGGCGGGACACCAAGCGCTCGCGAGATAGAGTCTGCGCAATGCGGATGTTGGTCCTTTCGTGACTGCCGAGCCCTTCGGCGACATCGCGCGACGCCGTGCCTGAAGCGCGGGTCGGCGAGCGACCGGCGCTCGGCTCCGAGCGGCCGGCGGCCGGCGCGGCGATCGGCGCGGCCGGCATGGCCGTCCCCGAGCGAATCGTGGAGAACGAGCCGATCGCGGAGCGGCTGGGTGTCGACGCGGCCTGGATCGTCAAGCGCACCGGTATCAGCCGGCGCCACGTCCTCGCCCCGGGGGAGCGGCTGGTGGACATCGCCACGAAGGCCGGCGCCGCCGCTCTGGCCAAGGCCGACCTGGACGCGGGGGATATCGACCTGGTCCTGGTCGCGACCACGAGCAAGGACCAGATCACTCCCGATGCGGCGCCGCTGGTGGCGGCTGAGCTCGGCGCCCGACGCGCCGGCGCCTTTGACGTCGGCGCGGCGTGCACCGGCTTCGTCGCGGCGGTCGCGGTCGCCCGCGGACAGATCGAGACCGGTGCCGCCAAGTCCGTGCTGGTGATCGGCGCCGATGCCCTCGTGCAGTATCTGGATCCGGATGACAAGCGCACCGCGGCGCTCTTCGGAGACGGCGCCGGCGCGGTGGTGATGACGGCGACGGACCCGCCGGGCCGGGTGAGCACCCCCGTGCTCCGCGCGGACGGCGGCCAAGCGGAGCTGATCTATGCGAACCATGACGATGGCAAGCTGCAGATGCAGGGCGGTGAGACCTTTCAGAACGCCGTGGCCCGCCTCAGCGAGGTGACCGGCGAGGCGCTCGATGTCGCAGGCCTCGACATCGACGACATCGATCTCTTCGTCTACCACCAGGCGAACCGGCGCATCCTGCGCGCCGTCGGCGAGCGGCTCGACCTTCGTTCCGAGCGCGTGCTCGACTACATCGCCGAGTACGCCAATACCTCTGCGGCCACCATTCCGATCGCTCTCGCCGAGGCTCAGAGCGACGGCACGCTCGCAGCGGGTCAGCGGCTTCTGCTCGCGGCCTTCGGAGCCGGATTCACCTGGGGCGCGTTGGTCGTCGACTGGGGGCTGGATTGAGTCGCCGGGTGGTGATCACCGGCATCGGCGCCATCACGCCGCTGGGTGTCGGCTCGCAGGCGAGCTACGAGCGCTGGGTTGCCGGCTCGTCGGGCATCGAGGACGGGCTGGGTCGGTGCGACGAGTTCGACCCGACCGACGTGCTCTCGAAGAAGCAGATCCGGCGAAGCGATCGGTTCACCCAGCTCACCGTCGCCGCGGCCCAGGAAGCGCTCGCGCAAGCCGGGTACGAGGATGGTCCGCCGATTGATCCAGAGCGCGTCGGCTGCATCATCGGGACCGGAGTCGGTGGTATGGGCACGGTGGAACAGGCGGGCAACGTCATGCGCGAGAAGGGCCCCGGGAGCGTCCCCCCGCAGGTCGTCCCCATGATGATGCCCAACGCGGGTGCGGGTGCGCTCGCGCTGCGTTACGGGCTCCAGGGTCCCTCTCACAGCGTGTGCTCGGCGTGCGCGGCCGGGACGGACGCGATCGGCACGGCCGCACGCCTGATCCGTACCGGGGAGGCCGACGCGGTCGTGGCCGGCGGTGCCGAAGCGGGCCTGACCTCGCTCGGGCTGGCGGCCTTCGAGAGCTTGGGCGCCATCTCGCCCTCGGGCACCTCTCTCCCCTTCGACGCCCGACGCGACGGGTTGGTGATGGGCGAAGGGGCGGGCGTGCTCGTGCTCGAGGATGCGGAGATCGCGGCGGAGCGCGGACAGCCGGAGCTCGGCGAGGTGCTCGGCTTCGGTGCCAGCTCGGACGCACACCACATCACGGCCCCTCAGCCGGATGGCAGCGGCGCCGCCCGAGCGATCCTCCGGGCGCTCGAGGATGCGGGCATAGGGCCCGATGACCTCGACTACGTCAACGCGCACGGCACGGCGACGTCGCTCAACGATCGCGCAGAAACCATGGCGATCGACAAGGCGCTGGGCGAGGCGGCCCGCCGGACGCCGGTGTCCTCGACCAAGTCAGTGACCGGTCACACCCTCGGCGCCGCCGGCGCCATCGAAGCGACGTTGACCTTGCTCGCCCTGCGCAACCGCGTGGCGCCCCCGACCGTCGGCTGGGCCGAGCGAGAGGAAGGGATGGAGCTCGACTACGTGCCCGAGGCGCGTCCGTTCGAGGCCAAGCAGGAGAGCGGCGCGGTGGCGATCTCCAACGCCTTCGGCTTCGGGGGTCACAACGCCGTCGTGTGCCTCAGAGTCCCATAGCGTCGAGCTCGACCACTCCGGCGCGCCTACTGCACGCGCGGGCGGCTCGGCGGCGGCGGTGGGGGAGGAGGGCTCCCCGGGCGTTGGGCAACGAAGCGATCCTGCAGCTCGCCCAGGTCAAGCTCCCCCTGGAGGAAGGACGCCGCCGCGTAGAATCCTCCCGCTGCGACCAGGCAGAGCAGTGCGTAGCCGAAGTTGAACGAAATCCATGCCGCCGCGAAGGCGAAGCCCATCAGGGCGGCGAATTGCTTCTGGGTCATCAGCGAAGCTCCCTTCGTTGCTGGCGATCAAAGCCGGTGAGCGTGACGTCGATACGAGTCGCGGGAAGGTCGTGGCTGTAGAGCGCGGCGGCCACCCGGCGCTGGACGTCGCGCAGGGTCTCGTCGAGCTCGCGACCGCGGTGGACCTCCACCCCGACGGTGAGCTCGTCGGTGCCGTACCGACCGGCGGCTGAGGTGACCGCGGGGTGGCCCATCGCGCTCACCTCGGCCAGCCGTTCCAGGGCCCTCGGCTCGATGGAGGTCTCGCCGCGGTCCACCGACTCGAGCGTGAGGGTCTGGCGAGCAAGGTAGGGCCGCGGGATCTGTTTGAGCGCCAGGTAGCCGCAGATCAGGAATGCCAGCAGCCCGGCGCCGGCTGCGATCGCGCGTCGCAGCGGAGTCACGTCGCCGGGCTTCAGATCGGCCAGGAAGTCGTACACGTCGCGGTAGGCGCTGATCGCGTTGACCGATCCGCCTCCGACCTTGAACGCCAGCAGCATGACCATCACGCCGTAGAAGATCACTGCGAGCGCGAACAGGCAGACGATCACTCGACCGAGGTGGAGGGTCGGTGAATGGCGCAGGCGAAGACGCTGTCGCAGCATCGCTACTGCCCCTGCGGTTCATCGCGACCGTGACGGACGCGGACGCGTGCGCGCAGGCCGAAGGGTTCGGTAAGCGGGGCGAGCGCGCTCGCCGCACGAGCCTTGGCGGTGTCGTCGGAGGCAGCGCCGCGCGGACCGTCGAGCCGGACGAGCAGACGGCCGCCACGGCCGCGCCGGCGAGGGCGGACGCGGGCCCGGGTCTCGGTCATGCCGCGGACCTGCTCGACCAGCGCGCTTGCGACCTGGGCCAAGGGACGCCGCCTGGCTGCCAGCGTCCCCTGCTCTCCGGTCTCGAGCAGGGCGAGGCGGTCGCGGCGGGACCGCAGCACTCCGAGCAGCACGAGCAGACCCAGCGCGACCGCACCGAGACCGCCCAGCGCCGAGAGCTTTGCCACCGGGCCGCTTGATTCGAGCACCTCCAGGAAGCGGCCGACCTCTCGGCGCAGCTGCGCAAGGTGGGCGAGACGAGCCAACGCGGGCAGGCTCAGGCCCTTGCCGCCACCCTCGATGCAGAACACGGCGACTACCAAGCCGACCAGGGCCAGGGCCGTGAGCAGCAGGAAGGTGATCAGTCGCGAGACGGCGCGTAGCAGCAGCATCAGGGCTCCACGATCTCCTCGATATGCACGTACACAGGCCCGAGGGCTTCCCCGAGCCCGTCGGCGGCCGTCGCCGTGTGGACGGCGGCTCGCACCCGCTCGCCGAGCGGACGCAGCGCGATCAGCTCGCATACGAGATGAAGGTCCACGTCGTAGCGGCCGTCCGGCAACGCCACCACCACGACGCCGTCGATGCGCCGCCCCGCGCCTCCGGTCATGCGCAGGCCGAGCGGGCCGGACTGCAGACCCACCACGCCCGGGACGGCAGCTGCCGCATCCGCGGCGAGCTGGGCGATCTGCAGCCGCGGCGATGCCGGCCGCCTCTCTCGCGGCTGCGCGGCACCGTCGATCGGTGGCGAGGAATAGGGGTCCACCGGGGTGGGCTACTGGACGCGGTCGGGCTCGGCGGGCTGATCGTCGCCGGGGAAATGGAGGTCGCTGACCGCGATGTTGACCTCGGTGACCGACAGCCCGGTGAGACCTTCGATGCGCCGGATCACATTCTCACGGAGCGCCTCGGCCACGCGGGGAATCGGCTCGCCGTACTCGACCACGATCGTCAGGTCGACGGCCGCCTCGCGCTCGCCGGCCTCCACCGTCACGCCCTGCGTGCGCTCGTCGCCGATGCCCACCCTCTGCGTCATTGCGCCGATGGCGCGGACCGCACCACCGCCGAGGTCGTGCACGCCGGCCACCTCGCGAGCGGCGATGCCGGCGACCTTGGTCACGACGCCATCGGCGATCGTGGTGTCGCCGCGGCCGCTGCGCAGTGGTGAATCGGGATCCTTCGGATTGTCCGTCGATGCGGCTTGGGCAGGTTGCGTCGCCATGCTCGGTTCCTTTCGTGTTTCTCTGGGTCGATCGGTATTGGTGGGACCGCCGGCGTCGGCTCACGGTTACAGCTCTCGCCTCAGCGGCGCGCCAACCTCCGGCCTCCCGTCGAGCTGGGGGAGTAGTCCATCCCGTAGAAGCGGTAGACGTCGGCCTCCTCCTGATCGGAGAGCTCGCCGTCGGGATCGATGGTGGGAGCGTCCTTGACGCGATCCTTGGCGTAGGCCACCTCCAGCCGGTCTCGGCCGGCCACGGCGTCCATGAGCGGGACGAACGTAAGCCGTCGGCCGAACAGGCCCGTCTTCACACGGGCGAAGTGCGGCTCGTCCGACTCGATGTCGAAGTAGACGTCTTCGAGCTTGCCGATCTTCTCTCCGTCGGGGTCGACCACTTCCTGCCCCCGCCAGTCCCGGATGTTGTCGAGCTCGACCATGGGTGTTCCTTTCAAGCTAGGAGGGCGTTTTCTCGGGGCGCCCCAGTCATCATGACCATCCCCCGCACGACGGCTCCGTAACCGAGGCCCCGCGCAGGCGACGCGATTGCGCCAACTTAGCTCCGCCCGGCGCCCGCAGACGGCCTCGGCACCCCCGGTGTAACTCCAGCGGCAGGGCTCCGGTCCCAGTTGGTACGCGGCAGATGCGGGCGAAGACGCGTTGACGATCGACGATAGCCGCAACGTGGAAGCCGCAGAGGTGGGCAGACGACCGGTCGGGTCCTCCAGGCTCGGCGGGACGCAAGCGCGCCAGGAGGGCTTGCACAAGTCCAATCAGCGGAGGTGAGGAGATGCATATGACGGACGCATACGAGTGGGACGGACGCACGGTTGTGGACGCCGACGGTGACAAGATCGGCACGGTCGAGGCGATCTACATCGATCAGCAGACCGACCAGCCCGAGTGGGCGCTGGTGAACACGGGTCTCTTCGGAGGGAAGTCGAGCTTCGTACCGTTGGCCGGGGCCGCGCCGAGCGGTGAGGACGTCCGAGCCGCGGTGAACAAGGCTCAGGTCAAGGACGCGCCGCGCGTCGATCCCGACGGCCAGCTCTCCGAGGAAGAGGAGGCGAACCTGTTTCGCCACTATGGCGTGCCCTACGACGAGAGCGGCAGCGTGACCGCCACGGGGGTGCCCGGCGGCCAGACGCAGGACGAGCCCGTGGGTCACGACACCAGCGGCCCCACGACCGACGATGCCATGACCCGCTCCGAGGAGGAGGTGCGCATCGGTACGCAGCGTCGGGAGAGCGGGCGCGTTCGCCTGCGCAAGTACGTGGTCACCGAGCACGTCACGCAGACGGTCCCCGTCCAGCGCGAAGAAGTCCGCGTAGAGCGAGAGCCGATCACCGAGGGCAATGTCGAGCAGGCCACCGACGGTCCCCCGATCTCCGAAGAGGAGCACGAGGTCGTGCTGCACGAGGAGGTGCCGGTCGTCGAGAAGCGCGTCGTCCCCAAGGAGCGCGTGCGCCTGGACAAGGAGACCGTCACCGAGGAGCGCGAGGTCGCCGAGGAGGTCCGCAAGGAGCAGATCGAGACGGACCCCGGCGCCCGCTGACCTGGGTCTGGGAGGGGGGCCGCGCCATCCGGCGACACCCCCTCCCCGGACCGGGGTCGGGTTCGCGTATCGCGCAGAGCCCGGGGGTAGGTGTTGACGGCGGACCACACCAATGAGGAGGTCGACATGGCAGAGCCAGTACCGGCAGGCAGCGACGTGAGCGCAGGCACATACCAGTGCACCCAGTGCGGCAACCAGATCGATGTGGGCTCGACGCAGAGCCTGCCTCCCTGCCCGGAGTGCGCCAACGGCGCGTGGAACACGATCTCGGGCGGTGACGCCGCCGACGATCCGCAGGGCTGAGCGGCCGGCTCGGGCGCCTCGCGAGGCCGCCGGGTGTGGATAACGTGGTCATGACGATGACCGCGCAGGAGTGGATCGAGGCCTACGCCCGGCGTCTGGACGCCGAGGCGCCGACGCCGGAGGAGTTCGCGGTCCTGCTCGAGCTCGCGGGCGAGGCCGCCCACGCCTCCGAGCGCGTCGCCGCGCCGGTGGCATGCTGGCTGAGCGCTCGAGCGGGCCGCTCGCCCGAGGAGGCGCTGGCGATCGCCCGCGCAGTCCACGCTGACGCCCCGGAGGCCTAGCCGCAGGTCGGCGGGCCCTGTGCACCGGCCAGGCGCTCGGCCTCGGCCAGGTCCGCGGGGGTGTTCACGTTGAAGGTGAGACGCGCCGGCGCGCCAAAGCGCCGCAGCTGCGCCTCGAGAATCGGACGGGGACGCAGCCCTTCCACCGCCTGGCGGAGCGGCTGCTCGTCCGTCAAGGCGGCGCTGAGCCTCCCCACCGCACCTGGGTCATAGCGGGCCAGCAGCGGCTGCAGGCGCCCGTCCACGCAAGGGACCGCCGTACACTGGGGCAACCGGGCAAGCCACGCCAGGAGATCGCTCGTCACGAAGGGCAGGTCGCAGCCGAGCGCGAGCACCGGCCGTCCATCTGCGCGCTCGAGCGCGGTGACCAGGCCTCGCAGAGGGTGCCGAGGCTGCGCGGGCTCGGCCCACACCGTCGCCTCGAGCGGCGGCAGCGATGTGTCGGCCTTGGCGACCACCACGGCCTCGAGCCCGGCGCCTCGTGCGGCGCCCAGGGGATAGGTGATGAGGGCGCGTCCGCCGAGCTCGACGCCGGCCTTCGGGGTTCCCATGCGGCGGCCGGCGCCGCCGGCGAGGACCGCGACGATGGGAGTGGCCATCGTGTGCATCGTCCCGGTATACAGGGAGCCGTGGCCGAGCATGCAATCGACGTCGAAGAGGCCCGCCGGCGCGTGCTGGCCCGCGTCCGGCCGCTCGCCAGCCACCCAGTGGCCCTCGACGAGGCGCTGGACCGCATTCTGGCGAACGACGTGTCAGCCGAGCAGGACGTGCCGGGCTTCGACAACTCGGCGATGGACGGCTTCGCGGTGTTGGCGGCCGACACTGCAACGCCGCCCACGGTGCTGCGCGTCGTCGGCGAGTCGCGGGCCGGGCGCCCGGCCCGCGTGACGCTGAGCCCCGGCCATGCCATCCGCATCTCGACCGGAGCGATGGTGCCCGAGACGGCCGACGCCGTCGTGCCGGTGGAGGACACCCGAGAGGCGCACGATGGCGAGGTCGAGGTGACCGCGACGGTGCACTCGGGCCATCATGTGCGCCGCGCGGGCGAGGACATCCGGGCGGGCGACGTGGTGCTGCGCGCGGGGATGGCGCTCGGGCCGGCGGAGCTGGGGGTGCTCGCCGCCCTCGGCGTCGAGGCGCCGCCCTGCGCCCGGCGGCCCCGC